>URYF01000033.1 GCA_900551965.1 uncultured bacterium
CTTGAAGTCCTTTTATAGCTCCGTCCATGGAATATTCCCCGGAGTCGGCAGCTGTTGCAAGAAGATAGATGTCTGTGAATTCGTTTTCTTTTCCGTATAATGGGTTTGAACGGTCAATCATTGTTTTCATTTGTCCGCACATTTCGTAATAATAAACAGGAGTTGCCCAGACAATAACTTCAGAGTCTTTAATCTTTTCATTTATGGAATTTGCGTCATCATCTATAATGCATTTACCTAATTTTAGACATGCAAAGCAGCCTTTGCAGTAGTTAATTGTTTTTTCGCATAGGTAAATAAGTTCAACTTCATGTCCTGCGTCTTTTGCGCCTCTTGCAAATTCTTGTGCTAATCTGTTTGAGTTGCCGTTTTTACGCGGACTTGTACCGATAATTAAAACTTTTTTTGTCATATTATTCCTCTCCTATTTCTTTTATAACTTTTGCAGGATTTCCTGCTGCAATCGTGTTTGACGGTATATTTTTTGTTACAACCGAACCTGCTCCAATTATAGCTCCGTCACAGATTGTTACTCCCGGCAAAATTGTTACATTTGATCCAACCCAGACATTATTCCCTATTTTAACTTTTTTTGCAATCATTGAAACACGTTTTTTAGGTTTAAAGTTGTGGTTAATTGTCGCAATTACTACAGAATGACCGATAAAAACGTTATCACCTATTTCAATTCCTCCCTGATCTTGAAATTTACAGCAGGCATTTATAAAAACATTTTTTCCTAACGATATGTTAATCCCGCAATCCGTGTAAAATGGCGGAAATATTCTAAAGTCAGGGCTTATCTGTTTGCAGGTCAGCTTTGAAAATAAATCAACAAGTTCTGCTTCTGTATGGTATTTCGTATTGATTTCCATAGTTAATTTTATTGCTCTTTGGCTCATTTCATGGAATTTTTTATGTACAAAGCTGTCTGCTTCTACATAATTGTGTGTGTTCATAAAATCTATAAATTCCAAATTATTCATAGTTATTATTATTTACCATTGTTCTTTAAATAGCAAATACTTATCTTAAATGATTTATAATGCTTGACAGGTATTGCAGTAGTGGATACAATAAACTTATGGAGTTTCGTGTATTAAAATATTTTTTAACGGTTTCAGATATTGGAAATATTACAAAAGCTGCTAATTCAATGCACTTGACACAGCCTACATTGTCCCGCCAATTGCAGGATTTGGAAAAAGAATTAGGGCAGCAGCTTTTTGTCAGGGGCGGCAAGAGTGTTTCTCTTACTCCTGAGGGAATAGTTCTAAGAAAACGTGCTCAGGAAATTATGGAACTTGTTGAAAAAACGGAATCTGAGATGCTGGCTATTAAAGATGAGATTGCCGGTGATATTTATATTGGAGCAGGAGAAACGAAATCTATTAAAGTTTTAACTGACATAATGAGAAATTTAAAAAATAGTTATCCAAAGGTAAAATTTCATATAGTATCCGGAGATAGTGAGGATTTGTCTGAAAGATTGGATAAGGGTCTTTTGGATTTTTGTGTGTTTATAGAACCTTTTAAACCTAATAAATATGATTATGTAAATATAGGAGAAAAAGATATCTGGGGAATTTTGCTAAGGAAAGATGAACCTTTAGCAAAGAAAAAAAGTGTTACAGTTGATGATATAATTGGATTACCTCTTTTAATTTCAAGGCAGGCAATAAAAAAAACGTTTGAAGATAATGCTATTTTAAATTGGTTTGGAGAGGATTTTGAGAAATTAAATATTGCAGGAACCTATAACCTTATTTATAATGCTGCGATAATGACCGAAGATAGAATAGGGTATGCCTTAGGTCTAGACAGACTTATTGCAGATACAGTCAACAGCCCGTTAACGTTCAGACCCCTAAATCCCAAATTGGAGGTTGGAATATCTATTGCCTGGAAAAAGAATCAAGTATTTTCAAAGCCTGCCAAAATATTTTTGGAAGAATTACAAAAACGGTTTAAGTGATTTAGGTAATTACATTGCGGTTTTTTGAGGGGATGAAAAGTTTTGACATATCAACTCCTTCATGCTCAAGCAGTTTTATTTTTGTTTGAATACCACCTGCGTATCCTGTCAAGCTTCCGTTTGAACCAACAACTCTATGGCAGGGGATAATTATAGAAATAGGGTTGTGCCCTACGGCTCCTCCGACAGCTTGTGCTGACATTTGAGATTTTCCGTTTTGTTTTGCAATTCTTTTTGCGATATCTTTGTAGGTTGTTACTTCTCCATACGGAATTTCACATAAAATCTTCCAAATGGCTTGCCTGAACTCAGTGCCATTAGGTGCAATTGCTAATTCCGAAATCTCGGGTTTTTGATTTGCAAAATACCTGTCAAGCCAGTATTTTGTCTCTTTAAAGACCTGCAGGTTGTCATTTGAAATCATTTTTTCTTTAATCGTTTCTTCAAAATGCTTCTGATCTTGAATCCATAGCCCTGCAATGTTTGAGCCGTCGCTTGCTATAGTTAGAATGCCAAATGGCGAATGGTATTCAGTTTTGTAAAACATAGAACCCCTTTTTATATATTTATATATCTTGTAAGATCAATAGTCGTGTTATTCGGTGCCTGTAAGGCTGCCGCGTATGCGCTTAGTACAAGTTCTGACGGGACTTCTTCAATCATACCGCAATCCCATCTTCCACATTTCTTATAGTAAATGCTTGTTTTGTTAGGTGAAGTTGGGGTGATTTCTGTTATTTTATTTGCATCAAGTTCTATGTCTTCGGACTTATATGTACTAAAATTTGTAAATGAAGCTTTGAGTATCCCTGAAAAATTTGTTGAGTTAATGCTGCTTATTCTCATAATGTTCCCTTTCTGAATTTTGTGTTTCTTAATATTTATATTACAATAAATATTCTATATCTGTCTTATTTGTTCTTTTTTTCTTGGTGTTATAATAAATCTATATAGGAGGGTAAATAATGAAAATTGCAGTTACTTACGAAAATGAAAACGTTTTTCAGCATTTTGGACATACTGAAAGTTTTAAATTTTATGAAGTTGATGGTTCAAGTGTTAAAAGTTCAGAGATTGTAAGTTCAAATGGACAAGGGCATGGAGCATTGTCTGAATTTTTGAAAAATAACGGTGTTGATGTTCTAATTTGTGGTGGAATCGGAGCCGGAGCAAGGGAAGCTCTTTCAGAGTCCGGAATTAAATTATATCCGGGAGTTATCGGTAATGCTGATTCAGTTGTTGAGGATTTGTTGAATGACCGACTTCAGTTTAACCCTGATACAATGTGCAATCATCATCACGGTGAACACAGTTGCGGTGGGCATTCTCACGGGCATGATTGTTCTGCTGATAAACACGGTTGCAGCGGAAACCATTAGTAGTTTTTGAATATTTATAATTTGTACAGATTCATCTTTTGGACGTTATATACATGTTTCTACCAACATTATCGTCATTGCGAGAAAATCTATCATGTTGGGATTGAATAAAATTTTCGGGACTGCTTCGCTGTCGCTCGCAATGACGTGCATTTTTTCATTTAGTGGAATTTGGTATATAAGTGCCCATCTCTTTCAGGTGAATCTGTTTTGTTTTTGTGGTACCATAAAAGTCTGTCTTTTATGTAACAATTTTGCAGTATTTATTTAAAATTGGGCAAATAAAATTTGTTACAGTTATTAATATTTTTGTTAAGGAATAGTTTTATGAAAATTACATTACCCTCGGTCGTTACATATCGTAGAAATAGTCCAGATTTGAAAAAATCTGAATCTAGCACTGTTGAAATCAAACCTGTAGCTGAGGTTTCTTATCCTAAAGTTTCTCCGCTTTATTTTGGTGCTGCTTATAATGTTGTACCTAAAGGGGGGAATATTGATTTGGAAATAGGCAAACTTTTAAAACAGATTTCAAATATTATGGAAAATGAAGTCGGAAAATTTGATGCTGATGATTATGCAACTCGTATTTTGCAGAAATTAATCGGAGAATTTCGCTATAAAATGCAGAAGCAGCAAAATATTTTGGAGCAGATTCAGCAAACCCTCTCGCAGCCAAATTTAAATCTTGAACAAAAACAAAGTATTGTAAATCAGTTAAGAAAAGAGTTTAACCTGCTTGCAAAAATTAAATCAAAACCAGAAAAACCTAAAAAAGTTGAGATTGATGATAAGACTGACTTTCAGTTGATAAATAAGTTAAAATCAGCTGTGTCAAAGGGTGATTTTAATTTGCCAAGGATATATAAAGAATATTATTCCGGTTTGAATGGGATTAATAATCTGGAAGAACTTGCAGAGGTTTACCCTAAAATAAAGGTTCCGCCAAGACCTGAAAATGTTATTGCAAAAAAGTTTACGGATACCTTAACCAGAGATTTCTATGAACAATTTGACAGATTAATAGTTGCTCAAAAAAAAGATGCAGTTTTTGAGTTATCTGATTCGTTTATTTTAAAAGCCTTAGAGGATATTTCCTCTAAATATGATATTGATAAAGATGCACTTTATATAAGACTTGCAAATTCTATTCATGAAGCTATTATCAAAAAATATTCAGATTTGAAATTTGTTCATGGATTTTCAGCGGTTCCGGAACAAAGAAAAGTTAAATCTCCACAGGTTACAATAACTGATTTGAAGCTTTTGGCTGTAAATTACGATGATTTTGTATTGTCGGTACTAAAAAATCAGTATGTAGAAGGTAAAAAGGCTTCTGAAATTGTTTATGAAGATAGAGGGTTATCGATTTCATTAAGTTCTCTGGCTTCTTCAGAGTATAAGTTTGAAAAGCCTTCTGAAAAAATTAAACATATTGTTTCAATGGGTGATAAGATTGAGGCAGCAAAAAGAAATTATGACAGGGCAGGTATAGAAGATTTAAAAGCTCGTCTGGCTTATTATTCTGGAACGGAAATCGGTAATAATGAGGAAATTCTGGAGCGAATTATTTTATTTGACTCATGCCGGTTTGCGCCGGAAGATATAAAAGCTCTTGGTAAGTTTTTAAGCCATCTTGATAATATTCATGATGGTAAACTCTCGTTAAAAGAAGGTGTTTCTCACTTAACTTCGGATGATTTTAAGCCAAAAGGAACAGAAATCTTAAATGAAATCGAACGTAAAAAGGCCGCTGAGGCTTATAAACTTGAGCAGCAGCGTGTTTTTAGGTTAAATAGTTTGCAGGATTCTTTTGATGAATCTATTAATATATTGTACAAAAATGATATGACCGGTATAGCCGGCGTTTGTTTAAAATATCGTCCAAATTCGCTTGATCCTGTAAAGACTTCTAATGCTGAATATTTATCAAGGCTTATTACTGAAAGTGCAAATGGTGATGCCTTTAATAAAACAAAGCTGGAAGCTGCCATAACCAGATGGGATACTTATAATTACTACAGAAATAATGATGCTGATAACCCAATGTACAGGCAAGCTATAGCTTTGTATAGGCTTCCGGATGGAAGTGTAGATAAAAATCGGGCGGGTCAGCATATTATAAATTCAGAACTTGTTAATAATTATCCTGAAAGTTTATCTTTTGTGAGAAATCCTGAAATCCTTGAAAGAATTATGGAAAAATCTCCTGATAAAGATTTCGCTCTAGGCTATCTTTCAAAATATGATGATTATATAGAACTTTTAGATTCTGAAAAATCAAAAGTATCCTCATTGATGAGACTTTTCGATTCAAAAGATGTGGTAGAAAAATTTTTATTGAAATCTATTATAGAAAATGACTACGTAAAAACTTCTACTCGAATTTTAGCAAAAATTAATGATAAAGGTTCGGAGACTGTTGCTGCTGTAATTGCTCCGAGCGCAAAACAGCAGATTCTGTCAAAATATAAATATCCTACCTGTATGGATTATTTCAAAGGTTTTGAAGATGCTCTTTCTTCATTTGCTTCAGCGTGGGGTTCTTCCGGGATTAAAAGGACCGGAACCAATAACAATGCTATTGAATACAAAATGGAACTAAAGCTAAAAGGACACGACGACAGGTTATTTTCATCGGGGAATGATTATACCTTTGATATCTTTTCAGATCGGGGGCTGCACTAATTTGAAACAGCAATGAAATAATCCTTAATATTTTAGATAATATTAGCATTTTTTCTCAGATAAAAATGTTTATATAGATACAAGGGGATATTTATTGTGCAAAATAGTATTATGATTTCACCGATTATAGGGAAAACTCCGGCAGACTATTTAAAAGGTTTAAATAAGTTGGCTAATATTAGCTGCCCTAATGCAAAAGCTCTGATGAATATCTCATTATGCAAACCTTCTGAGTTAAAATCGAATAAGGATTATATAATTAAGAAAAATAAGGATATTGCAAATATTAGAAAGAATTTAAAGCTTCCAAAATCTAATGTTGAACGTATTTTTATATATTCACAAAATAGTGAATTGGCACAGGATTTGAGCAATTCAAAAAATATAAAACAGGCGGTTCAGGATTGGAAGAGCGGCAAAATAAAAGATAAAAACGGCAACCCTGCATTTAAGTTTGTTGTGACTGCAAATGATACAAAAGATTTAAAGCGAGCCATAAACGGTTGCACATTGACCGGTTTAAAAGAGCAGCCTGACGGTTCTGTTACCGGATATGTTTATGATGTTTATAACTTTGATTCAAAGTTTACCGAAATGAATGCCGGCAGTAAGGATTTAAGTTTTGTGAATAGTCTGGCTTGTAAATTGCAGCAGTTAGGATTTTTACATAATTATCAAATTCTTGTCCCTATAACGATAAAGTTTGATAAGAAAATCTAATTTATTTAGTTTTTTCAACGCCATTACTGTCTTTTAGGATAAACGGTCTTACAAAAGCCCAGGTTCCGTACATTGAAGTCAGCGCCCCTGCAAAACTTAACGTTTTAGATAGTTTTGAATATTTATTTAGGAGCCCGCCGAGAGTAAGCAGTGTTGTGCCGGACATAATTCCGAGATATCCCTTGAAAATCGTTCTTGGAACAACAATGGTATCAGTCATGTCCGCAGAATTTTTTGTTCTGGCATGTATCTGGTCTAAAAATCCTTGTTTTTGTTCAGAAGAGCCAAAAGCAGCTGTATTTGTGTTTATTTTATTTATGCGCATATTTATTCCTTTTGATTATTATTAAAACTCAAAAAAATAATTTTTGCTGTCTATTTTTTCAAAAATCCTGTTTGAACAATATTTTTCCCAAATTTTGATTCAAGCTTGTCAAAGCATTGGGCAAGTTTTTTCTTTTTTGTTTCTTCTGTTGCATCAGCGTACAGTGAAAGCTGTTCAGCACCTTGTTCACCTATTTTTTCAAGAACAACTCCTGTACTTCTATATATAATTTGCGGGTTATAAATCTCTTTTAGCAGTTCGATTGCCGTATTTGATATTTCAAGTTCAAAGTCAGATGGAGCTATTAAATCTTTCTTTGTATAAAATACTTTAAAATCTTTTGTTCTCAACATTACACCGACTTGGAGACATTTTGTATTGTATGAACGCAGTTTTCTGCAAGATGTGTGAATGTGTCTATTCAATTCGTTTTTAATGAAATTAAAGTCTGATGTGAATATGCCGAAAGCTCTTGTGTTTTGGATAGATTTCGGAACTCTTTCTTTGTTTGAAACCATAGAAACCATTTCACCTAAAAGCTCATGGCGCATTTCTATTCCGTGGATACCTATTTTTGAATTGAGCCAACTGTCGGATTTTTCAACTAATTCTTGAGCTGTTAAAATCCCAAATTTTTTCAGATTTAGTGTTAATCTTCTGCCTATTCCCCATATTTCTTCAATATTAGTGTTTTTAAGTTCTTTTTGTATTTTTCTTTTACCTATCAGATAAACACCGCAGGTTGAAGATTTAGCTTTGTCAGATGCAAGCTTAGCCAGTGTTTTGCTAGTACTAACTCCAATTGATACAGGAATATCCGCTTCTTTTAGCACTTTTTCTCTTAAATATATTGCAAGAGTTCTGTAATTCTTTTTGTAAAGCTTTTTGAGTCCTGTAAAATCAACAAAAGCTTCATCTACCGAATAGACCTGTACATAGGGGCTGAAGTCTTTTAATATCGACATAACTTGAGATGAAACCTGTGAATAATACTCATGATCAGCAGTTATATAGGTTACTTTAGAGTGATCTTTTTTTGCCATAAAAAACGGCTCACCCATTTTTACCCCTGCAATTTTAGCTTCTTGGGAGCGTGAGATTACGCAACCGTCGTTGTTGGATAATACGCATACGGCTTTCCCTTTTAATTCAGGGTTTCGTTTTTGTTCACACGATACAAAAAACGAATCACAATCCACGAGAGCTATAACTTTTTGCTTTTCCATAATATCAGTATCTGTTGAATTTTGATTTTCGTCAATCGTTTATTTGTAATAAAACTACAAAAACTAGCAAAAAATATCTTGATGTTTTTTTACAAATAGTATATTATTAAAACGAAAATAGGTAGAAATTTATGAACTCAAAAGAAAATTATTTATTTCCGAAAAAATCGGAACTTGTAAAGATTGATATTTCTGAAATTATGGCAGAACTTCCTGATTTAAAAAATATTGATGAATCGAAGTCTGTAGTTATCGGGAAATGGATTGCCGGTTGGATTAAAGAGTATTTAGCCTCCGGTAAAATTGAGGAAAATAATATTCTGCCATCAAAGGCTGAGTTTGCTTATAAGCTCGGGGTGAGTATCGGTACGATGCAGAATGCTTTGAGATATATTGAAGATTTGGGTTATGTTGAGTCCAAACAATGTATCGGTACTTTAGTAAAAGATTACAAAAAGCAGTCTTCAACTTTGAGGAAATTGACTTCTAAACGTGATTTGGCTGTGGAATCAATAAAAAGATATATTCTAACAGACGGGTTTAAGGCCGGTTCTCAGCTGCCATCATCAAGAACCGTTGCAACAATTATCGGATATTCAGTTAATACTACAAGACTTGCCCTGGAGGCACTTGCTGCAAAAAATATTATCTGTCATAGGTTTAAAAACGCAAAAGACAGTGGCTGGACAGTTATGACTCTTGATTTTGAGGTTGAATCAACAGCTTCGCAGACTTCTGAAACCCTTGTAGATATGGTAGTAAAAGATTTAGAGAATTATATTATAAATAACTTAAAAGTAGGAGATAGAATGCCTGCTCATGCTTCTTTGTCAAAAGCCTTAAAAGCTAGTTTAAAGACAGTGCATGATGCTTTAAAAGTATTGATAGACCGTGGAATTTTGTTAGCGCGCCGCGGTAGATATGGTACTACTGTTATCAAAATCCCGGGAGGTTCTGTTTCTGCTTACAAGTCGGAAACTTCTATTTTTGCACCGTTTTATCACTATGAGAAAACCCAAAATCAAATAAAGCGTATGATTGCGCAGGAGTACGAAATTGGTGATAAATTACCGTCTATATTAGAATTATCAAAACATTTTGATTTAAGTCCTAACACGATAAGGAAAGCTTTTCATAACCTTGCAAAAGAAGGTTATTTAGTATTTTCACGCGGTCGTTACGGCGGAACTTTTGTTATTGATATTCCGGAAATCGAATCACAAACCTTCAAATGGCTTGCGGTTAACCCTGCATTCGCTAAAGAATATCAGGATCTTGAAACAAATTAAACTGCGTTTGTAAATAATATTAAATACTTTTGACATGCCGGTGTTTTATCTGTCATAATGGTACAATACATTATACTTGGGTAGAATTATGTACATAAAACAACTGGAAATAGATAATTTTAAATCGTTCGCGAATAAATCAGATATCCCATTATTAAAAGGGTTTACTACTGTATCAGGACCAAACGGATCAGGAAAAAGCAACATTATAGATAGTGTGATGTTTGCACTTGGTCTTCGTACAGGAAGCGCATTGCGTATTGAAAATCTTTCTGATTTCATCACAACATTTAACAATAAAAATGAAGCTATGGTAAAGGTTATATTCGGAGATACCGGAGATAATCAGGAGCTTTCTGTTGCCAGAAGAATTAAAAAGACTAGTCAAGGGTTTGCAAGTACGTATTACCTCAATGATAAAATTGATACTTTAACTAATATCAGAAGTATTTTGGAGAAATATAATATTACCCCGAACAGCTATAACGTAATGATGCAGGGTGATGTTAACAGCATTGTAATGTGTTCATCTAAAGTTCGCCGCGGCATAATTGATGAAATCGCGGGGGTTGCAGATTTTGACAGACGTATAGATCAGGCAACCGGAGAATTAAAAACCGTTGAGCAGCGAGTTGAGGCGGCAGCATTAATCTTGTCAGAAGTTGAAAAAACTCTTGAACAACTAAAGGCAGAACGTGAGGTCGCATTAAAGTATAAAAAGCTTCAAGAGGAAAAATCAGGGCTTGAATCTCAAATCAGTACGGTTAAGTTTTTTGACTTGAAACGAAACCTTGAACTTGCGCATGAAAATATTCTCCAATCAAATAAGAAGCTAAAAGAGGAACAGTCTAATAAAAAAGATTTAGACGAGAAAATAAAACTTATTAATGAGAAATATAAAGAACTTGACGAAAAGCTAAAAGAGCAAGGCGAAGAAGAGCGCAACCGCCTTAAAGATGCTCAGAGTGATTTATCAGCACGTATTCAGACAAAGAAAAATGCTATAGATTATTCTGATACCCAAATTCAAAAAGGGCTTCAATCGGTTGAGAATGCTAAAAACGGTATTGAAACTTATAAAAAGAAAATTGAAGATGAAAGACTTAATATCAAGTTAGCTCACGATAAAATCGGTATTATTGAAACCCAATTAAAAGAGAAAAAAGACGAATTATCGAAAAAGTTGGCAGATATTTCGGGTTTAAGCTCTACTGCAGATAAGTATATTCAGGAAAGAAACGAAGTTTCCCGCAATTTGGACTCTTTAAAAGATAAAGACAATGAATTGTTAAAAGAGTCTTTACCAAAAGAAAATGATTTAAAAAATCTAAAAAAAGAAATAGAAGAAGCTAAGACATTTATAGAACAAGCCGAAAATGCGAAAGCTAATTTTGGTGACGATAAATCCTTAAAAGAACTTGAGGTTAATAATCTAAAAAAAGAGATGGATGAATTAAAAGAAATTCAGACCAAAACTATGCAGCAGCTCGATGATGCTAAAACTGCCATTGAGGATTATGATCATGATGTCAGGGCAGCTTATCGTAAATTTTCTGATATGGAAGCTCAAAGACGTGCAATGTCATCATCAGGTTCAAGTATCCCTATAACGACTGTTATGAACGCTAATCTTGAAGGGGTTCATGCTCCATTGATGCAGTTAGGGACAGTTGATGAAGAGTATTCACTAGCATTGGATATCGCTTTTGGCGGAAGATTGGCGCATATTGTTGTCGATGATACTCATGCTGCTTATGTTGCTATGGAATTGCTTAATTCTTCAAGAGCCGGCAGAGCCACTTTTATTCCTTTGAATAAGGTTAAAAAAGCTCCCGGAAGACTTCAATTACCAAAAAATCGCGGGGTAATCGATTTTGCTATAAATCTTGTAGATTTTGATGATATTTATCTTGACGCATTTTTCTACGCGGTTGGCGATACTTTGATAGTGGAAGATGCTGAGGCTGCTGAGCAGTTGATGGGCAAATATCGTATGGTAACCTTAGATGGTAAGTTATATGAAAAATCTTCAGCAATTACAGGCGGCTATGTCAAAAAGTCAATTTTCGGATTCGGACAAAATGACGATAAAGAGCTTGAAAATGCTAAAGCTAAGTTAGATGAATTGCAGAAGAAATATGATGAAGCCGTAGCTAATAAAAAAGCTCTTGAAGAAAAACTTGATAAAATCAGAGTTACTTATTCTTCATCTTCAACAGAGTATTCAAAAGCCAAAATTGAGCTTTCTAATATGACATCCCAGTTTGAAAGCAGTCAAAATCTTCTGGAATCAAAGAAGACTTTTGTTGCTGAAAACGAACCTCAGATTGAAAAACTAAATTCTGAACTTGATAAAATTGAAGCAAAACGTGTTGATTTATCTGACAAGATTCAGCAAGCACAGGATAAACTCGCTGAACTTGACAGTCTTTTAAATGACAAAGATTTAAAGGATTTGAAAGAGAAAACTCAAGGAATTGAAGATGAAATTCGTCACTTGAATAATAGCTTGATGAATGTTAATAACGAGATTAATGGGTATAACGGAACTATAAAATTCAATGAGCAGTTAATTATCTCTAAAGAAGACGATATTAAAAATATAACAAAGAATAATGAGTCTTTAGAAAAAGATAAAGAGACATATAAAGCAGAAATCATTCAATTAGAGGAACAATTAAATACCCTATCTGATAAAATTGCTGTAATTGATGCAAAAATCGGAGAACTTGTGAAACAAAAAGAAGAAATTCATAAGAGTTTGGTTGATTTGCAGACAAGCAGCGCAGTAAAATCTTCTGAAATTGACCGGATTAATGAACAGATTGAATCGTTCAAATCCCGCCGCAGAGAACTTGAACCTCAGCTAAAAGAAGCTTCCGAGTTCTTGGAAAATTCAGGCGTAGATGTTGAAAAACTTGAGCCTGTTCAGATTTCTATTGATGAATTGAATGCTAAAATCCAACGTTTGGATAAGCGTATGCAGGAATTAGGGGATGTTAATATGCGCGCGATTGTTTCTTATGAAGAAAAAGCCGCTAGAAAAGAAGAACTTGATACCCAGATTAAAACCCTTTCAACCGAGCGTCAGTCTATTTTAGATAAGATGAACGGGTTTGAACAGCAGAAAAAAGAAGCCTTTATGACTACTTTCACTGCTATTAATGAAAATTTCAAAGATATTTATCACCAATTGTCAGAAGGTGAAGGTCGTTTGATTTTGGAAAATGAAAGTGATCCGTTATCTGCCGGCATGACAATTGAGGCAAAACCTCGAGATAAAACCACAAATAATAAATTAGGGGCTTTATCAGGCGGAGAAAAGGCCTTAACGGCACTTGCATTGGTATTTTCTATCCAGAAGTATCTTCCTGCACCGTTTTATGCTCTTGATGAGGTTGATGCAAGTTTAGATACTATGAACGTTGAACGAATTGCCGAAATGATTAAAAAGCAGTCTTCCGAAACACAATTCCTCGTTGTAAGCCACAGAAGACCAATGATTGAGGCTGCAAACAGAACAATCGGTGTTACCCAGAAAGAAAAGGGCAAAACAAAAGTTACAGGTGTAAAATTAAGAGATGACGATGAATAATAATCTTATAAATGCGCAGGATTTGGAATCCTCAATATACGGAAAATCCGGAGAATTTGATGCCAATGACGGTATCGGAATCCTTGTTGATATGGCAAAACAGGGTAAGATTGATCCGTGGAATATTGATATTCTTGATGTTACGGAAAAATATCTTCAAAGAATGATTGAATTAAAGTCGCTGAATTTGCGTGTTGCGAGCCGTACATTGCTGTTTGCATCTATTTTATGCAGATTGCAGTCAAATGTTCTTGCTGGACTATCTTTAGAAGAGTTCCAGGACCAGCCTGAAGATAATGTTTTGTATGATGATGACGGGTTTATTGTTGAATATCCTGATGAAGGACAAGAGTTTATTCCGACAAGTAATGTTGTTAGTTTTGATGAAGCTCTACAAAGACGTACAAGTATTCGCTTGAACCGTAACCGTGTTGTAACTTTGAAAGACTTGATTAAACAACTTGAATTTTATGAAAAACTTGAAAAACGAGCTTCAATGAAGAGTGCTCATGAGCGTGCAAAACGCCATGTCAGAAACTATTCAAGGCTCACTCCTGATGAAATCGTCTCAATGGCTCATGAAGAGTATATTGAAGAATCTGTTCTAAAATTGAAAGATAATTTAGAGCAAATTTTTGCGCATCAGGATAAAATTGAACTTAATGAGTTAACTATTTTAGGTATGGATAAAATCAGTGCGTATCTTGCTTTGTTATTTTTAAGCAGAGATACAGATTATGAATTGGAGCAAAAAGAGTTTTATTCAGACCTGTATGTTGTAAAAGGCGGAGGAAAAGAAAATGCAGCAGTTGAAATCCAGAATTGAAGCGGTTCTTTTTGTCACCGCAAAAGCTTTGTCACTAGATGAAATTGCAGCATATCTTGATGTTGAACCGGAACTTGTTGAAGAATCTATTCTTGAATTAATTATGGATTATGCATCACGAGACGGGGCTTTGGAAATTGATGATGAAAACGGGTATATTTTGCAGGTAAAAGAAGATTACAGTGATATTGTGGAAAAAATTTGTCCGATAGATTTATCACCTGCTGTTTTAAGAACTCTTCTTGTTATAGCCTTAAAAGAGCCTATCAGACAGACCGAGCTTGTGAAATTACGTTCAGCAGCGTATGAACATGTTGCAGAGCTTGTTGAAAAAGGTTTGGTTTCAAAGCATAAGGATAAAAACGGTCGTAGTATTAATATCAAAACTACTGCAAAATTTGCGGAGTATTTCAAGTTAAAAGGAGATACCAGAGCGCTTGCGCAGCAGCTTGAAAGGGATTTGGCAGAGAAATCTAATGCGTAAAGTTTTACTTGGTATATTATTTGTCGTACTTTTGGTTGCGCTTGTTTATAAGTCGCCGTTTTCGGCTATGTATAATTATAATAAAGCAAGAGGGCTTTATAACGAGGGGCAGTATGAACAGGCTCTGCCATATTTTGAAAAGTCTTTATTTGCGGATTCAAAAGGAATTTTGGCAAGGTTTTATTATGTGCTCGCTTTAACTAAAGCAAAACCTGTTTATTCTGTTCAAAAAAAGCTTTATGATATGGCAAATTCAAAGATTGAGGATGAAGCTTCAAAATACGCAAAAGTTCAGGCTGTAGCATTGCGCTATAAATTGATGGAAGGAATTGAAAATAATTATATTCATAATGCAGCGCTTGGCAGTGATATTTTAAGGTGGGATATAAAATCTTTTCCGCTTTCTGTGTATATTGAAGATAAGGATTCTGTTCCTGAGTATTATATTCAAAATATAAATAAAGCTTTGAATTTATGGACAGCGCGGACTAATTTTGTAAAATTCAAAGATGCCAGCTCCAAAGAAGATGCGCAGATTTTAATAAGATTTAAAGATGTGCCGCCTGATCTTTGTCAAAATGGGGTCTGCAAATATACTGTAGCTTATACTGACCCGTCTATTGATAATAATAAGATTTTACAACAAATGGTTTTGACCTTTTATAAGACAAATCCGCTGAAAAATAATTTTTCTCCGCGTGAGGTTTTTAATACAGCATTGCACGAGGTTGGTCATACTCTTGGAATAATGGGTCATAGTGATAATCCGGGAGATTTGATGTATTCTATGCAGGATTCGGATTTGGGTAAGGATTATTACTATTTTTACAAAACTGAAGATCAAACTTTAACCCTGCGCGATTTGAAAACACTTGTTCTTCTTTATAGGATAGAACCGACAATTTCAAACGTGAAAGATTTGCACAGTGAAACTTTTTATTATGCACCATTAATTATGGGAAGTGATGATGTGAGGTTGCAGCGCAAACTGAATGAATTTAAAACTTATATTCAAAAATATCCTAAAATGGCAGCAGGTTATGTAAATTTAGCTTCTGTATATGTAGATATGGGCGATTACGAATCTGCATTAAAATTATTAAACGATGGTGAGTCTTATGCCAATACTGATGATGAAAAATATTTGATACATTTTGACCGTGCGGTTATTTACTATAATAAACAGAACTATGATAAGGCTCTTGAGTCTGCTAATCTTGCAAAATCAATCAGGGCGGATAAAAATGTTCAAGATTTAATTACGGATATTATTAAAATTAAGTAGTAGTTTGATATAGGAGAGTGTAATGTTAAAACCTAATAATAGTGTCGATTTGCGGGGGGGGGTACCTTTTTAAAGCCTAAAACAGGGGCTTTCGGTTGCGTGGAATTTGCCTTTACCCTATCTGAAGTTTTGATAACTCTTGGAGTTATTGGTGTTGTTGCGGCATTAACAATACCGGGGCTAATTCAGATGTATCGCCGTCACGAAGTTGAGGCAAAACTGCAGGAGAACTATTCAAAACTTGCTCA
>URYF01000034.1 GCA_900551965.1 uncultured bacterium
TGCTTCGAAAATCATAGATTTTCTCGCAATGACGATAATATTGGTGGAAACATGTATATAACTTACTTAATTTGCATCTTGCAAAATTCTTTTATTTCGTTTAGTTAATAAATCCATTTGTTTTTCATATAAATCAAACCATTCTTCTTTATTTAAAGGATAAGGAGAACGTTCAAAATCATCAAATGGTAATAAAAATTTTATTGTTTTGTAATCATTTTCGACCCAATCTTGTAAATAAAAAAAGTCGATATAATTTTTAAAATTTCCAAATAAACTAAAAAATTTTGAATCATTTGTTAAAATATTTTCTAAAGGACTTGTTTCCTCTGAATAAAATCTTTTAATACATTCTAATGTTAAATCAAATCTATCTCGAATTTTTTTATTTGTCCCCCTGCATTGATTAATTGATAAACGATGTTTTGGAAAAATAATACTGCTGCCTATTGTATAAGATGAATGTAAATAATTCTTTCTAAATCCTTCCGGATCATTCATAGTTTTTTTCACACCATCAATAACATCACTAATTTGTGAATGATACCAATATATATTAATTATAGAATCGCTTCCAAAACGAAAATTTTTCCAGTATAAATAATCATATTCTATATTTCCAGAGTTTAAATCAAAAAATTCACCGGTTGGCAATTCTTTACTCCAGAGTTTTCTATGGTAAGTTTGAAGCGTAGGACTATATATATCCGGATCGATATTACTTTTACCATTAATAAAATTTTCCCAGTAATTGGGAGTATCTAATGTAAAGTCAAATGTTGTATCAATATTCGTATTCATTAACCCAACCTTTCATTTAATTATAACCAAAAATAATTGACATGTTATAAAATTCTGAATTTATATGTCCGACACTTAAAATCAGAAATTTTCTACTTAATTTTGATATTTTGATAATTTATGGTTTTAAATGTCAGACACTATGCTTTTATCTGTCTAATTATAGCTCCAAACGCACTAAAAAAGAGCCCTTTCGGACTCTTGATAAATGGAGGAAGAGGTGGGATTCGAACCCACGGAACGCTCGCACGTTCGACGGTTTTCAAGACCGCTCCGATCAACCGCTCTGGCACTCTTCCAAGCAACTGCTTCGAATGTATTATCATTGTATCAATTAAAGATTAATTGTCAAGAACTTATTTATAAATTAATTATAGGATTTTATATATTTTTTAAACTGGTATAATAGAAGTATGGTTGAAATTGACAACAACAAATCTTCTATCGCAATAAGAAGAACATCAACAATAAAGCTGGTTTTACTAAGCATTATTACTTTTGGAATATATTGGTATATTTGGTTATGGAAACTTATCACTGATATAAACAGACTTTATCCTGAAAAATATATTCATAGAACCCCCTGGTTAGGAATATTACTTCTACTTGATATTTGTTCAATTTATATGAATTTTAAAGGAATCCAAACCGAATTTATTTTAAACGGTGCAGATTTAATATGGATGCTCATTCAAATAGTATTAGCCCTGCAAATATTAAAAAATATAGAAAATTATGTAAAAAAGAATTTCGATATTGAAATAAAACACAATGTACTTGGATGGCTATTCTTTGGATGTTTTTATATAAATTATAAAATTAATAGACTGCCCATAAGCATAAAGCAGGGACTTGAAAAAAAGATAGATTTATTGAAATATAATAACGAACAGGGGAAATAATATGAGTAATATAAAATTCACGGTAGATAAAGACAAATGCATACATTGCGGAAAATGTGAACACGATTGTATCGCACAAATTATCAATCTTAACAGTGAAAAAGTTCCGAATATTTCAAAAGAAGATGAAAACAAATGTATAAAATGCCAACATTGCCTTGCGATTTGTCCGGTCGGTGCGATATCAATTTTAGGCAAGAACCCGCAAGAATCCAGTTCTTGTGATAATTTTCCTGAAAATGAACAGATTCTAAACCTAATCCAATCGCGCAGAAGTTTTAGAAATTTCAGACACGAAAACCTGTCCGCAGAAACCCTGGATAAATTAAAATCAATGATTAAATATGCTCCAACCGGCTGTAACAGCCATAAATTACATCTTTCTATAATTGATGATGTTGAGGTTATGGACAGGTTTAGAAACCGCACAAATAACACCATTAAAAAGATTTTATTATCCGCTAAAATTGACGCTCTGACTAAAAAATTCTCAAGATACAAAAGCGCATTCCTTAACGGTGATGATGTAATATTTAGAGGTGCACCTCACATGATAGTTGTATCAACACCGGTTAACGCACCTTGCGCCAATGAAGATCCAATAATTGCGCTAAGCTACTTTGAACTATATGCCCAAAGCATGGGAGTTGGAACTTTATGGTGCGGATTTGCTCAAATTTGTTTGAAACTAATTCCTGAACTATGCGAATTTTTAGAAATTCCGGACGGATATAAACCGGGTTATGTTATGCTCTTTGGTGGAACCGATATAAAGTACTCAAGAACAACCCAGCCGGAAGAATATCTGATAACATCTGTAAAAGGTGATAAAAACATTGATAATATGCCAATATCACGCAAACTAAAACGTTATTTTTGGAATTCAATACGCTAAATTACTTTTTGCTGACTTTGAATGCAAAATATTTGAACAAAACATAAGTAACAACTGATACCAAAAATATTGAAATAAATTGCGAAATATAAACATTTTTTATCGCAAACCTTACAAGAATTTCTAAAATAATGACATTTAGAAAATAACTTACAGCCCAGGTTGAACAACATTTCAGGTATTCTTTAACATAGTTGCCTTTTGTACAAAATACAAAAAACTTCTGATTAAAATAGGAAAAAACAGAAGATAATGACCACTGTAAAATTACGCAAGCCTGATAATGTTCCGAACCTAAAATATAAACTGACAGGGCAAAAATCATATAAGAAATGGCAGCATTAACAGCACCTATAAATAAGAACCTTATTTTATCAGGAATTTTGCACCATTTTGAATATATAAGATTTAAAACTTCCATAAAATAAGTTTACCACTTACAAAATAGTTCTCAAGTGTCACAATCTGATTAAAACAGTGAACGTAATTCATCAATTGAACCCAAGGAAATTACATCATCTCCATCAAAATAATCAACAGTTTTTATATCAGAAGCATCATAATGTCCGGATATTTGGTAATGAGAATTTTCAGGAGCCCATACTCTTAATCTCCCGCTATTAATCAGTTTATTATTCTCATTATTGAATTTCAGTCTGAATTTACCATTTCTAGGTATTTTATCATACATAGGATCTGTCGTAATATCTGTATATAACCCTTTGTAAGCATCTCTATTACTTTTTACTGCCTGCCCCTTAATCAATTTCAAAAGTTCATCTTTGCCCACTATTCTATAAAAAATCGGGTTACGACTTCCCCACCTGTCCTGTAATAAAGATGCCTTTAATGAAGCATCTAGTATCTCATCACCAATATCTTTTACAGGCGCACTCACACCAACAGAACAAAACACGTCAGAAACAGGAGCCCGTTCTAAGGTAGAAGCAGCAATATTTTGAGGCTTTTGAGCTGTAAATATCCCAACATCACAAATTTTTGTTGACTTGTTATTTTGCAATAAATTTTTAAAAGATATTTTGAGCATAGATATACAAACCTTACCCTTACATAAAGTCAATAAATTCTAAAATTTGCGTCTTTTAAAAATATAATATTACAATTCTTTATCAGATTCTTTGATAGGCGCACCAATTACACGCTCAACCTCAGCCGCATTGATATTATACTGAAGCAAAGTTGAATAATAATCCAGTTGAGCGTTCAGATAAGTATTTTCAGAATCTTTAAATTCAATTGCATCACCTAACCCTACCTGATAACGTCTGAATGCTTGATATTGTTGTTCTTTTGCCTGTTGCAGCGCAAGTTTTGATACCCCAATACCATCATGAGAGTTCATCAAGTTTATATATGCACTTTTAACATCTAAATAAACATTTTGACGTTCTTGTTCATAATCGGCAACATACTTTTTATAAGTTGCATTAGCTTCATCAACCTGCTTTTTGAGCAGCATCAAATTCAAAGCTGAATATTGAATTTGAACCCCTAAAGAATAAGCATTATCTGCATTAATCTTACGTCCACCGTGCTGATACGAACCAAAAGCACTGATATCAGGAGTAAATGCACGTTTTGCACTTCTTATATTCAATTCTGCAGCATCCATTCTCTTCTTAGCAGCAAGCAGCGATGGACGGGAACTTTCTGCAACTTGAATTAAATCAGGAAAATTAACCTCATATTCTTTTGTATTCAAGCTGTCTTTCAGTATAACTTCTGCGAGTTCAGGGATACCTACAGCATTTGCAAGCTGAACTGATGCGAGTTCTTGAGTGTTTTTAGCCTTAATTAAATTCAACTTAGCTTTTCCAAGGTTATATTCAGCATAAGTAACATCAATTTTAGCCTTTTTACCAATATCATAGTATGCTCTTGCCTGCTTCAACTGTAATTCATAATCTTGAACAGTATTTTCATAAACTTCTTTTTGAATTTTTGCAAAAACCATATTATAATACGCAACTTTTACATTATAAATTACATTTTCAATACTGGTTTCAGCATCATATCTTGAAGATTCATAAGTACGCTTAGCGGTATCAGCCATAGATTTAGTTTTACCAAAGTCAAATAATAACATATTTGCTGACAAAGTCGGAACATAATACATATCATATTTCTGAACAATCATTTTCGCAAAATTACCACCGGCCATTGTCATAAACATATCATTTCTAGAATAGCTCATACCGGCATTCAGGGTTGGAAAATAATTAGACCAAGCCTGCCCGATACGTGTTTTATAAATTTCAGAATTACTGATAGCAGACATAATTGCAGGGTGATGAGTTATTGCAAGTTTAATACAATCACTCAATGTAACTTCGCCATTCATATCAGCATAAGAAACCTGGCTGTTTATAACCGGGAATTTAGTTTCGTACATACCTTCGGCTTCTTTTGATGATTTGACTTTTGTTTTTTGATTAGATTTTAATTTCTTTATTTCGCGTTTTTTGTTAACCTTAGTTTTATCAGGTTCAACAATTTGAATCTGCTTTTCTTTTTTTGCGATTAAAGTTTCATCATTTTTTACAGTTTTTTTTGCATAAGATAAATTAGTACTCAAAGCAGTAACTGATGCGATTAATATTAAATTAAAAATCTTTTTCTTTATTCCGTTATTCATTGTCTAAATCTCCAAATCTTTATCCGTTATTTCTCTTTTCGGGAATTTATCAACAAATTCCTGAACAAGAACATAAAATGCCGGAGTCAGCGCAGCCCCTAAAGTTGCAGCTGCAACCATACCGCCAAACACTGTAGAACCTACTGATATTCTTGAATTAGCACCGGCACCGGAGGCAAATATCATTGGTAATACCCCGATAATAAATGCCAATTCAGTCATCATAATTGCTCTAAACCTTAACTTTGCAGCCTTTATAGCAGCATCTTTAACTGAAAGTCCGTGTTTTTCGTGCTCTTCTTTTGCAAACTCTACAATCAATATTGATTGTTTTGCAGCAAGCCCGACTAATGTAATCATACCAACCTGAGAATACACGTCAAACGACTGATTAATCATCATCTGGAATAACAATGCACCAAGAGCTGCTACAGGAGATACCAAAAGTACTGCAACAGGGATTGTATAACTTTCATACAAAGCCACCAGGAATAGATACACAAATACAAGTGCAAATGTAATAATCATAGCGGTTTGACCGGAAGCTTCTCTTTCTTGAGCAGAAGTACCTGACCAGTCAAAAGTCATATCAGATGGCAGAACTTTTCTTGCAACCTCTTCCATAGCAGTCATTGCATCACCGGAACTTTTCCCGGGAGCCTGCTGACCTTGAATTTGTACTGATTCATACTGGTTAAATCTTGAAATAGATGCAGTACCAACAGTTTGTCTTAATTTTACAATCGATAAGACCGGAACCTGTACACCATTTCTATTTTTAACATATATACCTTCTAAATCAGTTGCTTTTTGCCTAAATCTGCTTTCAGCTTGAATTTGAACCTTAAATACACGTCCGTATTTATTAAAGTCATTAACATAATAAGCACCTAACATTGATGTTAAAGTTGTATAAAGTTCAGATAGGTCAACATCCTGTGCCATAGCTTTTGCATAATCAATATCAACAATATACTGCGGAACATTTGCCTGGAATGTTGTATTAACATTTGACAAAGTAGAATTTTGATTTGCAGCTGCAATCAACTTGTTAGCCCAAGTTTCCATCTCCTGAGAAGTATATTCCCCTTGAGAAAGCATTTGAAATTCAAAACCACCCATCATACTCATACCCTGAATTGCAGGAGGTGAAAATACAATAATAGAAGCCTCTTTAGTTGCAGATGTAATCTTTCTTATCTCTGAAAGTATTGCCGTATGAGTTAAATCAGTTGCCTGACCTTTTAACTTACGCTCAACCCAAGTAAAAGGATTGTTTCTTCTTTCGGCATAATCATCAAGCAATATAATTGCAAACGCAGAGTTTACCGTTCTGCCGCCACCAAATACAGTAAGCTTTGTAGAATCAACACCTTTAAGTTTCTCAACCTGAGAAATAAACTTTCTTGCAACATCTTCAGTTCTGGTCAAAGAAGCACCGTCAGGCAAGGTGATTGTAGCAATCAATACCCCCTGATCTTCATCAGGAATAAAACCTGTTGAAATAAATTTAAATGCTCCAAGAGTTAAACCCACAATAATTAAGTAAGTTACAATAACAAGTTTTTTATTATAAACATAGGTTTTAACAAAATCCATATAAAAATCTTCGATTTTGTTAAACCCGTTATTAAAATTATCAACAATTTTTCTTGTTTTATTATTAATACGTTCCTGAATATGTTTTAATCGAACCATAAACGGATGGGACAAATCTTCAGGCTTGTTAGATTTTTCACGACCTAAGAAGTGAGAACACATCGCAGGAGATAAAGATAACGCACAGATTGCAGATATTGCAATAGACACCGCAATACAAACAGCAAACTGCTTATACATAACCCCTGTCATACCGGTCATGAATACAATCGGAACAAATACCGCCATCAAAACAAGTGCCATAGCAACAAGAGAAGATCCTACTTCTTCCATCGTAATCTGGGTTGCCATAATAGCTGACTTACCTTCATCAATATGACGTTTTACGTTTTCAATAACAACGATAGCATCGTCTACAACAACCCCGACAGCCAATACTAACGCAAATAATGATAACAGGTTAATTGACATATTCAAAGCTTTTAAGACAAAGAATGTCCCAATAAGAGAAACAGGAATAGTTGCACACGGAACAAGTGTTGCCATACCATCACCTAAGAACAGGAAGATAATCAAAACAACAATTAAACCTGTTAAAAGAATTGTAAATTCAACCTCTTTCATAGATTCATGAATATAATCAGCATCATCTTTAATAGTTATAATTTTAATACCGTTAGTCAATCTTGAATTAAGTTCATCAACTTTTGCATGAACCCCTTTTGACATATTAATAATATTGGCATCCGGTTGTTGAGAAATTACAACTACGGCAGAAGGTTTCCCACCAACCAAACCAAGGTTATTATAAGTATATGCACCAAGTTCAACCCGCGCTATATCTTTAATTTTAACATTTGAACCGTCCATATTTGAACGAATTATTATATTTTCAAACTCACTAACATCAGTTAATCTGCCGTTTGTTTTCAGGGTTAATTGAAGAGCCTGATCATCATCTGTAGGTAAAGATCCCAAAGCACCAGTAGCAATCTGGGTATTTTGAGCATTAATTGCAGCCTTGACCTCACTTGTAGAAATATTTAACCCTGCCATTTTTTGCGGATCAAGCCATATTCTCATTGAATAATCACCGGCACCATATACTTCAACATCAGCAACACCATCAACACGCTTCAATTCGTCTTTAATATAAATAGCACCATAGTTAGTCAAATCAAGCTGTGACCAGTTGCCAGATTCTGGGAATAATGTAAGAATTAAAGCACCTGAGCCCGATGTTCTGCTAATCGCAGTTACACCTGTTCTTTGAACATCTTCCGGCAATTGAGATTGAACCTGTTGGATTCTGTTGTTAACATTCATCAGGTTAATATTTTTATCAGATCCAACCTTAAAATACATATTTAAAATATATGTCCCGTCATAAGAATTTGAAGACATATATGTAAGGTTTTCAACCCCGTTTAATTTATTTTCAAGAATAGTTGCAACCGAAGATTCAATAACTTCAGCAGAAGCACCTGTATATGCAGCGGTTACCTGAATTTGAGGAGGAGTAACATCAGGATAGCTTTCCTGCTTCAAACTCAACATTGAAATCATACCGACAATAACAATACAAATTGATATTACCAGTGCAAATCTCGGCTTTCTTATAAAGAAGAATAATTTATCAAAATCAAAAATCTTTTTCATTATTTTTTACCTGCTTTTTGCTGTTTTTTTGCATATTTTTCAGCTGAAATTATAGAAACCTTCTGATCTTCTGTTGTAATTGACTGAACACCGGCTACTACAATATCATCATTAACATCTAATCCGCTTTCTACAATCCAGTTGTTACCAACATCGTCAGAAATTTTAATATCTTTTCTAACAACCTTTAACCCCTGATCTTTCGGTGTTTTGAAAATTTTATCCAAAAAATCGGCTTTTTTCTTTTCGCCCTTATCTGGAACAACAGCCCAAACATAATAGCCGCTCATCGCATCACCTTTTGTGCAAGATTGAGGAACTGTCATAAATTCAACTTTTCGAGGGGCAATAATAGAAACCTTCATATAATCACCTGGAACCAGCCAGCCTTTTGAATTATCAAAGGTAGCTCTCATATGAACAGATCCTGAATTTTGATCAATTTGATTATCAACAAAATCAACTTTACCAACTTGATCATACCACTGACCGCTTTCAAATTGGATTTTAACTTGAGCATCTTTAAATTTATCAGTAGCTTTTAAAAGCTTTACAAAATCACTTCCGCGAAGACTGAATGTTACATAAACAGGGTTAGTACTTGAAATATTTACCAAAGAACCTGATGTAGCATTTACATAATTACCTTCCGTAATTTTAACCTTACCGATTCTGCCGTCAATTGGAGATTTTATTGTTGTATAACTAAGGTTAACTTTAGCAAGTTCATATCTTTGTTTTGCGGCATCTAGTAAAGCACTGTTTTGATTTCTGGTTGCCAAACTCTGGTCCACATAAGAATGGCTTACTAAATCCTCTTTAATAAGAGCATTAGCCCTATTTAACTCTTGCTGGGCATTCTTTAACACTGCGCTATACTGATTAACCTCAGCTCTTGAATTGTTAACTTCCAATTGATATTCTCTAGGGTCAATCTGGAACAATACCTGTCCTTTATGAACGGTATCTCCTTCCTGGAAATATTTTTTATTCAAAAATCCTGAAACACGAGCTATAACATCAATAGAATATTTAGCCTCAACTCTTCCGGTTGATTCAGCCTGAACATGTATATTCTGACTATGAGGCTTATCTACAACAACCTCTTTCGGGATGCGCATCATACGCTGCATCATAGCTCCTGTTATAATACCAGAAATTTTATGATAAATAATAGGCACAAAAATTATTAATAACATGCCTATAGCCATTTGTTTTCGAGTCATTTTTATTTTCATACTTATCTCCATGTCTGCTTAGGGTAGAATTTTCCACCCTTATAATAATTAAAATGGAGGATTCTGTCAATAAAAACTTGCATTAATACTCCATACATAGTACTATCATGTTTGATATCAGTAGAAAAGGAAACAGGTATGATAAAAGACTCCAAAAAATTAAAAGTAATAGGACACAGCATTCCGTTTCAAATTGACTATACTGCAAATTATAACAAATCATTCCGCAGGGAATTTCAAGCGCTATATATCAGCAAAGATATTACACCGGACGAATTTGCAATATTATATTCAATACATTTGCAGCCTGATATTACCCAGTCAGAAATGGCAAAACTCCTATTTAAAGGCAAAGCACATATAGGCAAAATCTTAAATGATATGGAAACCAGAGGTTTAATAAAAAGAGTTGCTGACACTAAAGATAATATAATTATCAAAAGAAATGAAATAACTCCAAAAGGTCAAATATATTTTGACAAAGGCCATAAAGAGTATGAAAGATTTAAAGCCGCTATAATTAAAGAATTTCCGGCAGAAGACAGAGAACAATTTTTATCTTATTTAGAGAAATATAGAAAAATACTGGATTCATTTGTCAATGTTGAATTAAAATAGCATTCTTACTCTGTTTCAGAATGCTATAAATCCTTAAATATACAAATTATTTCTTATTTTTTAATCTCTTTTATGACTTTCTTTTCACTAGGTGTCTTTACATAAACTTCCGAATTGTCACCGGATTCCTTTGAAAAGAACTCTTTCCAGCTAAATTTACGTTTTGGTTTACTTTTTTCGGTTTTCACATCTTTTTTACGTCGAAACCAGTTAAATTTCTTTTTTTCAGGCTTAACAGAATCATTAACTTCTTTTTCAAAAGTTTGAAGTTCTTCTTCGCTAAATTCCGGCCTGTCTTGTCGTATTACCGGAAGATTTTCAGAAATTTCTTCAGTTTTTTCTGCAGAAACTTCATCATTACTTTCTATTGGCTCTGCAGGAAGGGAAATCTCAGACTCATCAACTGTTTCAACCTTAGCTTTTTTATTGCGTTTAAAGATACTCCAGAAAGACTTTTTAGGCTTCTGTTCAGGCTCTACTGTTGATTCGGTTTCTGTAAGACTAACAGGCTGTTCTGCTGTTTCTGTTTCAACCTGTAAAACATCTTCCTGCACTGGTTCTTTAACCCCATCAACAGGTACCGCCACTTCAACAGCTTCTACAGCTTCGATATCATCGATTTTCTCTACTTTTGCCATTTTGTTTCTGCGCCAAAATCTCCAGTTTCTTTCTTTTTTAATCTTTTCCGGCTCAGATTGAATATTCTCAATATCTTGAACCTCTTGAATTTCTTCAATGGATTCAATTTCTTCAACATCTTTGACATCTTTAGACTTTTGATTGTCTTGAATATCTTTAGCAATAGGTTCACTATCATTTAAAAATTCTTTTAGACCGCTCTCCTCAACTTCTTTTGACGTTTCATTTTTTACTGCAGGAATATCAGCCGAATCATTCAAGAAATCTTTTAGGCTTGTTTCTTTTTTAATCTTTGCAGGTTTTTCAGCAGTAACAGTCTCATCTTTATTGAGAAAATCTTTTAACTCTTTTTCCTTTTTAACTTTAACTCGTTTTTCTTTCTTAGCTTTTTCTTTCTTAGCCTTAGCTGAATCGGCAGCAAGCGCTTCTAACACAGCAGGCGATATATCCGGTTCAAAAGCCTGTTCGGCATTTTCACTCTTTGTTAATTTACCATCTTCAATAATTGTATTATCTTCAATTTCAACTTCCGAGATTTCTGTATTTTCTGAAATTTCTGACGGCTTACTTTCTTCAACTGCCTGAATTTCTTCATTAAGCTCAGGAGTATTTATCTCTTTGACTTCAATCATAGATGGTTCTGAAATCCTTGTTTGGAATTCTGCAGCTGTCACAGGGGTTGATTCATTTTGGGACTCATCAATTTCAACAGATTCAGATTCTTGTTTTAGTCTGGAAAAATCATCTGTTAATTTGTTAGGATTTTTCAGCGAGTAAGAATCAGAAGCCAGTACCTGCTCTGCTTGTTTTATAAAAGAGTTAGGCTCTAAAATAACAACATCATCTTCTTCTTTTATTTCCGGGGTAATTTTTGCAGGTACATTAAACTCTGTTAAATCAACATTAGCATGCTTTTCAACAATTTTTTGTTCAGGTTTTGAACCGGCTTTAACCGGCTTTACTACTTTTTCTGGCTGAACAGCAATTTTCGAAGATTCATCTTCTGCTGCTTTTTGTACAACTTCAATCGATTTTACAGGGGTCTCAACCTTAATTTCAGAAACTTCATCAGACTTTTTCTCAGCCAATGTTTCTTCTGCAATAACCTCAAGCGGCTGAACTTTTTCAACTTTTTCAACTTTTTCAACTACTGCCGTCTTAGCCTCTTCTTCTGCTACCTGCTCGATTTCAGTTGCAGTTTCTTCAATTTTTTGCCCAACCTCCGGTACTATTTTATCTTCAAGAATAGGCTCATCGTATTTTATATCAAAGGTTTCAGATTCTTTTTGCACAGGAGCAGTAAATATTATAGTATCAGGGTCAAAAACAACAATCTCAGATTCCGGCTCAGATTCAGATTTAATTTTAGCAGACCGAGATTCATCTAAGTCTGGCTTTTCCTCTGTTTGAACAGGAGCCCGTGCAATAATTTCAGGAGTTTCAGCTTTTACATGTTCTTCGGCACTGCTTTCATCAGATAAAACTGTTTCTACTTTTTCAGTTGATTCAACAGTTTCTGCTTTAGATACCGCTTCTTCGGCAGGTTCAATATCTTTTACAACGTCTTCCACTTTAATTTCAGAGGTTTTATTTTGCACAGCATTCAAAGACTGAGAAGCAAGTATTTGAGCAATTGAAGTTTTATCTTCGGAAGACAAAGTATCCATCGGATCTGTTGATAACTTTAACCCTGCAGGCATTTGCTCTTTTTCAATGCTTTCAACAGTAGTATGCTCCTGCGCCAATGCCTCGGCAACCGAAGAATCCTCTATATTTACAGATTCTTGAGCTTTTTCTATACCATCAGCAGACTCAGCGGGAACAACTTCTACCATATCAGTTTTAGCCTGAGATTTTAAAGCAATAAATTTATAATCAGGATTTAAATATTCAAAACTTACCCCTAAATCTGCAAACGCCGTTCTAATGTAATCGTACTGATTTTCGACATCGGATGCGGACAATCTTAATTGGGAATTTTCAAAACCTTTTCCTTTATCTAGTTCTGCAATAATAGGGTTTTTAAATGCCTTTGCCAAATCCACCTTAGTGCCAAATCCGTTTTTCCTAAGGATTTCAGCCTGCAAATAATATAAATACGGTTCAAGTGTTTTTTCTTTTTTAGAAAGGTTTTTAATGTCAGCATTGTATATGTCATTCATATTTGCATGAACTTTTTCCAAATCAGCAATCGCAGCATTAGTATTACCCAGCTTATTATAAGCAAGTGCCCTTAAATATAACACCGAATTATAGTTTGATACATGCCTGTATAAAAGCCTTGTAGCTCCTTCAACAACAGAATTGTAATCCCCCTTTATATACTGCGCAATTAATTTATAATACTGGCTGTTATAATCATTTGATTTATATTTTATTGCGGTATTAAAGTTTGAAATTGCAAGATCATAATCCCCTTTTAGCATATTATTTAAACCAATATAATAAAAATACATATAACAATTAGGATTATATTTTAACGCCTTGTTAAAATACTCAACAGACTTATCTGCAACTTCTGTTGAAAAAGTTTTCTCTGCTTGGTTGTAATAAATCTGTCCCAAACTTGCAAAAGATTCAAAATCATACGGATTATATTTTAAAGCATTATTAAAGGCAGTAATTGCATTTTGGCTCTGTTCCAGCCCAACCATGGCAACCCCTGTTAAATAATGCCCTAAATAATATTTTGGATAATTTGAAGTTATATACTGGGTTTTATATACAGCCTCATGAAAATTGCCGTTTTCTATATCTCCGATTGCACCATAGATATATGAATCTACACCCTGCGGATTAAAAACTTTACCATATTTTTGCGGGCAATTAATCTTTGCGATATCTTCTTTTTTCGGTTGAGGAAGATAAATATGCGAATTATATTCAACCGCTTTTTGATATGATACCTCATAAGCAGGATTATTCAATGCTTTTTGCGAATACATCAAACCTGCGTATAAATTACCAAGCTCCGGATTTTGGTATTGCTCAGATTTGTCAGCCCCGAGAACAACCGCACCCAAAACTTTTGTACCTGTTATAAATTTATCATCATCAGCTTTTAAATTAACCGCAGTCTGATAATCCCTCTGGGCAAGTTTATATTGACGCAATGCATAAAAAGCCTCCCCTCTTAGTTTATACGCTTCATATTTTTTAGGTTTTGAATTGATATAGGCTGTTAACAGCACAATAGCAGATTGGTAATCCTTTTTTGCTATAGCTTCAGATGCTCTTTCTAAAGTATCCTTATTTGCTTTAATACTTTCTTCTTCAGCTTCAACCGCCGCCTGCTGATTTTCTGCAGCCCCCTGAGCGTTAACCTCAGCTGATATATTATAAGCACTTAATGCCATAAGCATAATTAATAAACAAATTTTATTACTCTTCATTTCCACCCCGTATAAACTAATATCTTAGAGATATTATACTATAGAAATTCAAATTGTTGAAGATACTGACAGTAATAAATGTATTTTTGCTAAAATTTTGTGTATAATAAAACCATGAAAAGATGTTCCTGGGTAGATGAAAAATCAGAAATTTATATAAAATACCACGATGAAGAATGGGGTGTTCCCAAATATGATGATCATGATTTATTTGAATTACTAATCTTAGAATCGTTTCAAGCCGGACTATCATGGATTACCGTATTAAAAAAACGCGAAGCATTTCGCTCAGCTTTTGATAATTTTGACATAGACAAAATTATTAAATATGATGAAAATAAAATTTCTGAATTACTAAATAATCCAGGAATTATAAGATGCAAAAATAAGATTACTTCAACCATTAGTAATGCAAAAATTTTTAAAAATATACAGAAAGAATACGGCAGTTTTTCAAATTACATCTGGGGATTTTCTGATAACAAAATTATAAAAAATACTACCGGAGAAGTGCATGTATCAACCGAGCTTTCTGACAAAATTTCAAAAGACTTGAAAAAGCGCGGAATGAAATATGTCGGAACTGTAATTATATATTCTTTTCTGCAAGCTGCCGGCATAGTTGATGATCACGATAAAGATTGCTTCAAGTATTAAAATTAATTATAAAAATTTTGTAAAGTTTTACAATTTAATAACAAAATTATTTTTCTTTTGTTTTATAATAATTGTTGTTGATTATTCACATTAGCATTTATTAAAATAAGATTCGGCGGAAAATAATGTCAATAAGTAGTGGAATTAAAAAAGCATGCGAATCCTTGGGGAAAAATAATAATCCCGCATACGTAGTAGTCGCAATTGCTACTGCAAAAGGGATATTTAGACCATTATTCACAATGATGGACAAAAAAGAGTCCCAGGAAACAAAAAAATATACAGCACTAAGAGAAGGTTTAACAGAAGTTATAGCGATTCCTACATATATAGCCTGCGGAGCTTTGGCGGGAAAAGGTGCTGCATTAATAAAAGATCCGGCAAAAGCAAAAATGGC
>URYF01000035.1 GCA_900551965.1 uncultured bacterium
CTCCGCCGTCTTGTAAATATTTCAGTGCCAAAACATGTGCTTTTGCCAAATCTTCAACATTGATATAATCTCTAACGCAGGTGCCGTCTTTTGTCGGATAATCTGTTCCAAACATCTGGAAGGTTTTACCGCCGTCAAAAGTTGATTTTAAAATATTCGGAATCAAATGAGTTTCCGGATCATGCCATTCCCCGACTCGCCCATTGCTATCTGTACCTGCAACATTGAAATATCTCAATCTTACGCTTTTTAAACCGTAAGCCTTGTCATAATCATCCATTATATTTTCAATCATTAACTTTGTTCTGCCATAAGTATTTATAGGAACTTGCGGGTGCTTTTCATCAATCGGAATATATTCAGGCTCCCCATAAGTTGCTGCAGTTGATGAAAATACGATATTTTTAACATCATTTTCAAGCATCGCCCTTAGCAGGTTTAAAGTTCCGTAAACATTGTTGAAATAATATTTTTGAGGATTTTTAACAGATTCCGCAACTTGAGAATATGCTGCAAAATGTATAACAGCATCAATTTTGTGCTTTTTAAACACCGAATCTATATCATCAAAATTCTGCAAATCACCTTTGATAAAATCAACAACATTGCCTTTTGAATTGATATTTTTCAAAGTTTCGACAGTTTCAATATGTCCGAGTTCTAAATTATCAAAAATAACAACATCATATCCTGAATTTATAAGTTCTATAACATTGTGACTGCCTATATATCCGGCTCCGCCTGTAACTAAAATCATTATTTTATCTCCTCAAATAATTCTAAAGCACGCAATACGGCTTTATCCATATCATAATATTTGTAATCTCCGAGTCTTCCAAGGAAATACACATTATCAAGTTTTTTGGCTTCAGTTAAATATTGGCTATACAATTGTGCATTTTCATCTTTCGGAATCGGATAATATCTTTCGTTTTTACCAGGTTCAAATTTTTGTGAATATTCTTTTGCTATAACAGTTTTTTCGCTCTTATCATCAAGATAATATTTATACTCGTGAATCCTTGTAAAATCATAGTTACAAGGATAATTCACACACGCATTTGATTGGTAGTATTCTTTATCATAAGTTTCAAATTTGAAATTCACACTGCGATAAGGAAGCTGCCCGAATTTATAATCAAAAAATTCGTCAATAGGACCGGTATAAAATACCCTTTTAAACCCCTTGTCTTGTAAATCCTTATAATCAGTACCTAATTGTATGGTAATACGCGGATTATCAAGCATTTTTTCAACAACTTTTGTATATCCCTCAAGAGGTATTCCCTGATATTTATCCTGAAAATATCTGTTATCCTTGCTTAAATATACAGGAACTCTGGCTGTCACAGCACCATCAACATCTTCAGGCTTTACACCCCACTGTTTGGTTGTATAGTGCAAAAATATTTTTTCATATACATATTTTGCCAAAAATTTTAAATCATCATCATCTTGTTTTTGAAACTCCAAAATCGGCACTTTTGTATTTATTTCAAAAACATCTAACAGCTTTTGTTCAAGTCTTTTTGCAAAACTTTGCGGAAAAACATCATATAAAGTATTAAAATTGAACGGAATATGCGTTTCTATACCGTCTAAAACTCCGATAACTTTATGCATATATGTATTAAAATCCGTAAACTTTTTTAAATATGCCCAAACTTTTTCATTATTTGTATGGAAAATATGCGACCCGTATTTGTGAATCATAATCCCGTTTTCATCACGGTAATCATAGCAATTTCCTGCTATATGATCCTTTTTATCAATAATTAAAACATCTTCATTCAATTCAGAAGCAATAAGATTTGCAATAACAGCGCCTGAAAAACCTGCTCCAACAACTAAATTTATATTTTTATACTCCATACTGCTCCCTCCAATGCGGTCTTCTTATACCTATTTTTGTAAGTATTTTATAAAGTTTTGTTCTGGTTTGAAAAACATCATATCTTTTTTTATTTGTTTCACAATAAACAACCGGAACTTCGCGAACTCTCAAACCCTGCTTTTTACAGTATTCCACATAAACGGTAAAAAGTCTTTCCGATAAAAATCCGTAAACTCTTTGTTGATAAGGTTCTCTTTTTTCAATATCTGTTTGAATTTCAGATTCTAAAGTAAATAAAATATCAAACAGCCACGCAGCATAATTATTTAAAAATTCTTTTGATGATATAAACATATTGTACAAATACATTTCTTTTTGGTTTTTTAAAACATCAAGCGCAGTATCGTAAATTTGCGGAGATTTTTCTTTGATAATTTCAAGAGTCCTGTCAAGATCTGATATATAGTGTTTCTTTTTATAATAATCATAACTTGATTTACATTTAGGAATAACTCTTTTCATTGGCAAAATTATATCACAATCATAAAAATTCGCAGATAAACTTGAGCGGTTAAGACATAAAATATCTGCAATATCTTCAGGAAAAGAATTTACCCATCTGATATGCCCGCAGCCAAGATCTAAAAGTCTTCTGTAATGCATCAAGCCAACATAATCATCATCACAATTTTTCCAAAGATGATAAAGTGCAGTCAATTCTGAAAAATACTTATTTTTATCAGAAATATTATCACCCGAATTATCTTTCATAATCCCCAATTCTAAACCGGAAACCGATGCTCCGACTTGAATAGGTTTTAGAACTTCATTTTGTAAAAAATCAAAATTTTTATGATAACAAATAGCTATTTGTGCAGTTTTATTATCAGGTTTTTCAAAAGATGACGGCTTTGAAAATTTCTTTTCCAAAAATGCTCTCATTGCAAGCCTGTCATCATTATTTGTTTTTAAGCTGTCATTTAAACAGAACAAACACGGTTTATATTTATCAATAAGCTTTAATTTTGATTCTTTAAGTTCAATAACCATAGAATCAATACCGCAACTTTTTAAATACGCACAGAATTTTGCACTAAAATTATCCACAACTTTAGCCTGTCCATGATTTTGTGCAAGTGCGTAATATTCATAAACAGAACGCTGTATGCACTCTTTTTCGCGAAATTTTTGTCTGGCGGTTTTTTCAAAGCCTTCTTCAAATTCAGAATAACACTTTTCAATATCAGACTTACGGTAAGCGTCAATATTATGATGAGGAAATCTCGGACAAGATTCGCCAAATTTATTTTTAACCAAACGGTAAGCAGATGAAACCATATAACCATATAAATGTTTATATAATTTATTAATCAAGCGTCTTTTAGAAAATCTAAAAACAGGCTGACCATCTTGCCTATTAAAGAAAAATGATTTGTCAACAAAATTCCCGAAAAACATATCATCATTTGCAAATAAAAAATACTCGCTTAACTCAGGAATTTTATGTAAAGCAGCTTCAATTGCAGAAGCATTAAATGTAGGCAGGGCATCAGGCGGCAGAATTTCATTATGGCTAACCATTTTGATTTTAGGGTTTGTTGTATCAAGCCAATCAGGCACTTGTGAATCCGTAACAATAAAAATATTATTTATCCAAGGCGCATATTTTTCCAACGACCTTAGCGAATATTTTAATTCATTATTATCAATAAACCGACATTCACCAACAGAATCATTATCTAAAATTTTGCCATATTTTTTTAATTCATTACTCTTTTTTTCAAGCCATTTTTTATCCGAAGAGTCACACCACAAATATACAATATCTACCGGACAATTCTCTATATAACTGCTATCACTTGCATTAACCAATATTATATCTCTCAAATCGTATTAGCCATATAGGCAATTTACACTCTGCCTGTTTATACCATTATTAATTATAGAGTGTGAAACAGCTAATTCAATACAAAAATAAGAAATATTAAGAGTGTTTCAAGTCCTTCATAGTTAGCCAAAATTTTTATATACTGGATAGTGGAGTAATGGAAAATTGATTAAAAAGGCTTTTGGAAAAAATCTAAAAAAATTACGTAAAGAACGAAGGATGACCCAAGAACAACTATCTGAAATGGTAGGTATTCACCCGCGCCAAATTTCAAAAATTGAAACCGGTGAAAATTTTCCAAACAGCAAAACCCTGGAAAATCTTTGCAATGCTTTAGATCTTGAACCGCAAGAATTGTTTAACTTCAACAAACCGGCTCAACCTACAAGAAGAAAAACAATGATTAAACTTATTGAGAAAATAGAAAATATATCAGATGACAAATCCGTTTTAAATTTCATTAATCTGGCAATAGGCGCACTTCAAAATAATGATGATTTAGAAAAACTTGAAATGCTTATTTCAGGAATAAAACTTGCCAGAAAATAATCCTACCCTTTATCAATAAATTCACACGCAGTTGTATGAACATTTTTGTTAAACAACCTTGCATAATATTGCTGCCCTTCACTTATATCCGGCAATTGTTGAATTTGTCTTGTTAATTTTGCCATATAAGTATATAATGGCAAAGTATTGCAATTATGCAGCAATATTTCGCAGCCATTTATCTTAAAGTTTGAAAATGAAATCGGAGTAATATCATCTATTTTAAAATTTCGGACAAACAACCTGATTTTATCAGGATAATTTGGATTAATACAATTTTGACGATAATGCTCATCACATTTGTTCAGTGCTTCCCTAAACTCTGATAAATGTTTTCCGTTAAAATCATCTGTTAAATTGCATCTTATCAAAATTTCAGAAACAGCTTTGTCTCCTTGCTGTATATTACCGTATGGAGTTATATAACTGCCAAATTTGCTATATGCTTTTTTTCCTATAAATAAGTTATTTATCCCTGTAAATGAAATATTATCCATACTGTAATATAAACCTCTAAAAATTTTTTTTGCTAGTAATTACACAATTTTGTCATATAAAAAATTTTATGTTATTAAAATATAAAAGGAGAAAAAATGCAAATCCAACTACCATATTCAAATACGGCAGCCGAAAAGGCGCAAAATCAACAAGAATTTCCTGAAAATTATACAATAATTGATATTGAAACCACCGGATTATCAAGTTTAAAGAATGAAATTATTGAACTTTGTGCAATAAAAATTCGCAACAATAAAATAGTTGAAACCTTTACCACTCTTGTAAAACCGCAAGCTCAAATCAACAGTTTTATTTCTAATCTCACCGGAATTTCAAATGATATGGTGTCAAATGCTCCAAAAATTGAAAATATTTTAAATAAATATATCGAATTTATCTCTGACGATATTGTAATAGGGCATAATGTTAAATTCGATATTGGTTTTATAAACACAAACAGTTTAAAACATTACAATAAAGAATTTGCAAACAAATATATAGATACCTGCGGATTATCACGCAAAATAACCCCTATAAAACGGCATAAACTTGAACTTGTTGCACAATATTATGAAATAGATACAACAGGACATCACCGAGCAGAACAAGATTGCCTTATGACTTTTGGTATCTATAACGCAATGAAAAATACAAAAACTTTATAAATTTTATTATGCATTCACATCTAATTTTTTAGAATTTTGATATGACTTATACAAATTAACCATTTCCTCAGGAGAGACAGGCTTGCCATCATTTACAAATGTTCCTTTAGGAAATTCTGTTTTAGTTCCCCAGGCATTTGAAACACAAGATGCACTCCCATCCGGATTAAAAGTATAAGTGCACTCTTCATCTCGAATATTCGGATCATCATAATTAATTTTAATAACCCCATTATCATTTTTTGATAATGTGTACATACTGCTGTTAGCGCCAATCGAATCTACTGCCATATTTTACTACCTCCAAAAGTATCACACATACATATTAAAAACATATACAAAAATATTTGCCTTTTTTAATAAGTGTTACTTAATATTTTTTTACAATTAACAAAAAATACGGCTAGATTTTAGCCGTATCTTTTTGTCTTGAATATGATATAAATTTCAATTTTTTACTTTGCCAGAGCCAATTCCTTATTGAAAGGGTTACTGGAACACACCTGTTTATCGCCAAGAATTTCAGATTTAATAACAGACAAATCTTGCTGCATTAATCTTCTTGGAGACCCTTCTTCCATAGAGTGATTTCTCAAAAGATATGACGGGTGGAAAATTGCCATTGATCTGTATTCTTTTCCATTGATAGTAACATTGAACCATTTTCCGCGGACTTTTGAAATCTGAACTTTTTTATCTTCCCAGAATGATTTTAAAGAAGTTGCACCACAGAAAATAATTGCATCAGGATTCATAATATCAATTTGAGCAGTCAAATATCTTTCACATAAAGCCTTTTCAACATCAGTCGGAACTCTGTTTTCCGGCGGACGGCATTTGACTGTATTTATGATATATAAATCATCTTGTCTTGAAATACCTGCTTCTTCTAAAAATTGGTTTAATAATTTACCGGCACGACCAACAAACGGTTTACCTGTTTCATCTTCAGTTTCACCGGGAGCTTCACCGATCAAAACAATTCTTGCAGTTTCAGGATTACCATCAGAAAATACTACATTCTTACGGGTTTTTCCTAAAATACAATCTGTACAATTTTCACATTTTGCCTGAACAATATCCAAACATCCCTTTTTAATCATCTATCTATGCTCTCCTTATTTAATTTTGTTCATTTTTAAAAAATCCGATATTATATTTTCTACAATATCTTTTTAACTCTTTCATTATTATATCAGATAATAAAAATACTGCAATCAGATTCGGCACAGCTAAAAATAATGTAAAAGCATCAGATAAATTTACAACACTTTTGAGATTCATAGCAGAACCAATAACAATAAATAAACAGTAAATTATTTGAAAAGTTCTTGTTGTTAACTTTGATTCACCGAATAAAAAGTTCCAGCTTTTAGTACCATAGTATGAACCGCAAAGCATTGTTGATAATACAAAACAACTTGCCATAAATGTTAATAAGATAGGGAAGAACGGACAAACCGAAGCAAAAGCTTTTGAGGTTAATTCAATACCCTCAATCCCGCTTGTATGCAGATAAGCACCGGTTACAACAATAATAAATGCTGTAGCCGCACCAACAATAACCGTATCAACAAATGGCTGCAGCATAGCAATAAAAGCCTGCGCAACAGGTTTACTTGTTTTCACGGCAGAAAAAGCAATCGGAGCTGTACCAAGCCCTGCCTCATTCGCAAACATTGCACGGCGAAATCCCCACAACATGCAGGCAAAAACACCACCGCCAACAGCAGTTGGTTTAAAAGCTTCTTTTATTATTAAACATATTGTCTCAGGAATATGATGAATATTTAACAAGCAGATTATAAACGCTGAAAAAACATACAGCGTACACATTACAGGAGTAACTTTTGAGGTAAATTTTCCAATTGATTTAATTCCGCCGATAACTGTAACATAAGTTATAACTGCAACAATCAATCCAAAAATCCAACGCTGCCCTGTGAATAAACCCGTAACATTTGTAATCTGGGTTGTAATCGCATTGATTTGGAATAAATTCCAGCCGCCAATCATTGCAAAAACACAACATACCGCATAAATTTTTGCAAGATAAGGGGTAAACGGTTTTATCCACGGAGCACGCAGTCCATTAATAATATAATACATAGGACCGCCTGATGATGTACCGTCTTTATTTATCTGTCTGAATTTTATACCCAGAAGAACTTCTGCAAATTTTAGCGCCATAGAAAAAACTCCGGCAACTATCATCCAAAAAATTACCCCCGGACCGCCGACAGAAACCGCCAACGCAGAACCCACAACATTACCCATTCCAGCAGATGCTGAAATTGTTGCAGTCAAAGCCTGAAATGATGAAACTTCACCCTGTTTTTTTCTGACAATTGTATCATCGTGCTTATATTTTTTAGTAATAAGATCAATCGCGTGTTTAAAACCCCACAAGCCGATAAATCTTGTTCTAAAAGTAAAATATAAAGCCGCAGCCATTAAAAGCACGATTAAAAACTCCACACGAACACCGTGAATGGTTACATGTGAAAAAATTAATCCTGAAACTTTATTCGCCACAGGCGATAAAATGCTATCAATTTGGCTGTCTAGATTCATAATTTAATTGTATAATAAAAAGATATATATACAAACATGCCTGTTAACAGGGGTTTACAAACCATTAAAAAAACTAAAAATATTTATAATTTATTCAAAATTTTATTTAACATCTAACTCTTGAAGCTGTTTAATTTTAGTATTAATTTCATTCATCAGATTAATATTTTCGGTTTGTCTTGCAAATTTTTGAGCACGAGTTAATAAATTATACGCTTTATTTAAGTTATTAAATTCCACCATAATATCAGCTGCTGCAAGATAAGTTTGGGCTGATTTCAGAGGGGTTTCGGCTGTTGTATAATTTTTAGCAGCTTGAGAATATGATTTCAAAGCTTTTTCAGGCTCTTCAAATTTTGAATAAGCTTTACCTGTATTGGAAGCAACAAAACCTCGCAAATTATAATTATCAGTTTCCTGCGCAATATCATTTGCAGCACTATAGTATTCAAAAGCTTCTTTATCATACATATCTGTATAAATATTACCAAGCTTAGTCAAAGATGCAGATTGGGCAGGAAGATTTTCGGCTTCCCCCGCATGAGAAATCGTACTGAAATAATGATCAATTGCAGGAGTAATCTTATTTACATCATCATAAATCTGCGCCATTGAATAATGCGCTTTTGTTTTAACATTTTCATCTGTAGAAAGCTGAATCGATTGATTGTAGCTTTTCAGAGCCTGAGCAACATAATCATGATCATCGTATATTTTGCCGACTTCATAATAAATTTTTCCGGAAGTTTCGGTATCATCAATTTCCAATGCACGATTTAAAGCTTGTTCAAATGATTTGATAGCTTTTTCGGGATCATTTGCATAGGCATATTTTTTTGCCTGAATAAATAATGATTTTAATTGTTTATCCTGCGGAATTTTTGTAGAAGAAGTCTGCCCTGCAACAGAAATCGGAATTACATTCGGGCTGTCCTGAACTTGAGCAGGGATTTCTTGTTCTTGCGCGGTTTCATGCAGCTCTTCCTGACGTTTTGTCTGACTGGTTGAGCCATCAGGAAATTTCACCAAAAATCTTTCGTTGATATTTCCTTCATCATATTTAAAATCAATATTTTGTAAAAACAAAGCATCAACCCAATTTTCAACAACTTTTGAATCTTTATTAAGCGTTTCTGAAATATAATTATCAAGGACAGAAGCAGCACTGTTTAGAGTTGATTTTATAAGCTTAGGATTAGCTTTTCCTGAAACAACCTGTTTTTGAACTACAGAAAGATACCCGTCAACAATCTCATTCAAATCATCAGGGGTTCCGATTGCAAGTGCGGTATTTTTAAAATCTTTTAAAATCTGGGCAATATTTATTTTATTATCTGCATTTTGTAACGAATTACCGGCAGGAGCCAAGCTTTCTGTAGATTTTGGCTGAGGTGCAGAATTTATATTAACCCCGGCATAAGCATTAGCAGCAGGAATTGAAAATTTTTGTTCATAAGCAGGAGTATATGCCGGAGCTTTTTGCTCAGTATATTGAAGCCCTTTGCTTCTGGTATTTTGACCTGACTCTTGCTCTTTTTGAGCATTAGCCGCAGCAGATTTTTCATCATCAGCCCGTTTTTTCACGCGGCTTTGAGCATCCTGCTGCACATAAGGTCTTTGATATATATTATTTAGACTAAGTCCCATGCCTTCTTATTACCACCCAAGTCTTATCCTGCCATTATATTTTTAACATAATTTCACCACAAAAGGGTCATTCTTTCGTATGATTTATGCCATGATAAATTTAAGTTTTTTCAACTAAAAGTCAACATGACAAAATATAAAATTTTTATTTTAAAAATTGTAAATAATTTGACAAAACATCATGACAAATAAATTCTATTCATTTATTATCAACATATATTCGGAGGAAGAATGTTAAACGAAATGGTAGAAAATAAATCTGATTTTGACTTAACCTCAAAAAGCGCATTCAGCAGTGAAAACGATACTTTCACATCACGTTCTTTTGCAGCTTTACTTGCAAAAAATAATGTGCCGTCTTCACACAAAAGAATCGCGGATAATTATCTTATTATTAAAAAAGTTTTTAAATTCCAAGCTTGTTTAAGCAGAATTTCCAATGTTGAAAAAGCTTTATTGGAAAAATATGACTTTAACATTTTAGAATTTACAACAATGAAACAAATGTACAATGAATTAGGACTATTACAAAAATGGTCGGATTCAGAGGATGCTGTACTTAGGGATGTATCTGATAATATTTTACTTATCAGAGTTAAGGAATTGAAGTTCTTGGAAGCAAGCCGTTATGCTTCAATTTCTAATGAAATTTATAACGGCTACAAAGCCTTGGAACAATACTTAAAAGAAATAAGCAAGTTCCAATCTGTTCAGGCTCTTAGAACTTTGAACTTTTAAATAAAACATACATACGAAACACAAAGAAAAGGAATAAGTTAAATCTTATTCCTTTTCTTGTTGGTAACCAAAATTTTTCAAAATTTTATCTTTTTTGCGCCAGTCTTTTTCGACCTTAACCTGCAATTCCAAATAGACTTTCTTTTCTACGATTTTTTCAAGCTCTAATCTTGCTTCTGTGCCTATTTTTTTCAAAAGACTTCCGCCTTTTCCGATTAAAATACCTTTTTGGCTTTTATGTTCACAAAAGATTGTTGCATAAATTTTATCAATATCTTCCTGCTCACGGTAATTTTCAACCTTGACAGCAACAGAATGCGGAATTTCATCAGATGTATTTAAAAGAATTTTTTCTCTGATAATTTCTTCGGTTACATCACGCATTGTTTCTTCTGTAACAATATCTTCAGGATACAAAGCCTCACCTTCCGGAAGCTTTTTATAGATATTTTTAATCAATGTATCAATATTTCGTCCTGTTTTAGCAGAAATTTTCACAACCGGAAGATTTTCATTAAAAAGAGTTTTATAAGTTAACAAATTTTCTTCAACTTTTTCAGTTTTTTTAATTTTATCAACCTTGTTCATAACAATAATTATCGGAATCTTAGTCTGCAAAAGATTTTGAGCAATCCACTTGTCGCCTTTTCCTGCAGGGTCTGAACCGTCAACCAAAAATAAAATAACATCAGCATCAGGTACAGCCACTTTAGCCTCATCTAATAAAAACTCACCGAGTTTATTTAAAGGTTTGTGAACTCCAGGGGTATCCACAAAAACTATCTGCCCCTGCTCATTTGTTAATATACCTTTAATCCTTTTTCTCGTAGTCTGCGCCTTATCAGTAGCGATAACAATCTTTTGCCCCAAAATTTGATTCAAAAGAGTTGATTTTCCTACATTAGGACGCCCGATTATTGCAACAAATCCGCTTTTCATAAAGATATTGTAACATAAATTTTTAATTTTTTTAATAAAGTAGCAAAATTTTTTACTCTCGGTTATTATATAATTAGTAATGTGTAGTTTTTAGATTAACGGAAAACAATGGGAAAAAGAAAAAATATTGTTGTTGCAGCTGTTTTAGCAATGTTAGTTACAGGGTTTAGCGCTGCAAACGCAGATAGTTTAAATAATTTATTACAGATGGATGTAAAAAGAGCATCTGCAACAGATACCGTAGATGTTACCTTTTATACGACAAACGATTCTGCGAATTCTGTTGTTACAAGAAAATCTAATAACAGATATGTTGTACTGCTTCCAAACACATCAAGTTCAAGCTCTGCAACTCCCGGGATTGGAGGAGTTAAGGACTTAATCACAAATGTTGAAGTTAAAAACGTAAATGACGGTATGGGCGGCTACACAAAGGTAACTTTCGAAACTGTAAAGCCTATTAATATTAAAACACACATGAAAAAAACAAATCCGTTAACACAGGCTCAAAAAGATTCAAAAGCCATAATTGCAAAAAATACAACTCCTGCTGCAGCGCAAAGTACAAAAACCCAAACAACAGCACAAACCAAGCCTGCAGTTCAAACAAAACCGGCTGCAACTACTCCTGCAGCATCAAAACCGGCAACTCCGGCTCAACCTGCAGCTCAAAAAACATCTGCTCCAAACAAAATAGTAAATAATATTCCAAAAATTATTCCTATAGAGTTTCCAAAATCAAAAACACAAACACAAAAACCAAAAGCTGAAAAACCGGCTCAACAACAAAAACAAGTTAATACTCAGCCAAAAGTTCAATCTCAGCCGATTCAGCAAACTAAACCTGCAAGCAAAACCGCTGCAGTACACACTGAAACTTATGTACCAAAAATGAAATTTGATGCTGACGGTAACAGAATGATAGATTTAGAACCAAGAATTACGCATTCTATTGTTACAGATAAAGCAAAACCGGCTCAACAAGCTCAAGATACAGAGATAACAAAACAGCTTGAACAACTGCCGATTGCTCAAGAATCCGAACAGCTTCTTGATTCTGAAGCAACAGCAGTTGAAACACCGCAAGAACAAAATACAACTCATTTCCCTATGTGGATTTTGGCTGCCGGCGGATCAATTCTGGCTCTTGGAGTTTTATATCTTGTATTTGATGCACTTTCTCATGCTAATGAAAAAGACCAAACCAGATTAAAATCATTCTTCAATATGTCAAGTAAAAATCAAGCCAGAAGACGCAGACGTGAATATTATGATATCGTTAACAATGAAGACTTAAACTGGCAGGAAAAATACAAGCTTTATACCGAAAAAGAAGAAGAGCGTAAACCAAAACCTAACAAAAATGCTTCGGATATGTCTTATGTAACTGATATGTCAGGATTGCGAAAAGCTGTCATTGTTCCTGAAAAAGAAAAGCAAAATACTCAAACTCCTAGCAAAATGAATATTCTTCAAAGTTCATCAAGAAAAATTTCTGCAGCTGACATTAACAGACAAAAAGTAGAAAAATCACACGAAGAAATCGTAAGAGAAAAACTTCAGGCAAAAATTTCACAAATGGAACACGCACTTGCACAAACTCCGGAACTCAAAGAACCTGAAGAAATCTCAAATGACGTGAAATCTGAAGATAATGTAATTATGCATAAGATTTCTGATATAAAATTAAAATCTTTCTCAAAACCGGTAACCCTGAAAGAAACTCACAGAACACTGGCAGAAGAAGAAAAGAAAGTTACAAGAAATAAATCATACAAAGAAGGCAGATTTGTCAAACTTAAAAATTCACCTTTGAGTGTGAGCAGACGTCAGTCCGCATCATCTGATTTACAGGCTTCGGACTTGATTGGAACAGGAAATAAGTATTTAACAAATAGTGGGGAAATGAAAATGAACAAGGAAAATGAAAACTATTTAGTATCTTCTTTGGATGAGTATTTATCAATTTTAGACTCGGAAGAAACTTCAACAACAGCAATTGCAAAAGCACCTACACACAATTTATCACAAATAAAATCTTCAACATCAGAAGCAATGAGCCGTTCAGGTGTAACCAACCCTATCGCAAGAGGTTCCAGCCCAATGACATCAAACATTAACAAACCTCTTCCATATATGAATGGTTTAATCGTTAAATCAGGTTATAACATTGACTCAGAAAAAGGTTTCTATGTTGTAAATATCGACGGTGTTTCAGCTTTAGTCGGCAGAATTAAAGACAGCATATTCATTTTGAAAAAATTTGACCATGTTGTTGACAAACCGCTTCAAGTTAGACCGGACAGCAATAATGTTTACATTGTAAGAGTCGGCAAGTTCAAATGTCTTGTTGACGTTTCAAAAGAAAAAATGGGAACACTTATTGAAATCTAGTTTTAAATAATGTATAAAAAAATAATTTTACTTGTTTGTTTGATAATAGGAGCGGGTGTTTTATACTGCCTCAAACCCAATAATACCGAACAGCAAAAAGTTACAATACAATTTTCATCATGGGGTTCAGAATCTGAAACAAAGATTTTGAAGCCCATTTTGAATGAATTTGAACACGAAAATCCCGATATAAAAATCGACTTTCTGCATATTCCGCAGAATTATTTCCAGAAAATTCACCTCCTTTTTGCATCAAATACAGCGCCGGATGTCGTTTTCATAAACAACCAATACCTGCCGATATATGTAAATGCAGGAGTACTCGAAGACTTAACCCCGTATGATAATATTTTCAAATTCAACGACTTTTACAAAAATTCAACTGCAGCCTTGAGTTATAATAGTAAAATTTATGCCGTTCCGCGTGATGTTTCAAACCTTGTGATTTATTATAACAAAGATATTTTTGACAAATACAATGTCCCTTATCCATCAGACAATTGGACTTACGATGAGTTTTTAACAACTGCCAAAAAATTAACCCACCTGCCGCAAACTTTCGGAATCTCTTTTGAAGAAGAACCGCTTTTCTACCTGCCGTATCTAATGAGTTTCGGACTTGATACAGTCCCTGATTTCAACGATGAAACCACCCAAAAAGGTTTGAAAATCTACGCAGATTTGCGCAATAAATACCACATCGCACCTCAAAAAGACGAATCTGCAAGTGCTACAATGGCACAAATGTTTCTACAGGGAAAACTTGCAATGCACCTGTCAGGCAGATGGCTTGTCCCAAAATACCGCACCGATGCAAAATTTAATTGGGACGTAACAGAATTTCCAAAAGGCTCTTCAGGCAGTATCGTGCCAACAGATGCTTCCGGCTGGGCAGTACCAAAAGCCTCAAAACATAAACAACAAGCATTTAAACTTGTAAAATACTTATCTTCAAAACAAAGCAGCGAAAAATTCACTCAAAGCGGGCTAATTGTACCTGCTCGGATAGAAACAGCCAATTCAAAATATTTTTTAGACGAACAAAAACCTAAAAACGCAAAAGTATTTTTATCGGTTATAGAAACCTCAAAACCGACTCCGGTAACCGTAAACTACCGCAAAGTACTTGATGAATTAAAAACCAAAACAGAATATATGTTTAACAATTAAGCATCAAATATAAATTTTTCTCTTCTTTTACGGTTTTAACATCATATTTTAAAATAAATACAATTTTTTCTTTTGTCAATAGTTTTTATTTTCAATAAGACTT
>URYF01000036.1 GCA_900551965.1 uncultured bacterium
ATGTGACACTAAATAAAGAAATTGGACTTGACGGTGGAGGCCCTGTAATCGTAAAATTTTTGTATAAACTATAAAAGGATGGAGTGGGTTTTGATACTTTAATAGGGCAAAATTCACAAGTGAAAATACAAAGCCAGGGAGAAAGTTTCCGGAGCTTTGTGAAAACGCAGAGCGTATTTGAAAAGGCTCTATACTGGTTAAGAGAAGGAGAACAGAGAAATGAAATTAGGAATTGTGGGATTGCCAAATGTTGGTAAAAGTACCCTTTTTAATTCTTTAACGAAGGCGGGCGCAGAGTCTGCGAATTACCCGTTTTGTACAATTGAACCGAATATCGGAGTAGTAGAAGTTCCGGATGAAAGACTTGCAATATTATCAAAACTTTGCAAAACTGAAACAATAATCCCTACAGCAATTGAATTTGTAGATATCGCCGGTTTAGTAAAAGGAGCCAGCAAAGGGGAAGGCTTAGGAAACCAATTTTTACAAAACATCAGAGAAGTTGATGCTATTATTCAGGTTGTAAGATGCTTTGATGATGAAAACACAATTCACGTAGCTGGAAAAGTCGACCCCATAAGTGATATCGAAACAATTAACACCGAACTTGCTCTTGCTGATATGGCATCGGTAGAAAGACGTCAGGCAAGGATTGCAAAAGTTGTGAAATCAGGCGATAAAGATGCAGTATTAGAAGACAAAGTACTAAAAAAACTAACAGAATTATTATCAGAATGCACATTTATTGATATCTCAAAGCATTTTGATCAAGATGAAATTCCTGTAGTTAAGATGATGAATCTTTTATCAACAAAGCCTGTAATTTACTGTGCTAACGTATCAGAATTCGACCTAAAAGACGGCAACGACTACACCAGAAAAGTAGGCGAATACGCGCAAACCCACGGGGCAGAAATGGTCGTAATCACGGCTAAAATAGAAGAAGAACTTGCAGATCTGGGTCAAGAAGAGGCCGAAGAATATTTAAAAGAGCTTGGAATTGAAGACAGCGGCATTAACAGAATGATTAAATCTGTTTATAATCTTTTAAAACTTAGAACTTTTATCACTGCCGGAGAAAAAGAAGTCAGAGCTTGGACAATTACAGCAGGAACAAAGGCGCCGCAAGCTGCAGGTGTAATCCATACAGACTTTGAAAAAGGCTTTATCAGAGCTGAAATCACTCCATATAAAGAATTTGCACAACTCGGATCATATAATGCCTGCAAAGAAAAAGGGGTTACACGCCTTGAAGGTAAGGACTACGTTATACAAGACGGCGATTTAGTTCACTTTAGATTTGCAGTATAATTTTTTTAGATACAAAAAGCGAAAAAGACGGTATTGACCGTCTTTTTCGCTTTTTAACTATTTTAAAAAATTATTTCACAACTGCAAGATTTTTACCGCATTCAACAGATTTATTTTGATAAGCTCCCGCAACAAATCTTGAATTAGGCTTAACCATATTACTGCCTGTGAATGTCAGAGAAACTCCACCCTCAGGCACATGATATAAAACAATTGTTGTATCATCAATAGGCATAGGAACATCTTTACCATTGCAATGACGAGTCAAATAGTAAAATCCATTTTCATCAATTCTTGAATAATAAACATCGTTTTCATTTCTTGCATTTACGAATTTTGTCCCCTCACGAAGTCCGGCAATACCTACAGTACTGTCACCTGACTCTGTGAAATACAATCTATCCAGATACAAGTTATTTTGGCAATATTCCCTTCTATGATCAACGTGCATGCCTGTCGGATTGAATATAGAAATAGCCATTCTGCCATCAGTACTTTGTCTTAAAATTGAAGAAACCAAAACTCCATTTTGGGTTTTATTCATAGGCAAAGTAAATACAGCACCGTTATTTAAGGCATTACATTTAGGATTTCGGCGAATTGCCATTTCATCATCAAACAATTTCTTGTATTTAGAGATGAATGATTTATATTTTGCACTATTAGAATCAATCCATTCATCATGAACTCTTTGACGACCCTGCAAATACATATTTTTAGTTTTTGAATCATAACCGGTTGCTCCTACATCATCGCCGTCAAATAAAGTCGGAATACCCGGAAGAGCAACCAAATATTTCATCATTCCAAGAAGTTTTGATAAAGCAGGTTTCATAGTTGCTTCAAATACATCATTTGCATAACCTGCTTCAGCATCGCCAGGCAGAGAGAAACCATATTCAGAATTTGCCTGTTTCAATACCATATCAATAGCAACATCTATCGGCTTCATACCAAATGCATCAGGGTCAAATCGTTTACCCTGGAATTTTCCTTGAGCTAAATCTGAAATAGCTTTACTTATCGGAATAAACGCTTTATTATAAATTGCAGGATTATTCAAGTCATTAGGGAATTGCGATTTATAGCTGTTTAAAACATCAATAAATGCAGGTCTTAACGCATCAGCCATTGCAATTGCTTTTGGTGATACAGCAGAAAAATCATACTGCTCAACTTCATAATCAGATATTGGTTCTAAAAATTTATCCTTGATAACCTGATAAGCCTTACGACGATATTGACCATTATTTTTATAAGTCAAATCTGAATAGAACAACTCCATATCCAAGGCTGCACAATGAAGAACTCTTGGTTTATCGTGGTTACCAATGAAAGTATAAGCAAAAGCAACAGAATCCGCTCCACCTAAACGAATAAAAGCATTATCTCCTACCATTTTTTCAAACGGCAATTTTTCCAAATCTTTCGGATTGGTATAATGTTTGCCATCTTCTACATCTTTCATAAATATCTTAGAAATATCTCTGAAGAAACGCGAATATTCAGCAACAGAAGTCATACCTGTTTCTCTCAGGAATTTAGGCACAATATCACTATGTTTAGGGAATTTCGCAGAATGGCTGCCATAACCTGCCGCATGAAGTTCACCTTCATTTGTAACTTCTGCAACAGTATAAGCATTAGGGTTCTTATCTTGAACACCTTGTACAAACAGTTTCCAAAAATCTATAACATTCTGCCAAGTGTATTCAAAACTTGCCATACCGTTTCTCAACGCCTCAACATCGGCAATATCTTTTGTCGCGTCAATTCTCCAATCTAAACCTGATTGAGTTTTATCAACAATCAAATCAGCCAGTTCAAAACTTGCAAGGCTAGTATCTTTAAGTGATCTGACAATACTTTCTACAATCTCGCCATTAATAGAAGAGTCAACTGTTTTTAACCCCTTACGTAATGAAGCAAGAACCATTTCGGTTTCATCAAGCGGACTGGATGGATTATTTATGCCAAGAGTTTGCAATGAAACTTTTTTCAAAGCTTTGTAATCGTAAGACATTTCGCCGGAATTCTTATCAATTGCAGCCTCAATATCAGGTGCAAAAGCTTTGATTACAGCATATTTTGTAATCTCAGGCAGAACAAGCGGTAAAACATATTTACCATATTCTGTAACGTTATCACCATCGAATAGTTTATTTTTTTCAGGTAATACTGAATCAACATTTTTTAATACAGTATTTGCAAAACCTGCAATTTGGTTGGTATAAATATCATCCATTTCTTTATATGTTTTTTGATAATCAACATACAAATTAGGGTTGCCTTTCTTGAAGATTTCATATCTTGGAACACCAATTTCGGATTTCACTGCGGCTCTTTTGGTAATCATTGGAGATGCTAAAACTGAAACCAAATTATCACCAAATTCGATAGAATCCAAAGGCATATTCATAACACCTTCCAAAATCTGCGAATTTTTATCTTCATCAGACAATTTTCTTTTACCGTTATACAAACCTTGTAAAACATTTTCAACTTCAGCTTTTGAAACCTCAGCCTTCACTGATTCCGGGAATATTTTATTATTTGAATTTCCGGTAATTTTTTCATAAACAAGATTTGGATTATCAGAATCAAGATATTTCAAATTCTGGGCAACATACAACCTTAAAATATCATCAGTTTTTTGAGTCCAATACTGACCTGAAGATATAGCATAGTCCTGAACCTGATAATTACCGCGCAGAATCTTTGCCATTTCAGCTTTTCTTTCATCTATAGGAAGATTTTTCAAGGCTTTTATATCTGCATTTGAACAAACAAAGCTTAATTTTGCAATATCAGGATTCGCATCCCAGGTTTCAAATCCACTTTCAAACTTCCCATCAACTACAAAATTTTCAAACTTAGACAAGATTCTTGCAGCCAGAGGAGTTTTCAAGTATATCATTTCTTCAGGATTAGCTCTGTTATATGCATTTAGATTTTTAATATTTTTAGTATAAGTATCCGGATTTATTTCAAAAGCGTACGGATATATGGAGTCATTATGAGAATGTAATTCATATACATTATCTGTACTCATTTTTGAATAAGTTTTAATTAAAGAAGTAGTATCAGATCTTTCTTGTTCGGTTACTAAACGAACATCAAAGAATTGAATATATGTCGGAAGTTTTGGATTATACTTAGGATTGCTCTTTATAGAAATCTGTCCGGTACCGTCTTGTTGGTATAATTTAGGAGAGTTTACAACCTTATGCGAAATATGATCTTTATTTTTAGCAAACACACCCATTGTTAACGGACTGTCTTTTAAACCTGATGCTCTAAACCAGTTAAAATATGGAGAATCTTCACCCCATCTGAGAATATTTTTAAAGTGAACACCCTCTAAGCCCTCGTTAACAAATGCTCCGTCTGACACAAAATTTAAACCGTGAGCAAACATTTTACGCTGTAATGAAGCATAGTTATTAATATTACCAAGCGAGCTTGCCATTTGGAAACAGTTCTTATTCCAATAAGCATGCGCTGAAAAATCATCGTCAGTAAAAATTGGAAGAGAAATTATTCTTCCGTATTTATCATATTCACCTTTATCAACAGCATATTCAAGACCCGCCAGAGTTCCGCCAAATTTATTCGCAATAGTTTTGATACCTTCACGACCGCGTTTTTCAAGAGCCTTATCCTTTACTATCATATTATGATCGTTATAAACATACCCGACTTTTTGAGAATCAATAATAACAAGCTTCATAGCTCCGCCGCGAGAAAGGTTGGATTTTGTTGCAGGCACAATATTAAATAAATTTCTATATTCATTTTCAGCTGAACGTTCATCAATAATATCACCGGAATCAACTCTGGTACGAGGAAAACCACCCTTTTTATCAATTAAAAGATAATGATACGCAAATGCCTGATTATCACCAATTCCGAACTCACTGGCTAAATCTATACGATTAGCACCCGGCTTTAACTGATATCTTTCTTTTCCAGATCTGGAATAGGCTTTACCTGTCGAAAAATAATTACCATGCTGATCTTTATCCAATTTATAAATTTCAATAAAGCAATTATCTTTATTCTCATCATACGGATAAGCAACCTCAAGCTCTCTGAAGCCGTTATCCGATTTTACAAACTTACACCCTTTAAATGAAACCGCTTTCTGGTTTTCGGCTTTTTCATTTTTTAAATCAAAACTTACTTTCACACAATACTCCTTAGTGTCAATTATAACAATCATAAAGAAAAAATTTTGTCATATCAACAGACATTATTAAGAAAATTTTACAAACAAATCAAAATATTGGGATATTGAGCATTTACAAGTTATAATTTAATAGTGTAGAAGGTACAACTATTACTCGGAAGTATTAAAAACAAGGAGAAAATAATGCAAACTACCGAAATTAAATGTGATATTAAGGATATCAATTTAGCAGACCAAGGTAAAAAACAAATAGATTGGGCATTTAAAGACATGCCGGTATTAAAAACCATAAGAGAAAGATTTATAAAAGAGCAGCCTTTTAAAGGATTAAAACTTTCAGCTTGCGTGCACGTAACAAAAGAAACTGCAGCATTATGCACCGTTATGCAAGCAGGCGGAGCTGATGCAGTGCTTGTCGCATCTAACCCTCTATCAACTCAGGATGATGTTGCAGCAGCTCTTGTAAAACATTACAACATGCCGGTATTTGCAATTGCCGGAGAAACAGTAGATCAATACAAATCACATATTCAAGAAGCTATAAATCACAATCCGGATATCATTATTGATGACGGCTGTGATATGGTTTCAATGATTCATGATAAAAGACCTGACTTAATAGGTAAAATTATCGGTTCTACAGAAGAAACTACAACAGGCATCATAAGACTTCAAGCAATGGAAGCTCAAGGGACACTAGGATTCCCTGCAGTTGGAGTTAATACAAGTTTAACAAAGCACTTATACGATAACCGCTATGGTACGGGTCAAAGCTCTTTTGACGGAGTACTCAGAGCCGCAAATATTCTTATCGCAGGTAAAACAGTTGTTGTATCCGGTTATGGTTGGTGCGGCAAAGGTGTTGCATTAAGAGCAAAAGCCCTTGGTGCTAACGTAATCGTTTGCGAAGTTGATCCTCTTAAAGCTTTAGAAGCAGCTATGGAAGGTTACAGAGTAATGCCTATAGCTAAAGCAGCGTTAGAAGGTGATATATTCCTAACTGTAACAGGTGACAAACACGTAATCGATGTAGAACATCTTCTTACAATGAAAGACGGAGCATTTGTAGGCAACGTTGGACACTTTGACTGGGAAGTTAACGTAGGAGATTTAAAAGCTCACGCTAAAGAAATCAAACAAATCAGACCGGCACTAGAAGAGTATGTTCTTGATAACGGAAAATCAATCTATGTAATAGCCGAAGGCAGACTTGTTAACCTTGTTGCAGCTGAAGGTCACCCTGCAAGTGTTATGGACATGAGTTTTGCAAACCAAGCACTTGGTATTGAATTCCTTGTTAAAAACAAAGGCAAATTGGAAAACAAATTATATACCCTTCCTTATGAAGTTGATGTAAAAATCGCTGAATTAAAACTTCAATCTATGGGTATTGAGATTGACACATTAACAGCTGAACAGGAAAAATATCTTAACAGCTGGAAAATTGACTAATAATTTTATAAACCAACTCCGAAAAAAGAACCGGTTCTGACAAACTCAGAGCCGGTTTTAATTTATTATGTGTTATTTACTAATTTTCTTCAAGCTTTGGCTGCTTGCGATTATGAATAACTGATGAAATAAGCGCAGCCACTATAAAGAATAGACCGATTAATCCGGTGACAACTTCCGGAACCTCTTTAACTGTAGTAATAAGCATTATGATAGCTAAGGCTCCGATTGCCCAATGGGCACCGTGTTCAAGATATAAAAATTTTGTCAGGGTTTTCTTTTCTACCAGCATTATAGTTAACGATCTTACAAACATTGCACCAATAGCCAAACCTATTGTGATAATTAATACATCATTACTTAATGCAAATGCACCTAAAACACCATCTAAAGAAAATGAAGCATCTATCAATTCCAAATATATAAAACTAATAAGCCCTGCACATTTAGCACCTTCTAATCCGCATTGAGCATTACGCATTTCTTCATGTTTTTCAAGGAAGTGGGCAACACCGTCAATTAACAGAAAAGTTATTATACCGGCTAAACCTGATAATATCACAGAAACCTTATCCGCCGCAGGAATAAACGATTGAACACCGATAAGCATAAATAAAGATATTACGATTTCAATTCCGCTTATATGATCCATATGAGATAACGGAGCTTCTATTGGTTTAATCCAGTGAACTTCTTTTTTATGGTTAAAGAAGTAATTAAGAAACAGCATAATCAAAAACATTCCGCCAAAAGTTACAATCGGAGCATGAGTTTCATGCAGATATCCTGCATATTTTTGAGAATCCGTAATCGCAATTTTTGCAACAGTAACCATATCAAGTTTTGCAAAAACAGCAACAACTAAAACCGGGAATAAGAATCTCATACCAAAAACGGCGATTGCAATACCCCAGGTTAAAAACCTGTGACGCCAAACTGCAGACATTTTTTCAAGTTTCATCGCATTAACCACAGCATTATCAAAAGATAAACTAGTTTCCAAAACTGCAAGTACTAAAACAATAAAAACACACGCAAAACCTGTTCCGGAATGAACATGTTCCCCCCATAAATACGCACCGATAACACCTGCAATTGTGACAATGTATGAGCCTAAAAAGTATTCTAACATAATATTAATCCTCTCTTTTTAATTTATTTTATATTAAAAAGGTATATTCAAAATCATATAAACAATGTAAGAATAACAAAAATGCGCCATACAGATAAATACGGCGCAAATTTCATAATTTATAAAAGCTTATTAATTCATATCACTTACACTTGGTACATAATATTGAAAAGTATCAGGACCGTTATCCGGGAATACCAGGAAGAACGGTTGGTTTTGCCTGATTAAACCGGCTTTTCCTTTATATGCAGCAGGAAATTCTTTTTGAATAGGAAGTTTTTCTTCCTGATAATTTACATAACTTACAGGCACAAAAACAAACCCTCCGCCATTTTGCGGAACAACTTTACCTGTAACCTGAAAACCTTGGAACAACATTAGATCATAATCAAGTCTTGTATTCGCGTTCATTTGCACATGCAATTCCTGAGGAAGATTAGTTGTCTGAAAATCTTCTAAAGCTGTAACTTGTACGGTTTTTGCCTCAGCCCCCTGCAGCATAGCCAGAGAAAGAACAAATGCCGTAAATAACATAAATAACTTTTTCATATTAGACTTACTCCTTTTCTATTGTATATGAATAATTTTGACCTTTTACTTCATCATCTTGAACAACTTCCTGAGTTTTTATTTTATCTGCATCAGGGAATTTTAGCAAAAATACCTGATCAGGTTCTATATATAAATCTTCGCCTTTCTCGACATACGAAAACGGAGAAGAATCATAGACCGAAACCGCTGAAGACTTCAAACGATTGCCTTCATCGTTTTTCACTGCACCTGATACTGCAGCTACACCCATAGACAAACCTTTTACAAAATAATTACCGACACCTAATGCGGCAGTTTTTGCCAGACCGGCTTTATCAAGAGTTGTGGTATAAGAAGCTATAATGTTCAATTCAAGATTATGGATTTGACCTTCCAAATCAGTATAAGAAACCGGTTTAAAAGAGAATCCTGCATCGCGTTTTAGTCTTTTCGGACTCACGATATCAACCAAATCACCCTTTAACACACTGCCGGCATCAAGAACATTAGACTCTGGCAACTCCAGCTGTTGGTTAAGCTTGATTGTGATTGCTTTTGGAGGTTCAGCCGTTGAGAAAGATTCAAGAGCCGTAACCTCTATTGTCTGTGCGTATGCTTTTCCAAACATACAAGATATTACTATTAAAAAACATAAATATAAAAATTTTTGCCTCATAACAGAAATCCTTTTTCTGTAAACATAATAGCAAATTTTTCCGGAAATATCAAATATTCAATAAAATCAAGCTTTTTTAAAATATCTTGCCAAATATTTTCCGGTATAAGAATCTTTACATTTTGAAACTTCTTTAGGTGTACCTTGCGCAATAACCCTTCCGCCGTCAATACCGCCTTCAGGTCCTAAATCTATAATATAATCAGCAATCTTGATTAAATCAAGGTTGTGCTCAATCATAAGAATAGTATTGCCTTGATCGGCAAGAGCGTGAAGAATTTTTGCAAGCTTATCCAAATCAGCCCAGTGAAGTCCGACAGAAGGTTCATCAAGCAAATATAAAGTTTTACCGGTTGAACGTTTGTTTAACTCTGAAGCAAGTTTGATTCGTTGAGCTTCACCGCCGGATAAGGTTGTAGCGCTCTGCCCGAGTTTCATATAATCAAGCCCGACATCATTTAACGTTTGCAGCTTGTTTTTAATTGACGGAATACTGTCAAAAAATTCCAAAGCTTCTTTTACACTCATATCAAGTACATCTGATATGGTTTTACCTTTGTATTTAACCTCAAGAGTTTCTCGGTTATAGCGTTTACCCTTACAAACATCACATTTAACATAAACATCAGATAGGAAGTTCATTTCAATCTTAACAAGTCCGTCACCCTTGCAGGCTTCACAGCGTCCGCCTTTTACATTAAAGCTAAACCTGCCGGGTTTATAGCCTCTGACTTTTGCCTCATTTGTTCTTGAATAAAGCTCACGAATCGGAGTAAAAACATCTGTATAAGTTGCAGGGTTTGACCTTGGGGTTCTGCCGATTGGAGATTGGTCAATATCAATAACTTTATCAATATTTTCAAACCCTAAAATTTCATCTACCCCTTGCGGTTTTGGCTTATTTTTACGAAGCTTGTGCGCTGCGTATTCAAACAGCAAATCCTGCATTAATGTTGATTTACCTGAACCTGAAACCCCGGTTAGTACAACAATTTTACCCAACGGAATATCAACATCAACATTTTTCAAATTATTCAAATGAGCATTTCTGATTTGCAAGAAATTTCCGTTGCCTTCTCTGATTTTTTCAGGAATAGGAATAAACTTTTCTCCGCTGAGGTATTTACCCGTGACAGAAGATTTCGCCGCAACAATATCATCAACAGACCCTTGAGCAATAATCTTACCGCCTGCAATACCGGCGCAAGGACCGATATCAACAATATAATCTGCACTTCTTATTGTATCCTCATCGTGTTCAACAACGATCAAAGTATTCCCAAGATTACGTAATTTGAACAGAGTTTTTATAAGCATATCGTTATCACGCTGATGTAAACCTATAGAAGGCTCATCAAGAACATATAACACTCCGCTCAATCCGCTGCCGATTTGAGAGGCAAGTCTGATTCTTTGAGATTCCCCGCCGGACAAAGTTCCTGCCATACGGGCAAGATCAAGGTAATGCAGCCCGACATCACTCAAGAACTTCAAACGGGCACGAATTTCATCAAGAATTTGTTTGGCTATTTTAAGCTGATACTCGGTCAATTCAAGATATAAATCAGTAATAAACTGTAATTCATCATTAACTGACATCTTTGTAAATTCGTAAATATTTTTATCTCTAATTTTAACAGCAAGAGGAAAAGGCTTCAATCTGGCACCACCACAGGCAGGACAAGGTTTTGCAACCATAAACTTTTCAATTTCTTCTCTCCAGTAGTCTCCGGAAGCATCATTATACCGTTTTTCAAGATATGGAATAACCCCGACAAACGGCTGAATATTTGTTTGATAACGGCTTGTACCAAACTGTTTAACCCTGATTTTTATAGCCTCGTCAGAACCGTAGAGAATAATATTACGATCTTTTTCAGACAAGTCTTCAAACGGGGTATCCATATTGATATCATAAGCCTGGCAGACAGAGCCTAATAAATCGTTATAATAAGTAGAAGCACTACGGGTAGCCCACGCATAAATCGCACCGTCATTCAATGATTTTGTCCTATCTGGCACAACCAAATCCGGATCAACAATAAAATCAGCCCCTAATCCTGAACAGCGTTCACAAGCACCGTACGGAGCGTTAAATGAAAATATTCGAGGGGTTAACTCTTCAAAACTTATATTACAATCAGGACATGCAAGTTTTTCACTGAACACGACTTCTTTATCACCAACCACATCAACAATCACGATACCGTCAGCTTTTTTTAAAGCAATTTGAACACTATCGGCAATCCTTGACACCGCAGAATCTTTTACAACAATTCTATCAACTACAACACTGATATCGTGCTTTTTAGTTTTAGCAAGTTCAATTTCATCTTCATCAAGATTAAAAACATCTCCGTCAACTTTAACTCTTACAAAACCTTCTTGACGTAATTCTTCAAAAGTTGAGGAATACTCGCCTTTTTTACCTCGCACAATAGGTGCTAAAATTTGAATTTTTACCCCATCTCCAAAAGCAATGATTTTATTAACAATTTCATCAATAGTCTGCGGCTTAATTTTCTTACCGCAAACAGGACAATAAGGAGTACCGACACGAGCGTATAACAACCTTAAATAGTCATAAATTTCAGTAATAGTACCGACTGTAGAGCGAGGATTATTACTTTTTGATTTTTGATCAATAGAAATTGCAGGAGACAGCCCATCAATATATTCAACATTAGGCTTGTCCAGCTGACCTAAAAACTGCCTTGCATAAGTTGACAAACTTTCAACATAACGTCTTTGCCCCTCTGCAAAAATTGTATCAAATGCCAAAGAACTTTTCCCGGAGCCCGAAACTCCAGTAAACACAATAAGCTCATTTTTGGGGATTTCTAAAGATACATTTTTTAAATTATGCTCTTTTGCTCCTACGATTTTAATCATATCTGCCATACCAATATTATTATACGAGGATAGATATTTTTCAAATAATAAAATAGTAACTTTACAATAATAAAAAAAAATGTTATAATGACTACATTACGAGCCGATTGTTAAATAAAAACAGATATTTCCTTGAAGAAAGGAAAATTTGTTATGGGAAAAAAATCAAAATACCCTAAATACTCAGCAGGAACAGTTGAGATCAATGGTAACACAGTAGCTTCAACTACAAAAAAAGATAAAAACACAATAAGCAGTTCATATAATATGAACGATACCGAAAAATCTATTTACGAAGGGATACAAAATAACTTATCAAATTCTCTTCAAAATTTATTTTCGATTTCTGATGAAAAGCAAAAACAATGGAATGAAGAACTTGATGCATACAAAAGAAACGGTATTGCAGAGATTAATGATATCTATACACCAATGGAAACATCGCTAAAAAATGATATCGCATCAAGATTTGGAAATTTTGATAATTCCATATTTATGGACAATCTAAGCAATATTACTGATAACAAAGCAAAAGCAGTAGCCAACCTTAGTGATTCACTATTGATGAAGCAAGATGAATTATATTCTACAGAACTTACAAACAGACTGAATTATATATCTCTTTTAAACAGCTTAAACACATCAATGAATAATAACATCCTAAATTATATGCAAATGGGACTTACTAATGCCGAATCCGGGAATAATTATAATGATCGTGCATATCAAGCTTCGCTGCAGCAACAGCAAGCTTTTGCAAACACTCTTAACTCTGTCGCAAACATCGGTAAAACCGCATTATCATTTGCAAACCCAATAATGGCAGCTAAAGGAAATTCAATAAACAACAACCTAAATTCAAAAATAGATAACGGAACAAGATACTGTTAGAGCAAGACTCTCCGGGGAGTGTGAATATTTCACCCTCTCCGGGGTTTTATACAAGACCGTACAAAATAGAATTGTAACAAAATATTAAATTCAAATAAAATGCAAGCAATTATATAATTGGTATATACTTTATATATACAGATAATTAATATAAGGATTATTGTATGGTTAACCCGTTATTTGGCAAATCTGCAAACGTACGAATTGCACATAACACCTATATGCCGCAACACGTGAAAGTGCGGCAGCAAATGGTACCGCAAAGAGGTATCTTTGATAACGGGCACTGCTGCGGTGGTAATACAAATATCACAGTCAATAACGGACCTACAGGATTCTGGGGATTTATGTCCGGAATGATGGGCGGTTTATTCGGCGGCGGTATGATGGGCAACATGTTCGGTGGCGGAATGATGAGCAACATGTTCGGTGGCAATTTATTTGGTATGAATATGGGCATGGGAATGAGTCCTTATGGCGCACTTAATAATGCTCAAATGCAGCCTCAAGCTAACCAGCCGCAAGACAAACTTGCTCAATTAAAAACACTTTATCCTAATCATAATATTGTATCTGACGGCAATGGCAAATATTCGGCTACTGATAAAGACGGAAACCTTATTGGACAAGGTTTAAGCTATGAAGATATGTGCAAAGCTCTTGCTAAACAGCCGGAACCTAAAAAAACTGAAACAGAGAAAAAAAATGAGGACCCGTTAAAAGCAAAACCTGACCCTACTCAAGGAGATGACCCCGGTAACAAACCGGTAAAACCAACAAATCAAAAAGCTGTTTCTGCTGAAGAGTTCCTAAAAGGCGACACCTCAAAAGGCTTTACGGTTCATGATGAAGAGTTATATAATAAACTCGGACAAAGTGCAGATATTAAAAAAAATAATTACTCTATTTCTGATTCAAAATCCAAAGAAGGATACCCGACAGAAATAACTGTAGGCAAGTTTAAATATAAATTTGTAAAAGTTGGAGATGATGGAGCAGCGATCTATCAATCTGTAAACGGTAAAGGTGACCAATACAAATTAGAGAAAAACTCTGACGGAACATTTGCACTAAACCAATACGGCGATATGCAAGGGGTCGGAACAGCTGATAACCCTCATATTTAAAACATAAATAATATATTTACCTTTTTTATTTGATTATACATACAATAAATGTAACAAAATATTACAAAATATCCATACATTAGCAATTATCTACGTTATATATACTTTATATATATACGAGATAATAAAAAGAGGACAGAGCAATGGGTATTTACGGAGCCGGCAAGGCGTTTAACCTAAGATACACACCTAAAACAGTAGTTTCACAGCAACCAAGAGCGCGGCAACAAATGGTACCGCAAAGAGGCATTTTTGGCGGCGGGCATTGTTGCGGTGGTAATACAAATATCACAGTCAATAACGGACCTACAGGATTCTGGGGGTTTATGTCCGGAATGATGGGCGGCTTATTCGGCGGCGGTATGATGGGCAACATGTTCGGCGGCAATTTATTTGGTATGAATATGGGCATGGGAATGAGTCCTTATGGCGCACTTA
>URYF01000037.1 GCA_900551965.1 uncultured bacterium
TTATCCCTTTTATTCCCGGAATTTTTAATAGGCGCCTTTCGACATCTCTTGCAACCCCATCTGTTCTTGATGCAGTTGACCCGTCAGGCAACTGAATCTGTGTAAATACAGCCCCTCGGTCTTCAATCGGTAAAAATCCACGAGGAATTATAACAAACATTAAAACCGTGATAATTACAATTAGCAGAAGAACTGTTACTGTCAGCTTCGCAGAATTGATGAAATACATAGTTCCTTCAAGATAATTATCCCTGATTTTGTCAAACAAATTATCAAAATCCTGAATAAACTTAAAATCAGCTTTTTCTTTGTCGGATTTAAGGATTATTGTACAGAGTGCCGGTGCAAGTGTAAGGGCTACAAGAGTTGACAAACCGATTGATGAAGCTATACATAGAGCAAACTGTCTGAACATTTGTCCCGTTATCCCACCCATAAATGAAACAGGAACAAATACAGCCATCAAGACTAATGATGTTGCTAGAACTGCGCCAAAAACCTCTTTCATTGTGATTTCGGTTGCTTCTTTAGGTGTCTTACCCTCTTGAATATGCCGCTGAGTATTTTCCAATACAACGATTGCATCATCAACAACCAATCCAACCGCCAATACTAGTCCAAATAGAATTAGAAGATTTATCGAAAATCCGAATAAATGCATGAATATAAATACACCGATTAAAGAAACAGGAATTGCCGCAAATGGAATAAATGCAGCTCTAATAGTTCCTAAAAACATATATGTAACAATTGATACAAGTAATACGGCAAGCGCAACGGCACTGATAACCTCATGAATTGATTCTCTTACAAATTCGGTTTCATCGTGCTTAATGCTGTACTCAATATCTTTTGGAAAAGATTTGGCAAGCTCTTTCATTTTATTTTGAATTTTGTTTGATAAATCAATAGCATTTGCTTCCGGCAGCTGATTTACAAGGACAATTGCCGAATTTTTACCATCAATTCGCGAAAAATTTGAATAGCTCTCAGCACCCAGTTCAACTCTTGCAACATCTTTTAGTTTAATCTGAGCACCTGTAGGCAGAGATTTTACAATAATATTTGAAAACTCTTCGGTACTTTTAAGCCTGCCTTTTGTCCTCATTGTAAGCTTAATCAACTGCTTATCTTTCATTGGCTCAACCCCTAATTCACCAGCAGGTGTTTGTATATTTTGAGCCTGAATTGCTGCAATAATATCAGAACTTGAAAGTCCGTAATTCGCCATTCTATCCGCATCAAGCCAAATTCTCATTGAATAATTTGAAGAACCGAATACACTGACAGAACCAACCCCCTTAATACGTGCCAATTCGTCTTTTATGTATATATCTGCGTAATTTGAAATAAACAAATTATTATATGAATTATTGGGAGAATTAACACTAATCATCAATAATCCGGGTCCCCCTGTTGATTTTTTTACCGACAATCCGTAACGACGAACTTCTTCCGGCAATCTTGGGGTTACAAGCTGCAACTGGTTTTGAACATTAACAACTGCCATATCAGGATCTGAACCGACTTCAAAATATAGTGTTAATTTATAAGTTCCGTTTTGAGATGTTGACGACATATAAATCATATCCTGCACACCGTTTAATTGAGCTTCTAACGGTGCAGCTACGGTCGATTCTATAACATCAGAACTTGCGCCGGAATAAGTTGCTGATACAACAACCTGAGGCGGAGTGATTGAGGGGTACTCTTCCAGAGGAAGAGATTTTATCATAAGTATTCCTGCAAGCAAAATCGCAAGCGAAATTACGATAGCAAGTTTAGGGCGCTTGATAAACAAGCTTCCTGCATTGTTATTATTTGACATAGTGTATCCTTATCCGGTTATTATTTATTATCTGATATATCTGGGGTATTATTCTTTGCCATTTCGTCCTTAGACACTATATTTATCGGTGCTCCCGGAACAACTTTTAAGATTCCGTCTACAATCACTTTATCTCCTTGAGTTAAACCTTCAGTTACAATCCAATTATCATCAGATTGTCCTTGAACTTTTATATAAGTCAACTTTGGCAGTCCTTCATTATCAAGTTTATAAACATATTTACCCTCTTGATTTTCCTGAACAGCAACAATAGGTACAACCGGCATGTTAACCGGATTATTAGCATAAAGCCTTACAGTTACAAATTCTCCGTGTAAAAGTCTGTTTTCCGGATTTTGAAACGTTGCTCTTAATGTTACTGTACCTGTTGATTGGTCAACTTTATTATCTAAAAAGTCCTGAACACCGTTAGTTTCATATTTTTTATCATTTTGGAAAAACAGTTCTACCCTTCTTTTTTCATTAGCTTTTTTATCAATTGATCTGAGAGCCGCATAATCCTCAGATGATATCGGAAAAGTTACATAAATCGGATTTGTACTATTAATTGTAGTTAAAGAGCCGGATGATGGTGTTACATAATTGCCGACGGTAACATCAATAATTCCAATCCTGCCATCTACAGGAGCTTTCACTTTTGTATAATTTAAACTGCGATTTGTATCCTTAAAACTTGATTCTGCAGCAGTCAATTGTGCCTTTAACGCATTACGATTGGCAAGAATTTCATCATATCTGGATTTTGCAATATAATCCTGTTTTACAAGTTCTTCGGCTCGACTTAATTGCTTATCGGCATAAGCCAATTGAGCTTTTATATTTTGAATATTTGCCCCTGCAGTATTTGAAGCGTTTTGATACTCGGCAGGCTCAATGAGAAAAAGAGTTTCTCCTGCTTTTACATAATCACCCTCTTTGAAAAAACTTTTCTGCAGGTAGCCTGAAATTCTAGCCATAATACTAACCTGATATTTAGATACAACGCGTCCCGGAGCATCAAAACTTTCTATAACACTTTTGTTTTTTATAACTTCAACAGTGACATCAGGTGCAGGACGATTTTTCATAGCCTCGTTCTTTAAATAAGATGCAGCATAAGTATAAACAAATCTTATCCCTACCGCAATTAGTATGCATAATAAAATAATTATAATCTTTTTTTTCATTAAATTCTCCAAAAGAATAAGTAACTATTAGGATTTAAAAACGAGGATATGCGGTTGTAATTATTGCATTAATTCGGATTTTACATAAGATAAAATTTTATTCAGAGCAATACTCCTATGCGAAACCGAATTTTTTAAATCCTCTGACATTTCTGCCATAGTAACCCCGTATCCGTCAACTTCAAAAACAGGATCATATCCAAATCCGTTTACACCTGCTTGATGATGTGCAATTTTACCATAACACTCTCCTGTATCTTTATATAAAATTCTGCCTGTTTCATCTACAAGAGTCATAGCACAAACAAATTTTGCTTTCCTATTACCTGAGTCGGCAAGATTAGCCAAAAGCTTGTTAATTCTGTCTTGCGCTGTATCTGCATAACGAGCGGAATGTATTCCGGGTTCTCCGTTTAATGCTTCAACACACAAACCTGAATCATCAGCGAGCGCAATATTTCTTGACAGTATTGCGGCTTCTTTTGCTTTAATATAAGAATTCTCTTCAAATGTTGTACCATTTTCAATCGGATTAAAATCAGCAGGTGGAAGAACAAATTCAATTCCTGAACCTTTTGATATTTCATTAATCTCCTGTAACTTATGTGGATTCCCCGTTGCAAAAACTATTTTCATAATAAACTATTTACCATACCTCCGATGTCTGTTTCCAAATTCTTCTATACACTGAGCCAAAAGTTTTTTATCAAATTCCGGCCAAAACTCATTTTTGATGATAATTTCAGAATATGCAATCTGCCAGAGTAAGTAATTTGAAATTCTTTGCTCTCCGCCTGTTCTTACTAAAATGTCAGGATCCGGAATCTGTGCTGTATATAAATTATTTGATATAAGTTCAGGTGTAATATCCTCAGATAAGACTCCTGATTTAACAATATTTTTAACTGCATTTGTAATCTCATCACGCGAACCGTAATTTAATGCAATTTGTAATGATACACCTGTATTATTTTTTGTAGTCTCAACCGCATTTTCTAAAATCTTTTGTAGTTTATCTGATAATCTTGATAAATAGCCAATAAAATGAATTTGGACATTTTCCCTATGCATTTCATCAAGTTCATTTGTTAAAGTTACGGCAACAAGATTCATTAGAAAATCAACTTCTTCTTGTTTACGATTCCAATTTTCAGTTGAAAAAGCATAAACTGTCAAATATTTAACACCAAAATCATTACATGCACGAAGAGTTGCTTTTAGGGCTTCAACACCTTTTTTATGACCAACAGCAGAAGGCAGATTTTTTTCCTTAGCCCAGCGCCTGTTACCGTCCATAATTATTGCGACGTGTTTTAAATCAGTGTCCCTAATTATATTTTTAATATCACTGTCCATTATACAATTGCTCCATGAGAGGCATCTTGAACATTTTTTGCATATTTTGCAAGATAGCCTGACTTACATTTTAATTCAAACGGTTTTAAATTTGCTCTGCGCCTTGAAAGTTCATCTTCTGAAACAAGAAGAGAAATTTGACGGGTATTTATATCAATTTTAATTTTATCACCATCTTGAATTAATGCGATATTTCCGCCTTCAGCTGCTTCCGGGCAAACATGACCGATACAAATTCCACGGGTTCCGCCGGAAAATCTTCCATCAGTAATCAGAGCACAGCTTGTACCTAAACCCTTCCCAACAAGTAAAGAGGTAGGAGCAAGCATTTCTCGCATACCGGGTCCGCCTTTTGGACCTTCATACCTGATTATAAGAATATCTCCAGGTTTAATTTTATCTTCTTCCAAAGCTGCCATTGCATCTTCTTCACTATCAAAAGTTTTTGCAACACCTTCAAATTCATAGCAGGATTCATCAATTCCGGAAATTTTTGTTACACAGCCACCCGGGGCAAGATTACCGTATAAAATCCCTAACCCCGGCTTTGTTGTAAGCGGTTTTTCGTAAGGATGGATTAAATCAGTATTAACATAAGCATCTTTAGAGATTTCAGATAATTTAAGACCGCAAACAGTATTTTTGTCAACAATTCCGATATTTGCATCAACTAAAGTCTTCATTAAAGCAGGAACACCGCCGCCTTTATGAAAATCAGTCATTGTAGGTTCCGCTGCCGGGTCAAGCTTAACAACTTGATGAATTTTATGACTTAATTCCTCAAAATCTTTTAAACTTACATCAATTTCACCGGCATTAGCAAGAGCTAAAATATGTAAAAAAGAATTTGTGGAGCCGCCCATCCCTAAATCACAAATAATAGCATTCCTCAGGGTATCTTTGTCAATAATATCAAGAGGTTTTATGTTATTACGGACAAGCTCAACAATCTGCATACCGCTATCAAAAGCTATACGGCGTTTTTTAGAAGAAACTGCAGAAGAAGTTGCGCAAAACGGAAGACTCATTCCCATAGCTTCTGCTAAGCAAGCCATAGTATTTGCAGTGTACATACCCTGGCAAGAACCTGCGGAAGGGCAAGACTCTTCTTCCAATTCTAAAAGCCTGTTTTGGTCAATAACACCATTTCTGAATTTTCCAACAGCCTCAAAAGACCCTTTTATCATTGTTAACTTTTCACAGCGGCTTTCCCCATCAAGCATAGGACCCGCAGTCACAATAATAGTCGGAATGTTTATTCTCAAGGCAGCAATAAGCATTCCCGGAGTTATCTTATCGCAGTTTGATAATAGAACCAGCCCGTCAAGCTGGTGAGCTTCTGCAACAGTTTCAACACAATCTGCAATCAAATCTCTTGATGGCAGAGAATAACGCATTCCGCAATGCCCCATGGAAATTCCATCACAAACCGCCGGCACACCAAAAATAAACGACTGTCCGCCACCTGAATGAATACCTTTTTCTATCTGCCGTTCCAAATCCCTCATTCCGATATGTCCCGGAACGAGATCCGAAAACGAACTTGCAATTCCGATAAATGGAGCTTTTATATTTTTTTTGCTAACCCCAGTTGCCATCAATAACCCCCTATGAGGTGTTCTGGCAATCCCCTTTTTTATACTATCACTTCTCATAATAATCATTATAACATTAAAATATCCAATAACACAGAAATACTTAAACAAAAAGATTTTAAGAATTTGTTACAACATCAACTATATTGAAATTCTCGTCCCATTCAACATATCCAAAGGACTCCAAATTATGATAATCATACGAATTAGAAATATATTGAGAAATAAACAAATCTTTTTCCCCAAGGATTTTTACAATATCCGGTAAAAGTTTTGAACTTCCGGCAAGGGTTCCATCAGAGGAAGCCGCTCTTTCACCATCATAATAGATCTTAGAACCTGCAAATTCAAACTCTGATAAATCACTATGAGTGCACGGCAGACAATCTGATACAAGCAGAATTTTATTCATTTGCTTTGTTTTAAATAATAGTTTCAGCGCATCATTTGAAACATGAACTCCATCAGCAATAATTTCTGTATAAATATCATCACAAATTAAAGCAGAAAGTGCCGTGGATTTTCCCCTGTGCGTAATCCCGCTCATTGCATTAAAAGTATGGGTTGTACCGTCACATTTACTCAAATCTGCCCCAACACAGTGCCCTGCTTGAACCTTCACACCTTTAGAGCGAAGATATTCTAACAATTCCGACTCTGCTAACTCAGGAGCAAGCGTTACTATTTTGATAAAATCATCTTCAATCAATTTATAATTTTCAACTGTCGGAAGATAAAAAAGTTCAGAATTATGAATACCTTTTTTCTCAGGATTTAAAAAGATACCCTCAAGATGAACCCCGCAAATTTTTGCCATATTAAGAGTCTGCTTTGCCGCAGCACCTTTAATAACTTGAATTTGGCATTTGATATTTTCTACAGTATCAGTCACAAGGGTCGGGAAAATGTAGCCGACTCCCTCTTTTAAAATTCTTTCTGCTACATACAATATTTCCTCTTCAGAAGCTTTGTTAAAATCAACTCCGTAACAGCCATGAAAATGCTGTTCAACAAGTAACTTTGTTCTCATAAACCTTTTCCTTATATAACGCTTCCAGCAAAGACTTTTTTAGCTTGTTCCCTATCATCAAAATGGATTGTTTTATCTTTCAATATTTGATAATCTTCATGACCTTTACCAGCAATAACAACAACGTCATTATTATCAGCAATTGACTTTAACAGAGCAATAGCTTCTCCTCTATCCGGCTCTACGGTTACAATATCAGGATCAATAATATCTGTGATAATTTGCTGAGGATCTTCAGAGCGCGGATTATCACTGGTTATAATTATTTTATCAGCAAGTTTTTGCGCTATTGCTCCCATTTTAGGTCTTTTTGTTGCATCTCTGTCGCCGCCGCAACCAAATAGACAAATAAGTTTACCATCAGCAGGCGTAATTTCTCTTGCTGATTTCAAAACATTTTCCAAACCGTCAGGTGTATGCGCGTAATCAACAATAACAAGAGGTTTTTTATTTACGACTTCAAACCTTCCGGCAACCCCGTGAACGTTTTGTAAAGCTTTTAGAGCAACCTTAATATCAATCCCAATAGCAAGAGCAGCAGTTAAAGCAGCCAGTACATTATAAACACTAAACATACCGTTCATGTGAAGATTTACACTGTATTCAACCCCTCTAATCAAAAGTTTAAACTCTGCTCCGTTAAGCGAAAATCTTATATCTCTTGCCATAACATCAGCATCAGATTTTACACCGTAGGTGAATTTATTAACACCTTCAGGAACTACAGATAGGAATCTTTCACCATATTCATCATCTAGATTAATTATAGCAAAATCACCTTCAGAAAGACGTTCAAATAGTAATGCTTTTGCCTTAAAATAATTTTCCATAGTAATGTGGTAATCCAAATGGTCCTGAGTAAGATTTGTAAACACCGCCCCATTAAATCTGCAGCCACCGACACGATTTTGCTCAAGCGCATGAGAACTCACTTCCATAACTACATTATCAATTTTTTCAACATCTTTTATCATTCTTAAAGTAGCCTGCAGCTCCGGAGCTTGAGGGGTTGTATGTTTTGCATCTCTGTATTCGCTGGTAGAAGATAATTTATATCCTAACGTCCCGATTAGCGCGCATTTTTGAGAATTTTCCTCAAAAATCTTTTGAATTAAATGAGTAACAGTTGTTTTCCCGTTTGTTCCGGTTATACCAACAAGATTAATTCCTTTAGACGGGCTAGAATAAAATCTGTCAGCAATATCTGCAATTTTATGTCTTGTTGAATCAACCTGAACCTGAGGAACTTTAACACCATCAACTTTTCTTTCAACAAGTAAAGCTGCCGCCCCGTTATCAATAGCCATATGTGCAAACTCATGTCCGTCAGTATGTTCGCCTGCTAAACAAATAAAAATATCACCTTTCTTGGTAGTTTTTGAATTGTATGAAATACCTGTAATCTCAACATTTTTAAAGTTAATAAGATCTTCATATTTTAAATATTCAATCAATTCATCAAGTTTCATAATTTATATCTCCTTACTAATTTACTTTTTTAGATGAAGCCGGAATTTTATCCGGTTTCAAGTCAAGAATCCTTGCTGTTTGTTCTGCAACCTCGTGAAATACAGGACCTGCAACTGTATTTCCCCAAACCGGACCCTTTTTGGCACTATCTACAACTACATAAATCAAAACCTGCGGATCACTTGCCGGCAGATAGCCGATAGTTGAAGTGTACATAGCACCGGAATATCCTACACCGTTTTCCATAGGCTTTCTTGAAGTTCCGGTTTTAGCTGCAACATTGTATTTGTCCATTTTAATACACGAACGTCCGTTGTTAACACTCATTGCCAAAAGTTTTGTGATAGTTCTTGCTGTTTCCGGAGCTATCGTCGGAATTCGCTTAACCTTTTCTATTTCTTCTTCCGGGCTATATTTTATAACATGCGGAGTGACCCTCACACCGTTATTTGCAAGGGCAGACACGGCCGATACCATTTGCATAATAGAAACAGACGTTCCATACCCGTATGACATAGTCATATGAAGCCCTCTGTCCCAAAACTTCGGAGAAGCCAACAAACCTGAAGATTCACCGGGCAAGTCAATACCGGATTTTTCCCCAAACCCAAACTTTTTAAGCATGTCATAAAATTCTTTATGAGTCATCAAGAATCCTACATTAACAGACCCTATATTACTTGAATGCTCAAACAGATACACAAGATTAATTTTTCCCGGTGCACCTTTTTCACGATAATCATAATTCTCGATAGTATAACCGCCGAACTTCAAACGTCCTGCATCTTCTATTATTGAATTTTCATTAATTTTACCAAGTTCCATTGCACTTGTTACAGTAATAGTTTTAAATGTAGACCCCGGCGGATAAACATCAGTCAGTGTCCAGTTTTTAATCTGAGTATTTGAAGCCTTTTGGAACGCATTCGGATCATAAGTTGGATAAACCGCATAAGCTAAAATTTCGCCGTTTTTAGGGTTCATAACAATGACAGCACCCCTTAATGCATCTTTTTCTTCAATAATTTTATGTAATTCTTTTTCACATACATGCTGAATCGCAGCATCTATTGTCAATGTGATATCCTGACCTTTAGGATTTCTTGTCGGCAGCACAGGATCTGTCGGAATTTTATAAATAATCTTACCATCACGGGTTTTTTCGTAAGTTGCCCGAACAGCATGTTCTAGCTTATCTTTTGCAGTTAATTCCACTCCGTTTGAAACCCCTGCATCAAAATTATAAAAACCAAGAACATGAGACGCAAACGTCCCCTGCGGATACTCTCTGGTGTTTTTCTTATCAAGGCTGATTGAACGAAATCCGTTTTCGTTAATAATTTTCATTATTTTTTTTGCAGTATCACGATCAACATCTTTTTTAAGCGCAATTACAGGGATCTTTGTATTGGAAAGTTTTTCATACAGCTTAGCTTCCGGAATACCAAGTATCGGTGCAAAAAGTTTGGCAATCTTGCGCGGAGTTTCTGTTTTGGAATAATCAACAGGACGTGCGTAAATATTGTAATAAATTCTATCTGTAGCAAGCTTTATACCATGGCGGTCATAAATGTCACCGCGCACAGCAAAATCATGACTGGAGCGCTGCATTTTGCCACGCTCACGATACTTACGCAGATCAAAAATCTGAAGAACAAAAAGGTGAACAATCAGAATTGCAATAATCACACAATATGCAATATCCAATATATTTGAAACTTTATTACAATACTTTCCCTTTGAGACTTTTTGTCTGTTCTCAGGTTCTTCTCTTCTCATTTCCTATCCCTTAATATTCTATATTTTAGCACAATGAGGAGTAAAATACACAATTATTAAATAAATTTACGAAATTATAATTTTTCTTAAATTATAGTATATTTATACTATGAACAACTTAAAATCAATCATAGGAATATCAATTTTACTAATATCAAACCCTGTATCAGCGGCTGATATTGTTTACCCTAAAACTCAGTCAGTTATAATAAATTCCCCTGTCACATTTTTTGTCGGGAGTGAAAACCCTTCTATAGATTTAAAAATTAACGATGAACCTGTAAAAATCCATAAATCCGGCGGATTTTACCACCCGGTAAAATTATCAGAAGGAGAAAATCTGTTTATAATCAACAACGGAAAAGATATTAAAAAATACAGAATTACACGTCAAAAGGTGGCATCTGCAGAAGCTGAACAAAATAACGTTATCAATTACGACAATATACAAGTCTTTGCAACAAAGGCTGATAATGTTCCATTGCGCGTTGATCCTTTTGATGGCGGAATTAACAGACTTCAGCATATTGAAAAAGGTATTCCGCTAAATATTGTCGGTGAATATAACGACTTTTATAAAGTTCAACTGGCAAGAGATGATTATGCCTGGATTGCAAAAAATCATCTTACATCAATATCGGGTTATAATAATTCTCCGGCAAAAATAGAAAATTACATTTACGAAGAAACCCCTGATAAACGAACCTTTACACTCAAACTTAATAAGAAAGTTCCGTATATATTAAGTGAAACCCGCCAATATATTATGAAAAATGAAGATTTTATCTACCATACAAACGGGCTTGATTTAACAGTGTATAATATTGAAGATTTGCCGGAAGGTAAATTTGATTTTCATATAAATAAAACCGGCAAACTATTTGGCTATAAATGCTACTATAAAAACAGCCGAGAACTTGTCATAGAGGTTAAAAATTATCCTAATATTGATAAATCAAAACCGCTTGAAGGGATAAAAATTACACTTGATCCAGGTCATGGCGGAGATGAATACGGAGCTGTCGGTTGCCTTGGAGATAAGGAAAAAGATGTAAATTTAGCTATATCTTTAAAACTAAAAAAATACCTTGAAGATTTAGGCGCAATAGTATATATGACAAGAGAAACTGATATTGAAGTATCACTTTCTGAGCGGGTAAAAGCCTCTCAAAACAACAACTCTGATATATTTATAAGCATTCATAACAATGCATTGCCAGATTCTGCTGCAGAATCCGGCAGATCCGGCTCAAGCGTTTACTATTATTATCCGCAGTCAAAAAATTTGGCAGAGAAAATTCTTAAATCGTTAACTTGTGAACTTTGCATGAACAATGATAAAGTAAGACAGGAAAGCTTTGCTGTTGTCAGGAACACCGAATCTCCGGCAGTATTGCTTGAAATTGGCTATATGATAAATCCTGAAGATAATGCCAAACTGATTGATGAAGATTTCCAAAACAAAGCAGCGCAGGCAATTTTACACGGGGTGGAGAATTATTTAAATGATTCAGAATAATCGAAAAACAGGAGCATTTATTATTCCAACAGGTATCGGAGCATCTATTGGCGGATATGCTGGAGATGCCGGCGCTTATGCAAGAAATTTCGCCAAACATTTTAACCTTGTAGTAAATCCCAATGTGGTAAATGCAGGCGGATTTTCGGCGATTACAGATTCCATGCTCTATATAGAAGGATACACCCTTGATTCGTTTTTCAAAGATGAAATTAACCTACTCCCGTCTAATAACAATAAAATCGGTATAATTTATGACAAAGCAATCCAAAAAGATATCTTAAATATTCATATTAACACTCAAAATGCAGTAAAAACCGTTTACGGTATTGACATTAAGGCTTTTGAAATAACAGATGAAGATGTCGGAGTTGAATTTTTTCTAACAAATGATGGCATCTCAACAGGTTGCGTAAAAAATATCGAGACATTGGGCAGATCTTGCAAAAAATTATTAGATAAAGGCTGCAATGCGATTGGGGTTGTCTGTCTGTTTGAAGATTCTGAAGAGGAAAACCCTGAGTATGCTAATGCTCAAGGGACAGACCCTGTAGGCGGAGTCGAGGCTATAATCTCACATTACATATCGAAATACTTCAAAGTGCCTTGTGCTCATTCTCCGGCATTTGAAGATTATAAAATTTACCCTGATATCGTAAACCCTAAATCTGCCTCTGAATATATAACACCAACATTTTTACCATGCATACTGCTCGGACTTTCTCAAGCTCCTCAAATTACAACAGATAAAAACAAAGGGTTAAATATCAAAGATCTTGATTTTCTTATTATGCCTTATAACTCTCTAGGTTCTATTCCTGTTTTTGAAGCTGTAAAAAATAATATTCCCGTCTATGTAATAAAAGAAAACCAAACAGAACTAAATATTACAAAAGACAAATTATTTAAAGATAACCCGAATATAATTGAACTTGAAACCTATGAAAAATGTCTTGAAATTTTACTAAAGGGTTAATAATACAGGCTCTTTTTTAACATCATAAAACATCTTAGATGCAGTCATAAAGTTTTGAGGATTAGAACTAACATAAAACTCTTCTGCTGATGTTTCTTGATTGTTTAGCAAACCTGATTTAGCCAAATCAGATTTAATATAATCAGCAAATGCTATTGCAGGATCAATAAACAGGTCTTTCGGTGCAAATTTAGTCAAGATATCGGTTAAAAACGGATAATGAGTACAGCCCAAAACTATTTTATCGGGAGTATTTAACATCATTTTATCTAAATCAGATTTGACTATCTCAATATTTTCAGAATTATTCATAGAATGTTCTTCAACAATATGAACCCACTGTGGGCAATATTGTCCAAAAACTTCTATATCAGGATTATATTTTGCAATCTCACGCTCATAAGCACCAGATTCAATGGTTGCACGCGTAGCAAAAATTCCAAGACGACTGACATCAAGTTTAGACAAAATTTCAGAAACTGATTGCACAATTGGATACAATTTAAAATTATACCGTCCTATAACTTCATCATAAACAACAGATGAGGTTGTATTACATGCCATAACAACAGCCTTGCAATGTTTTGATTCAAAAAATTTAAATATTTTATCAGAATACTCGAGCAGCTGCTCTTTTGATTTTTCACCATAAGGCATATGCAGAGTATCACCATAATACACGTAATTTTCATTTGGTAAAATCGATTTAACTTTGTTTAATACTGTTAATCCGCCAATACCCGAATCAAAAAACGCAATAGGAGAATTGCAGTCTAAATTATTATTACTTGAGATAAGCATTTATACCCTCAGCTATAGCCTTCGCCGTCGCCTGTTTACGGCTTTCTGAAACTAATTGCGCACGTTCAGTCGGATTTGATAAGAATCCAATTTCAACAAGAATTGCCGGTGCTGTTGTATGATTTATAACATAAAACTTAGATTTAAACAAGCCGCGGTTATTTGCATTAATATGATTTAACATTGAAGCATGGACTGTTTTTGCAAGCATTAAACTGTTGTCTTTGTAATAATGTGTTTCCATACCGTTTGGTGCTTCGCTGTTACTTGAATTAACGTGAATGCTAACAAAGATTTCTGGCGAAATATTTTCACTTATTTCAACTCTATCCTGCAAAGACACTGTTTCATCGGTTTCCCTTGTCATATAAACAACATAACCTTTTTTCTCAAGCAGAGCCGTTACCCTTTTTGAAATATCAAGAGTAATATCTTTTTCATTAATACCGTTTCTTATAGCTCCGCAATCAGAACCGCCATGTCCGGGGTCGATTACAACAACTTTTTTACCGCTATCTGATAGAATATCCGAGATTTTTACAGGCGGAGTTACAACAGGAGTCGGCATTTCAACTTTTTCCGATTTAATCCTTATTCTTAAAGTTTTGCCGTCAACTCCGGCATGGATATCTAATTCATCAGCCTTATCCGCCAAAGGTATGCTTAATTTCACTCCTCCGCCTTTTATAGCTGAGAATTTAGCACTTTCAAAAATCATCGAAGATCTTAGATTAACATCTTGATATCTATCGACATTATATAAATATAAATCAACAGATGAAGCATTTCTATCAATTCCA
>URYF01000038.1 GCA_900551965.1 uncultured bacterium
GCAGATTCAACAGCTTTTGGGTCAAAAGCTTTTACCTTTGCACCTTTTTGAAGTAACGCATTTATAATTGTAATTGCAGGGGCTTCACGCATATCATCTGTTTTTGGTTTGAACGCAAGTCCCCAAACTGCAAAAGTTTTTCCTGTTAAATCTTCACCAAATTGTTTTGTAATTTTGGCAACAAAAAGGCTTCTTTGTCTTTTGTTAGTATTATCAGCGGCTTTAATAATCGCCATATCGCAATCATTTTCGGCCCCTGTTTTAATCAAGGCTTTAACGTCTTTAGGGAAACAGCTTCCGCCATAGCCAAGCCCCGGGAATAAGAATTTGTTACCGATACGGCTGTCAGTTGTAATACCTGCACGCACCATTTCAGCATCAGCACCAACTTTCTCACAAAGATTAGCAACCTCATTCATAAACGAAATCTTTGTAGCAAGGAAAGAATTTGCTGCATATTTTGTCATTTCAGCAGATTTCACATCCATAACAATAACTCTATTTCCGGTTCTGAAAAACGGTGAATATATTTCCTGCATAATAAGGGTTGCTTTATCTGAATTTGAACCGATTACAACTCTATCCGGGTGCAAAAAGTCATCTACAGCATTACCCTGTTTTAAAAATTCAGGATTTGAAACAACATCAAACGGGTGAGTTGTGTGTTGTTTAATAAGTTCAGTAACTTTTTCTGCAGTACCGACAGGAACAGTGGATTTGTCAACAATAACCTTATAACCATTCATAGATTTAGCAATTTGTTCAGCGACTTTTAAAACGTATTGCAAATCACAAGAACCGTCTTCACCTTGAGGTGTTCCAACAGCGATAAAACAAACCTCAGAGTCTTTAACGGCTTTATCTAGGTCTGATGAGAATGCTAAACGATTTTCTAAAACATTGGATTTGACAAGTTCCTCAAGCCCGGGTTCATAAATCGGGATTATACCGTTTTCAAGTTGTTTAAGTTTTTCAAGGTTGTTATCGATACAGATAACATCGTTACCCATATCCGCAAGACAAGCCCCAGCCACAAGCCCGACATATCCTGTCCCTATTACACATATTTTCATTATTATCTCCTTACTTTATTCACAAATTAATAATGTTTCACCTCTGACACCACCGTCATTTGGACGAACGATTTTTAACGAATATCCAAGATCAAGTGATTCAATAAATGGTTTTATATTGAAGAAATCGTCTGCATTATGATAAATACTTAATAACAAGGTAGGTTTTTGAGTTTTAATAGTATTTAGTGCACCTCTTAAGAACTCTTGTTCAAAACCTTCAATATCAACCTTTATTAATCCTACTTTCAGATTATGTTCTTCGACAAACTTATCAAGAGTAGTAATGTGTATAGATTCTTTTTGTAAATTTTCATGCAGAACTCTATTGATAGAACTTGCAGAAGAGTCAATATTTATTTCCAGAACCTCATCTTTTGAACCAAGCCCAAGTTTTACAGGTACAATATTTTTAGACTCATTTAACTTAATAGTTTCAAGCATCATATTATAATTTTGAGTAGTGGGTTCAAACGTATAAACATTTCCATTTGTATATGGAGAAAATACAATCGCGCTATCTCCAATAAAACCACCTGCATCAATAATATCTTTATCTTTAAAAGAATCTATATTTTTTAAATCACCCAGTTGATGTTTATAATAAAAAACACTGGATTCAAAATGTTTTATAGGCAATAAATATTGTTTATAAGCCCATACCTCATCAGATATTTTTATTATTTGAGAGTGAAATTCTTTTTTTAAATTTTTGAATTGTTTTATTTCTTCTTCTGTAAAAATATCGAACCTTGCATTATTTGAAGTTGCAATTTGCTGAACTCTTGATAATATTTTAGAAACACAATCAATACTGTTATCATCTAAATTTTTAATAAGATTTTGATAAAGTTTAAGAAAGTTTTCTTTATCAATCTGCTCATAAAGCTCTCTACAACGTTCTTTTTCAAACCTACTTGATAATTTTTGAGATTCAAAAATTGTTTCAATATAATTACGAGTGCTTTTTAATTCTTCCTGGCACTTTTCAAACCTGGATTCAAAAATATCTTTTGTTTGGTCTTTCAACATCTTGACTTGTTTTTCGACCCCTTGAATTTGATTTTTTAAAGAAAGCTCAAACTCTTTTCTTTTATTCTTAATCTTAATTTTCACCCCGCAAAAAGTGATAACCTTGTGCACTCCAACATTAGTCACCTGAAAAACTTGTTTAATCCGCGGATATTTTTTTCTATAGGTTTTATATATTTCTTTGTAGTAAGGGGACATTTTTGCATAACGCCACCAGTATTTTGATAACATAACACTATCACAGTTCCAAGGTTTTCTTTGATCTGCATAATGAATAATAACAGGATTTTTCAACGCATTTTTTATATTCTCATCGCCATAAATTTCTGCCAATTTTTTATATTCTGATCTTTTAGGCTTTTGAAAATTATCATACTTTGTCATTAAATTATATTTCAGATCTAAGTGCTTAATATTATTGTAAAATGCAACATTGATTACATCTTGATCCATAGAAGAAAAATTTTGCATTGACAACTCAAACAATTTTTCACTTAAATTATCTTCTCTAATTTTTGCAAGATTCCATAATGTAACCCCTGCGTTTATATATTGAGAGGTTTCCGGCAGCCCAATACTTTTATAATATTTAAGATTATACTTTTTCATGATATATGTTGCAGCCTTAACTCCGGCAATATAATTATCCCCTAGCTCAATATCATACAACTCTGATAAATCTTTATTTATAATCACATCGACATCTAAATAAATAGATTTGTCATAACTCCTTAGCAGTTCAGCAGCTCTCAAACGATAATAAGTAGGCGAAGTTATATGTCTGATACTCATTGTATGATTTTGAAAATCTTCCCGCATTTCAACAAATTTTATAGAAGTATTTTTATATTTTTTTTCTAAATCATAAAAATAGTTTGACGTCTTTTCCTCAAATTCCTTCGGAACAAGCAGAAAAAATTTATATATAGTTTTATCATTTTTATTTTCTAACGCTGATAAAATTGTTATATACATATATTTTGCATAATTCTCATCAGCAGCAAGAATTATCGGGATTTCAACAACCATTATTTCTCCTTATTTGTTAACCTGATTTTTATGTGGAAAATATATAAATATTTTTCACCATTTTGTTTTTCTATTGTAAAAAATCTTCTTATAATAACCTTTTTCAAAAAACTCTTTATAAAATCGTTATAATAAAACTCCGGCTCTAAACTTCTAATTATATCCAAATCCATTAAGTTAACTGTTTTTACAAGCTGTATAATAACAGGTAGGTTATAATGCTCGTATTGATAAGAAAAAATTTCTCTATAGTACCGGCTATTAATCCTTTTACAAATATTTGTATGGACTTTATTCCAGCCCTCAATTTTAGAAAGATTTAAACAATATTCCAACCCTTTTAACCAGTCAAAAACTTTTTTAGAATCTGTAGTTTTGCCGTTTCTTGATTCATAATATTGGTATGTTATATCAGGAATTGCATAAAATCTTTTTACCAATTTCATAACACTTAAAAAAAACGGAGGATCTTGAAATCTGCGAAAATCTGGAAAATATAAATTATTAGATTTGATAAATTCCGAATCATAAATATATCTTTGATAAAAATAATCATATTGATAATCAGAAAAATTTATCCAGCCTTCTTCTTTAAAAATACTATCAGGACTTCCTGATTTTATTTCACCATTATCCAATACACTCAATGAGCCGCCGCAAACCTTTGCATTTTGAACTTTTGCACTATCATATAAACGCTGCAGAATATTATTATTCGGATACAAATCATCAGGATCTATAAATGCCAAAAATTCACCGGTTGAAATTTTTATTCCGTTATTTCTTGCAGGTCCCGCACCTTGATTCTTTTGAGTTAGAACCTTTATTCTGGAATCAGATGCAGCATATTCATTTAAAATATCCAGAGAATTATCAGTTGAACCGTCATTTATACAGATTATTTCTATATCCTTTAAAGTCTGACTTATACAGCTTTCAAGGCAATATTTCAGACACTCGCCGACATTATATATCGGCACTATAACACTCACTTTTGGTCTCATTCTTAATTCCTTAAACAACGTATCCATAACAAGATTTGCTATAAATACCAGAAAAATAATCTCTTCCTTTTCTTTTCTGTATAATCATTAAATCAAAAAAATAAGTGTTTGACACTCGATTATTAAGTTATATTTACCGCATTATTAATTTGTGCTAAAATTTATCCGGAGGTTTCTTATGAAAGCGGCAGAAATTGAAAAAGATATTCTTGTTATTAAAGAAAGAGAAAACGAAAAATTAAATAACCGAAAAGGCGCCATTGTAAAAGTTTTGGGCTGCGGATTATGCGGCTCTGATATTGTAAAATTAAAACAACATCTTGCAAAACAAGGAACCGTTTTAGGACACGAAATTGTTGCAAAAATTGTTGAAATTGACTCTGATACAGATTTCAAAAAAGACGATGTAATAATTTCATCACACCATATTCCCTGCGGAAAATGCGAATACTGCAAAAACGGAAATGTTTCAATGTGCAGACACTTCAAAGAAACTAATATAAAACCCGGCGGATTTAGTGAATTGGTTTTCGTTTCAGAAGAACATTTGCAAAATGTCGCATACTTAAAACCTTCAAACCTAACAAACGTTGAAGCCTCTTTCTATGAACCTCTAGGCTGCTGCATAAGAGCCGTAAAACGTGCAGCCCTGCGTGAACATTCAACCGTACTTGTAATAGGATTAGGCTCTGTAGGAATATTAATGGCTCAAGCTTTGAAAGCCTCTGGAATGAACGTTATCGGCTGTGATTTAATATCCTCAAGAGTCGAAACATTAAAAAGCATTGGAATTGAAGCATTTAAAGTTCCTGAAATGTGCGAAAGCATAAAAGTTGACGCAGTTTTTATGACATCAGGCTCTGACAAAGCTATCGATACAGCTTTAAAATTTGTTCGTGACGGCGGCAAAATTCTAGTATTTTCAAGCACACCGAACAATTTCGGGTATGCAAATAATGAAATCTACTATCGTGAATTAACAGTCCTTGGAAGTTATTCCCCATCACCAAAAGATTTAAAAGATTCTCTGGATTTACTCGCTAAAAAAGAAGTTAAAGTTTCAGGGTTATCAACCGAATACCCGCTTGATAAAGCCCAAAAAGCAATCAACGACACTATTGAAAATAAAATAATGAAAGCTTATATAAAAATTTCAGAATAGACAGGATTGAAGATTATGAAAGCAATACAATATTACGCACCAAAAGATATAAGATTTGAAAATGTAATGGTTAAGCCACCTGAAGAAGGAGAAGTTGTAGTAAAGGTTATGGCAGCTTTAACCTGCGGGACCGATGTTAAAACATTCAGAAGAGGTCACCCTGTTTTGATAAAAGAAGTTCCATCAGGATTTGGACACGAGTTTTCGGGAATTGTTGAAAAAATCGGACGAAATATTGAAGGCTTTAAGGTTGGCGACCGGGTTGTCGCAGCTAATTCCGCACCTTGCGGGGAATGCTTTTATTGTAAGCGCGAAGAGTATAATTTATGCGAAAATTTAAACCTGCTAAATGGAGCTTATGCTCAATACATAACCGTTCCGGCTCGCATTGTTAAAAAAAATATGCTTATTTTACCGGATAATTTAAGTTTTGAAAAAGCCGCATTCTGTGAACCATTGGCAAATGTTGTTCACGGAGCAGAAAGAACCGGAATAAAACCGGGTGACAGCGTTGGAATTATCGGTATAGGCCCTATAGGTTTGATGTTTGCAAGAATAGCAAAACTTATGGGCGCCCGTGTTATTGTTGCAGGACGAAACCCAATAAAACTAAAAGCTGCAGAAGATTTTGCTCAAGCTGACGAGATTATTGACCTAAAAAAATACCCGACCCCTGTCAAAATTTTCAAAGAATTTTCAGCAGAAGGCAAAGGGCTTGATATCGCAGTTGAATGCGTCGGACTTCCTGAAATTTGGGAGCAGATTTTTGACTGTGTAAGACCCGGCGGCACTGTTCATTTTTTCGGAGGCTGTAAATCCGGTTCAAAAGTAAGTTTTGACACCACAAAAATGCACTACGGCGATATTAAAATGATGAGCGTTTTCCACCATACCCCAAAATATTTCAGAATGGCTCTTGATTATATCGCATCAGGCAATGTCGAAGTTGAAAAATTAATAACAGATACCCTGCCGCTTGAAAAAGTTGAATACGCAATGAATGAACATATTCAAGGCAAAGCTATAAAATTTTTAATAAATCCTTGGGCTTAAATTTTGACTGCACTTGCAAAATAAATGTGTGTGTACGATAATATTGTTACTGAAAGGTGCGACATGTCAAATATTTTAGTTTATTCGTTGGAAGGCAAAATTTATATTAATCTGACAAACAGATGTACAAATGATTGTATTTTTTGTTTAAGAAAAGATAAGGATGATGTGTGCGGACAAAAATTATGGCTTGATAGCGAAAATTTCACTACAAATGATGTCATTGCACAGTTAAAAAATTTTGAAATTTCAAAAGAAGTTGTTTTTTGCGGATACGGTGAACCGTTATTAAAACTGGATATTCTGAAAGAAACAGCAAAATACATTAAAGAAAATTATCCGGACACAAAAATTAGAATAAACACAAACGGACATGCAAATTTTGTTTATAAAAAAAATATAATTCCTGAATTAAAAGGAATTATTGATGAGATTTCCGTAAGTCTAAACGGAGCAACATCAGAAGAATATGATGAATTATCACAGCCAAAATTTGAAGGAGCGTATGAAGAAGTCAAAAAATTCGTTAAATGTTGTTCTGAGGAAGGAATAAAAACAGATACGTCTATAGTTGACGGTTACAAGGGCAGAAGACTTGATATTCAAAAATGTGAACAAATATCAAAAGCTCTGGGTGCCGAATTAAGAGTGAGAGAGTGGATTGTAAACGGGTATTCATAACGAAAGGATTATCATGAAAGTTCAAAACATCTCTAATCAGCAAAATTTCAACGGGGCTGTACACAACAAATTGTTTACTACTGTCCATAATGCAAAAATAAATAAAACATTAAAAGCAGTACAAATAGAAGACAAAAACTATGATTTATTTTTCACCCATATCGGAGAAAATATAGGAATTACGGCACAAGCAGCCAAAGATATAAATTCTGAAATCGCACCAAAGATTACAACAGTTGTAAAAGGAACTCAAACTTCATTTGAAAAAGCTGTAAAAACGACAATGCAAACATACGAAGATATTGTAAACGAAACAAATAAAGCAAAACAAGCTCAAATATTCTGGGCAAGTCGAAGAAATTACTAAATAACGGAGTATCAATTATGCAAGTTCAAACTATCTCAAATTCACAACTAAATAATCAGACATTTCAAGGCAAGATAGAAATCCTCGGAGATTTAAGCTACAACCCTTGCCGTTATGTAAGAAAAGCTTATAATTCAATGCAGGAATTAATTAAAGATAAACCGTATGATCTGTTTATCAAACAAAACCACAAAGATAGAACAGTCAATATTTACGCAGTAAAAAGTGAAGATTTATTGAAAAAAAATAAACTTTTCACAAAAAACGAAATTTCAGCAATGTCAGATGATGGGCAGGCTACAACAGACCTATACATTTCAGTAGCAAAAAACACAATCGAAAATTATGAAAAACTGCCAAAGCCAACCACGTTTAAACAAGGTTGTTCAAAATTTTTAAAAAATTTAGGTAATAAAGTTCTAAATGCATTACAAGATAAAGAAGAAAGATAAATTCGTAGAAAAAGAAAGGACGAAAAATGAGTAATTTAGACAAAATTATGAAACCAAAAGCCATTGCGGTTGTAGGTGCTTCTACTAAAGAACACACAATCGGTTCAGATATTATGAAAAGGCTTCAAGAGTATAATTTTAACGGAAAAATCTATCCGGTAAACCCAAAAGGCGGAATTATCGAAGGTTTGCAAGCTTATACTTCAGTAAACGAAATTCCGGGTGAAGTTGATTTAGCTATTATCGTAGTTAATGCTAAATTTGTATTATCAACAATCGACCAATGCCACGAAAAAGGTATCAAAGGTTTATGTATCATCACTGCAGGTTTCAAAGAAACAGGTAAAGAAGGTGCAGAAGTTGAAAAACAACTACTTGCTAAAGTTAGAGAATATGGTATGAGATGTGTCGGCCCTAACTGCTTAGGTGTTGTAAACACAGATCCTGAAATCAGAATGGACGGCTGCTTTGCTGAATCATTACCTGAACGCGGACATATCGGTTTCGTATCACAATCAGGAGCTTTAGGCGGCGGTATTTTAAATATTTTGAAAGACTTAAACCTTGGTTTTGCTCAATTTATTTCAATCGGTAACCAGGCTGATGTTAACGCTGAAACAGCTTTAGAATACTGGGAAAATGAAAAAGACGTTGAACAAATTCTATTATATATGGAATCTATTCAAAATCCGTCAAATTTCAGAAAATTAGCTTCAAGAATTTCTAAGAGAAAACCTGTATTAGCATTAAAAGCAGGAAGATCAGCAGCAGGAGCTTCTGCAGCATCTTCTCACACAGGCTCATTAGCAGGTGCTGATAAAGCTGCAAATGCTTTACTTAACCAATCAGGTGTAATCAGAGAATACTCTTTGAAAAACTTATTTGCAACAGCAAAAGTATTTGCTAACTGCCCTATACCAAAAGGTGACAGAGTAGCAATTATTACAAACTCAGGCGGTCCTGGCATTATGGCAACTGATGCGGTTTGTGAATACGGTATGCAAATGGCTAAAATTACAGATGAAACAAAAGATAAATTAAGAAGTTTCTTACCATCAGCAGCATCTGTTAAAAACCCTATCGATATGATCGCTTCAGCTCCTATCGAACACTACAAAGAAACATTAAAAACAGTTATCGCTGATGATAACGTTGATATGATTATGGTTATTTACTTACCATTCTTAGGCTTGAAAGATATTGATGTTGCTAAAGCTGTTATGGAAATTAAAGCTGAATATCCTCAAAAACCGGTTATCGGCGTATTCATGACAAAATCAGAATTCTTCACAGCTTTATCTGATATGAACGTTAATATGCCGTTCTTTATGTATGCTGAAGAAGCTGCAGATGGCTTTAACAGACTTAACCAACAAAGAAAATGGATGGAAAGACCGGAAGGTAAAATCCCTGTATTTGATGTTGATCATGAAAAAGCAAAAAGAATCATCAAACAGTCATTAACTGAAGGCAGAGAACAATTAACAACTCGTGAATCTATTGATGTATTAGATGCTTACGGTATCAGAGTATGTAAATCAGGATTTGCAACAAGTGAAGATCATGCTGTAACTATTGCAGATTCAATCGGCTACCCTGTTGTTATGAAGATGACATCTAAAACTACATCTCACAAAACTGATGTAGGCGGTGTTAGAGTTAACATCGGTTCTGCAGAACAATTAAGAGCAGAATACCAAGACTTAATCGCTAAATTAACAGAAAAAGGTTTAGTTGACGGTTTGGAAGGTGTAATCATTCAAGAAATGGTTAAAGGTAACCGTGAAATGGTTTGCGGTATCGCAACAGACCCTCAATACGGACCGATGATGATGTTTGGCTTAGGCGGAGTATTCATTGAAGTTATGAAAGACGTAACTTTCAGAATTGCTCCTTTAACTGATATTGATGCTAAAGAAATGATTAAATCAGTAAAAGCATACAAATTATTAGAAGGTGCAAGAGGTACAACACCTGCTCAAATGGATCAAATCGAAGAAACTCTATTGAGATTATCTCAATTAGTTCACGATTTCAGCTTCATTGACGAACTTGATATCAACCCATTGTTGATTTCTGAAAAAACAGGTGAAGGTATCGCAGTAGACGGACGTATTAAAGTTCGTATGGAAGAAGCAAAATCAGCATTGGGCTGTGAATGCGGCTCTTGCTCTTGCGGCTGCTGCCACTAGTCAATAAAAACAGATAAATTTAACCGGTCTTTTTATTCAAAAGACCGGTTTTTACCCCCATAGAAAGATGTATAAAATGAAAATAACAAAAATTATGAATGCCGCAATCAGCGCAACAAAAGATAGACAGGTAGTTACCAGAGGTGCAAAAGGCAAATACACAGATGCCTTTGATAACATATATTACAGAAATCTGGAAAAGGAATCAGGCCCTTCTACACATAATATAAAATCAATAATTAGATTTTGGTACAAGGCATATCAAGCAAATATGGACAGATTGAATTTAGTTGATTCCCTGAATGCACCATTCAAAAAACAACATAAATCTTTTTTAGATAAAATTTTATAAAAATTTTCAAAAGGGTTACAAAATATTGTAATCCTTTTTATTTATCTTTAATCTCCTTAAAAAATTCATTTGATATCAATTGAGAATATCTATTTTTTTCATTTGCAGAAACTAAAATTTTATCATTACCTTTTTCATCTTGAACAACAGAAATTATTCCTGAAATTTCACCAATAGGCAGTTTTTTAACTTTAGCAGTAAATTTAACATAAGGAATTTCTTTACCGTAAGATTTCATTGTACCTTTTTCTATAACATGAAACTCTTCAACAGCAGCAGATTGATATTTTATTTTGTTAATAGCTGCTTTAATTCTATCTTCTGCATCAGAGGCCTTTATATCATTAGCAGTCAAAAGCTCTTTTTTACCGGAATCCACCACAACCATTTTCTGACCGGTTGCTTTATGTTCCGCTAAAACCGCATTATAGCCAAGAACTCCTGCCGCTTTTTCTATTTCAAATTCTTTATTTATCTTTGAAAAATCACCGACTTTTTGTGCACGCTCAATTACAACATCATGACTCGGGTTTATATAATTTTTGAACTGCTTCATCACAAACTCTTGGCCGCCAAATGCCATAAAGCCTGCGACAACAACAGTTAAAAATATTGCTCGTGTTACGTTTTTTAAACAACCCATGTTGAAATCCTCTTGTTTTTATAAGAATATTATAATATGAGCAAATCTGAAATCAATCACATAAACAGTTGGGAAGTTAATATAGAAGATACCACACCTGTAATGCAGCAGTATTTAAAGATTAAACAGGAAAATCCTGAAATTTTATTATGGTATCGTTTAGGAGATTTTTACGAAACTTTTTTTGAAGATGCGCTAGTTATGTCAAAAGAACTTGAACTAACTTTGACAGGGCGTGATGCAGGGGCAAAACTCGGCAGAATACCGCTTGCGGGGATTCCGGCTAAGGCTGCGGATGCGTATCTTGAAAAACTTGTTCAAAAGAATTACAAAGTTGCAATCTGCGACCAACTGGAAGATCCAAAATTTGCAAAAGGTCTTGTAAAACGCGGAGTTACCCGTGTAATCACAGCAGGAACTTTGACGGAAAGCAACCTTTTAAAGCAAAACTCAAACAATTATATTTGTGCAATTTATAAAGACGAGAAAAACGATTTATTTGGATTTGCGTACACTGATATTTCAACAGGGGAATTCAAAACAACCCAAGCACCTTTGAATTTAATTATGGCAGAACTTGCAAGGTTAAACCCATCTGAAATTGTGGCTCCAAGCCTCAAACAAGACATAAAGCCTTTTCAAATTGTACCGGATGAAGTTATCAACCTGCCTGATGAAATAACAAAAAGATATAACTGCTCAAAAATTCCGGCATCAGTATTTGAAACATCGTTTGCTGAAAATAATTTAAAAACAGTCTTTCAAACTAAAAGCTTAGAAAGTTTTGGGTATTCAAAATACAAACTCGGGTTTAGAGCCTCAGGTGCGCTGCTTGCTTATGTCTGGGAAACCTTAAAAGGCAATATGCCAAAATTTGACAGAATTGAACCTTATGAACTGTCTGAATATATGATTCTTGATGCTTCAACAAGAAAAAACCTGGAACTTGTTGAAACTTTGCGTGAAAAAAATAAATACGGATCTCTATTATGGGCTATTGATAAAACAAAAACCAATATGGGCGCAAGGCTTTTAAAAAGCTGGATTTGTCAGCCGCTAAAAAACGTCAATGATATCCTAAAACGCCAAAATTCAGTTACAGAATTAGTGAACTGTGATAATATCAGATACTCATTATCAGAATATTTAGAAAAGATTTACGATATCCAAAGACTTGCAACAAGAATGAGTAACGGCTCAGCATCACCAAAAGACTTTGTGGGGCTAAAATTATCATTGTCTATTTTGCCGCAAATTCTTGATGCAACAGAAAATCTTGAACACGATATGTTTAAATCAATTAGGGAATACCGTGAAGAAATTTCTGATTACACGGTTATGATAGAAAACACTATCGTTGATAATCCTCCGATTTTATTAAAAGAAGGCGGAATTATCAAAGAGCACGTGAGCGGTGAGCTGGATTATTTCAGAGATTTGTTAACCGGCGGAGAAGAATGGCTCAGCAAATTCGAAGAAGAGGAAAAAGAACGCACAGGAATTAAAAACCTAAAAATCGGCTACAATAAGGTTTTCGGATACTTCATTGAAGTTACTAATTCAAACTTGAATATGGTTCCGCAAAGCTATATTAGAAAACAAACCCTAACAGGTGCTGAAAGATTTATCACTGATGAACTGAAAAAACACGAAGATGATGTTCTATCAGCAAAATTTAAATCAACAGAACTTGAGTACAAATTATTCACGGAATTTAGGGAATATTCAAAAGAATTTGTTGAAAAAATCAGAGAAATTGCAGACTGTATTGCAAAAGCAGACGTTATAAATTCATTAGCCGAAATCGCGGTTGAAAACAATTACTGCAAACCTGAAATTGATGAATCTGACGATTTTATCGTAAATGGCGGAAGACACGCTGTATTAGAAAAAATTCTACCGCTTGGAGAGTATGTTTCAAACGATTTGGAATTGAAATCAAACACAACAGAAGCAACTCAGTTTATGATTTTAACAGGCCCTAACATGGCAGGTAAATCAACATATATGCGCCAAAACGCATTAATCGTAATCCTTGCACAAATCGGCTCCTGGGTTCCTGCAGATTACGCTAAAATCGGGGTTGTCGATAAAGTTTTCACAAGAGTCGGCGCAAGTGATGATTTAACATTAGGTCAATCAACTTTTATGGTCGAAATGATTGAAACATCATTCATTCTAAATGCGGCAACCGATAGAAGCTTTATTTTGTTAGATGAAATAGGACGCGGAACAAGCACCTATGACGGTGTTGCAATAGCCTGGTCGGTTGCAGAATACATTGCAACAAAAGTTAAAGCAAGATGTATTTTTGCAACTCATTATCACGAATTAAACGTTATGACAAAATCTTATCCTCAGATTAAGAATTTTAGGATTACAATCGCCGAACAAAACGGAGAAATTGAATTTTTACGAAAAATTGTACCCGGCGGTGCCAGCAAAAGTTACGGTATCCAAGTTGCAAAAATGGCAGGCTTACCTGCTGCAGTAATCAAACGCTCCGAAGATTTAATGTTAAAAATGCAAAAAGATTTTTCAAATAACCTTGCAACTCGAAAGAAAATGGTAAATAATGAAGATGGAGTTCCTCAATTATCATTGTTCGGAATGTAAAGTTTTATGTAGTAGTGGCAAAAATATTTATTTTAGTGTTTTCATAAATGCAGCAAGGAGCGTGTTATGATGAAAGTAGGATTAGTAAATCAGGTAAATTTTAAAGCAGGCGAAGGGGTAAACTTAGCAGGTAACCCAATCGAAAATAAGAATACTGCACAAACAGCAATAAAAAATGATAATCCGGATTCATTCGATAAGAATGCCGAAATTGCAGAAAATGCAGCAAGAGAAGTTAAGCAATCAACAACATTAAAAGAGAAAACAGCAAACATTTGGAAATTCATGTCTGCAGCAAACCAAATGGCTAATTCTGCATTAAGAGGTTTATTATACGGTGCATTAACAGGAACTGCATTATTAAGCGGCTCTTGGTTATTCAGAGCATTACCGAAAGCATTTACAAAAGAAGGGCCAACCCTTTGGAATACAATCCGTCACCCGCTTAAAAATATCGGCAAATCCGGTAAAGTTATTGCAGGAATTGGGGCAGGCGCGGTTTTAGCATATCAACTTGTAGCAGGAAAACTTGCAGCTAATCAAAAAACCGCTGTGATTGATCACAAAATGCGCACCGGTCACAGAGATAAATAAAAGAAAAGCGGGATAAAATCCCGTTTTTCTTTATAAAAGTTCTTTACCATCTTCTGGCAGACCTTTAAAATCATGCCCT
>URYF01000039.1 GCA_900551965.1 uncultured bacterium
CCCGCTTCTATTTTTTTATTAATCTTTTTTTACCGTACTTTTAATGTGCAGTTCTCGCATTTGCTGTAAAGAAGCCTCACCCGGTGCATCGCTCATTAAGTCTTTAGCGCTTGCATTCTTAGGGAATGCAATAACGTCACGGATGGAGTCTGTTCTGCAAAGCAGTGCAACCAATCTATCCAAACCGATTGCAAGACCGGCATGAGGCGGTGTACCATATTGAAGAGCATTAACCATAAATCCAAATTTTTCAGTTGCTTCTTCTTCGGTTAAACCTAACGCTTTGAAGATTGCGGATTGAACTTCTGAAGAGTGGATTCTAACTGATCCGCCGCCTAATTCTGTTCCGTTATAAACAATATCGTAAGCGATAGATTTAACGTTACCCAAATCTCCTGATTTTAGTTTGTCTAAATCTTCAATACAAGGTGAAGTGAACGGGTGGTGCATTGCCATAAATCTGCCTTCTTCGTCAGACCATTCAAACATAGGGAAATCTACAACCCATAACAGATTGTGTTTAGATTCATCAATCAGATTTAGAGATTTACCAAAGTGTAATCTTAATCTGCCCATAATATCATAAACCAGTTTTGGTTTGTCTGCTACAAAGAATATGATATCGCCAGGTTGGGCACCTGCTCTATCTTGAATAGCTTTTGCTTGCTCTTCTGTAACGAATTTCAATACAGGAGATTTTGCAGTGCCGTCTTCATTGTAGATAATGTTAGCCAAAGCTTTAGCCCCGAATGATACAGCAATTTTTGTAATATCATCTATTTCTTTTCTTGAATATTTAGCTCCGCCCGGAATTCTGATACCGCGAACAATACCACCGTTTTCTAATGTGTTTTTAACGATTTGGAATTCTGATTGAAGAATGATATCGCCGATGTCAAATAATTCCAGACCAAATCTTGTATCAGGTTTATCAGAACCAAATCTGTCCATAGCTTCTTGCCAAGGCATTTGAATAAACGGAGGTTTAACTTCAACACCTGCAGCTTTGAAAGCATCAACGATAAGACCTTCGACAACTCTGATTACGTCTTGTTGTTCAACAAAAGACATTTCTAAGTCAACTTGAGTAAATTCAGGTTGTCTGTCTGCTCTTAAATCTTCATCTCTAAAGCATTTAGCAATTTGGTAATATCTTTCAATGCCGCCTACCATCAGTAATTGTTTGAAAATTTGAGGAGATTGCGGTAATGCGTAGAATTTACCTTCTTGAACACGAGATGGTACAAGATAATCTCTGGCACCTTCCGGAGTTGTTTTGATAAGTATTGGAGTTTCAACTTCCAAAAAGTCTAGGTTGTTCAAATAATTTCTGATAGCTTGAACGATATCATGACGCATAATCAGTTTTGATAACATTGGTTCACGTCTTAAATCAAGGTATCTGTATTTTAATCTGATATCTTCTGAAACATTGTCATCATCAAGAACAAAAGGTAAAACTTTTGAAGCTGATAATACTTCTATAGTTTCCGGATACATTTCAACCTGGCCTGTAGGGTATTTTTCATTATAAGTTTCCTCAGGTCTTTTTGAAACTTTTCCGCTTACTTTAATAACATATTCAGATCTTACATGTTCTAAAACTTTATGTATTTGCGGGTTAATTTGAGGGTTTGCGACAATTTGAAAATATCCGCTTCTATCTCTCAATTCAACAAATAAAATTCCCCCTAAGTCACGAATACAAGAAACCCAGCCTGACAACGTAATTTGTTCATTTATGTTTGCCAAGGTTAGTTTTCCACATTCGTGGTCTTTAAACTTTGTTTTAATCATCTCTTATTCCTTTTTCGTCTATTTATATCGCAACTATTATTTTAACAAAAACACAAAAAAAAGACTACAATATGTAACATTTGTAATCTTTTTTCTCAGTTTTTTTATTACGCTTCTTTTATAATCTGGCAGGAATGTACTACATCAAGGTTAATGTTGTAGCATTTAATATGTTCCGGCTGATATTCGACGTTTTCCCTGTTTGCAACAATAACGTCATAAAGCTGTATGAATTTATTTCCGCAATTTAATGTGTAGAACAGAAGATTTTCGTTTGTCGGGTTTTTAACCACAGATGGTATTGGGAGGTATAATCTGCCTGTTATAAGGTATTCTTCTGTCGTAACAAGTATTTTAATATGTTCTTTGCCTGTTTGAAATTCTAATGAATTATCTTCTTTTTTCATGTTTTTATCCTCTTTTCTGTGACAATAATAGCATATTTTTCGCTAATGGACAATAGTTTTATTTTTTAGTAAGCTCGTAATATGATTACATTTGATGTTTTAACATTAAAAGCTTTTTATGATGAACAATCAGGCTTTTTGTCAGGGGCAAGGATTAATAAAATTCAGCAGCCTACAAGAAGAGAATTTGTTTTTACTTTACGCAAAAACAGTGAATCAAGGCAATTATACATTAATATAAATCCGGAGTTTTATCATATTAGTTTTATGAGCAGGGAAAATGCAGCAAAGCGTATTATTGAAATTCCGCAAAAGCCTCCGATGTTTTGTATGCTGCTTCGCAAATATCTGGAAAATTCTCGTATTGCAAAAGTTAATCAGCCGAAAAATGAGCGGATTTTGGAGTTTTATATCGAAACCTATAACGAAGTCGGGGAAATGATTTATCTTTGTTTGGCATGTGAATTTATGGGTAAACATTCCAATATGATTTTGTATAATTATGACACTAATATAATAATTGGCTGTGCGCATAATGTCGGGGCTGAAAAAAGCAGGGAGCGCGAGATATACGGCGGTCTGCCCTATGTGTATCCGCCAAAGCAAAATCAAACTAATAAAACCTGGGCAAGCCTTGTTAAAGAACAGGGTAATGTTGTTTGCGTAAATGACTTAATTGATGATTATTATTCCGGTTATATTGCAGAAGTAAAGTTTAAGAATTTAAAAACTACCTATAAAAGCCTTATAGAACAGAAATTGAAAAAGGTTAATAAGTCTTTAAAACAGATGGAATATAAAGTTTTGTCAGATTCAGACAGTGATAAATACAGGCTTTATGGAGATTTGATAATGGCAAATCTTTATAATTTGAATGATTTTAGTAAAGAGATTTCTGTATATGATTACGAAAATGATAAACAAATTACTATAAGACTTGATGAAACAAAATCTTTGAAAGATAATGCCAATCGTTTTTATAAACTTTATAACAAAGCAAAAACTGCAAAAGGTAAATTAGAGGCTTTAATAGAAGAATCAAACGTAAAAAAATCGTATTTAGAAGACATTTTATACTCAATCAATGCTTCTGATACAATTGATGAGCTTTTTGAAATATCTTCCGAGGTTCTGGAAACTAAATCTGAGAGTAAGAAGTCTAAAAAAGTTTTTGAGATTTTAACCTTAACAACAGAAAATGATACAAGAATTTATATTGGTAAAAACAACAAACAAAATGATTATATAATCTCAAAACTTGCATCTGAAGACGATTTGTGGTTCCACGTTCATAACTGTGCAGGTTCTCATGTTTTGTTAAAAACGAATAATCTGACAGATGAATTGATTATGAAATGTGCAAAATTAGCAAAAGAGTATTCCAGTGTTAAAAACTCTTCAAAAATCGGGGTTATTTATACAAAACGAAAATATCTACGCAAGCCGCCGGGCGCTGCGTTGGGGTATGTAACATACCGTAATGAAAAAGAAATTGTGGTATAACCTTACATAATAATTATTATGGGAGCATAAATTCCTCCATATTAAATTATTGTAGACCGCTTTCTTTGACCGCAAAGAAAGCGGTCAGAAAGAAACTCTTGACCAGCACTCCGTTCGCTAATAAAATATGATGTTCAACCCCAAATGAGCAAACTCACTACCGTTCAAACATGCTCATTTTTGTAGTTGTTTCACATTTATTTTATTGCTCACTACGTGGAGGTCAAACAATTTAATGTCTAAATTGAGGAGTCCTTACGAGTGAAGTACCGGACTCTGGTTTAGAGGCACTTTTGACATCAAAAGTGCCCCTGTCTGGAAGACCCGTCGGAGACAAGAAAAATAAATTCTATATAATTCATTCCCATAATAATTATTATGTTATAATACCCTTGTACAAGGGGTTAAATATGCCGCATTTTTTTATAAATTCAAAACAGCGAAATACCGATATTATTGAAATAACAGATTCGGAAAATTACCGTCATATAGCACGTTCGCTGCGAGCCAGAGCCGGTGAATCTTTGCTGCTTATTGATGAAAATAAAGTTCAGTATGAAACTATTATTGAAGAAATCACTAATTCAAAAATTATGGTAAGGGTTCAAAACTCTTACCCCTCAAAAAGGTTTTTGGATTTTGAACTTTATCTTGCCCAGAGTCCGCTAAGAAGTGATGCGCAGGGACTGATTATTGAAAAAGCTACAGAACTTGGAGTGTCCGGTGTTTATCCTGTTCTGACCGATAATTGTACACTTAACAAATCTGTTATTGAAAAGAAAATCCAAAAGTGGCAAAAAATTATGTATGAATCTTCAAAACAGTGTGAAAGAGCTGAAGTGCCAACATGTTTTGAACTATCGAATATTGATAATGTTTTAAAGTCAAATAAATTTGACAAAGTAATTGTTTTTTGTGAAAGAATTGCAGATAAAACGATTAGAGAGTCATTTAAGCTAAACCCTGTAAAACCCGGGGATAATGTTCTTGTAATCATTGGGCCAGAGGGCGGTTTTTCTCAAGAGGAATTTGATTACTTTAAAGAAAAAGGGTTGGAAATGTTGACTTTGGGGGATTTGATTTTACGTGCAGAAACGGCTGTTGTTGTGGCTTTAGGTAATATAATTTATGAATATTCAAATTTTGACAGATAAAATTAAAAATGATGATATATTAAATAATCTTGCAAGTTTCTTTGATAATGAAATTTATCTTGTAGGAGGGGCGGTTCGCGATGCCTTGGTTGGTAAAACCTCCTATGACAGGGATTTGATTGTTTTAGATGAAGATGCAGGAGTGTTTTCGCAAAAAGTTTCAGAATTTTTTAACGGTGTATTTATACCTCTAGATGTTGAAAATAATATTTATAGAATTGTTCTTGAGGATAGAAAAAATTATCTTGATATAACAAATCCGGTTGGAGGTTCTTTGGAAAAGGATATTCAGCGCAGGGATTTGACTATAAATTCTATTGCTGTAAATATCAAAACGGGTGAGGTTCCGGAGTTTTGCAATTCTTATGTTGAAGATTTAGAAAATAAAATTATTCGCGGTATTTGTGAGGAAAATTTTACAGATGATCCGTTAAGGCTTCTTAGAATATTTCGTTTTTATTCTGTCTTGGGCTTTGATATTGATGAAAGTGTAATGAGTATTTCTCAAAAACATGCAGCACTTATTGATAAACCTGCAAAAGAACGGGTTGAATATGAGCTGATGAAGCTTTTTGACGGGAAGTTTGCCGCTGATGCTTTGTTAAAGATGGATGAATGCGGGATTTTGGAACGTCTTTTCCCTTTTGTGAGAGAGTTAAAGCAGGTTCCGCCAAATCTTCATCACCATCTGTGTTTGTTTAATCATAGTATTGAAACTATTCGTCAGGTTGGAATTTTATATGAAAACTCATCAGAGGTTGTTAGGTCTCATCTTGAAAAAGTTGATTTTGGCGGGTTTTCTCGTCTGGCGCATCTGCGTTTGGCTTGTTTTATGCACGATATCGGTAAATTTTCAACCTGGACTATTGAGCAAGATACAGGACGGCATAGATTTATAAAACATGAAGAAGTTGGGGCAAAGGCAGCTCCTGCAATTCTGCGTGGGTTATCTTTTTCAAATAAACAGATTGAATATATTTCATATATTATCAAAAAACATATGTACCCGACAGCTGTTGTATCGGCTCCTGAGTTGAATGATAAAGTTATGATGCGCTATGTACGAAAATCCGGAGATAATGCTATTGATAATATTTTAATAGCTCAAGCTGACAGGCTTTCAGCCAGAGGACCTGAAATAACTGATGATATGGTTAATGAAAATCTTTCGGCATTAAATATGCTTCTTGATTTTTATCTGACAGTGAAAGACAATTTGAAACCTCTGCCTAAATTGCTTGATGGAAACGAGGTTATGCAAATACTTGATTTAAAACCGTCTAGGCGGCTTGGTGAGATTCTGGAAGCTTTATATGAGGCGCAGATTTCGGGTGATGTTTTAACAAAAGAAGATGCTGTTAAATTTGTTAAAACTGTCTGATATGGTAGCTTTACATTTTAATTTTATGCTAAAATAACAATGTAAAAACTTGAGGTGAGGGATATGAATAATAAAAAATTAAAAAAGATTGGAATGTTGACAGGTTCAATTCTTGCAGGTTTATATGTGTTGTTTTTGTTATTGCCTGTTATTTTAACTCCGATTGTTGATTCTTATAGCGATAAAATCGAAGATGCTATAAAAACAGCTTCCGGATTTGATGCGGATTTGGATGATATTTCTGTTGTGACCTCATGGAATTTATCGGTTGGAGTAAAGGCTAAAAATATATCTTTAGCTGTTCCTTCATCTGAAACCCCTTTTATCCAGGCTGAAGATGCTGGTATTAAATTAGCACTCCTTCCTGTTTTGGCTAGAAAAATACAACTGGATAGTGTTTTTGCAAAAGATTTTAATGGTGAAATTGTTATAAAAAAAGATGGAATGCCTTTGGTTTTGGATTACTTGCCGCAATCTGAGAAACCGGCATCAGAACCCTTTGTTATGCCGTTGGGATTGAAATTGTCAAATCACTTGCCAAATATTTGTGTTAAAAAATACAATTTAGCATTTGTTGATGCAATTACTTCAAAGTCTTATTATACTGAAGGTGAAAATTTAAAAATCTCTGATTTTATTCTGGATAAGAAAATAAAATTAGGAGCAAATGGGAAAATCGTTTTTGACGATATGCTTATATCAGAATATGATATCAAGCTTGATAATCGTATTATGCCTAAGCTTTCCTTGAATGATATTGTGTTCCCTCAGGATATCGTTATAGATGAAGATAAAGATATTGCAAAAACAGAACCGGAGATTACTTCATTTAATATTATAGATTTGTTCAAATCTGTTTATAATAATAAATTCAGTACAAATCTGACAGCTGATATTAAAACCTCAGGAACTTTGAAAAATCCGCATTTTAAAGGTCATTTGAAGGCTGAAGCTATATCTGTTGCCGTTAATGGTCAGAAACTTCCGGAAAGTTATTTTGATCTAATGTTCAAAGGTAATAAAACTGATATTGATTCAGTATTTTTCTCATCATCTGATTTGAATGAGAAAACTCAGATTATCGGTAACATTCAATCAGGCAAAAGGCCGTCTATCGATTTAACTCTAAGATCAAATGCCAAATTTAATAATATTATAAGGCTTGTTGATAGTATCGCCCAGTCTTTTGAGTTTGAAGATTTTAAAACATTAAGTGCAACCGGCGGTATCGATGCTGATTTTAATATCAATTCGGATTTGAAAAAAGTTATGTCTACCGGATATTTAAAAATCATTCCGTCAAGTCTTTCTTATGGCTTATATAATGTTAAAATCAATGATATTTCAGCTGATGTTGATCTTATGAATAATAATATTGATATCAAAAAAGCCGGTTTCTCTATAGCTGGGCACCCGCTGAAACTTTCAGGAACAATATTATCTGATTCTACGGCGGATTTAAAACTTATTGCGGATAAATTATCTTTAAAAGGCTTATTGGCAGCTTTCGGTCAGGTTGCATTGCTTAAAGAAAATGATATCAATAGCGGTTTAGTCTCTCTTGATGCAAAGGTTACAGGTAAGCTAAATGATATAAAACCTGAAATAAGTTCAAAAATCGAAGATGTAAATATATATAATAAGGCGGCTGATGTTAAGGCTATGCTATCAGATGCCCTTATTAAGATTTTGTATGACGGAAAAGCCGCTTCTGGGGACATTGATGTGACTTCACTTGTTCTTAATCACCCGTCTGCTGTTATCTCTGTGCCAAAAACAAAAATTCTTATCGATAGTAAAGATATAAATATTAAAAATTCATATCTAATGCTGAATAATTCAAGAATCGATATTAAAGGCTCAGTTAAAGATTATATGTCTGAAAAAATGTTTATGGATATAGCTGCTGCTGGGGATGTTCAAAGTGCTGATATTGCAGCATTTTTACCAAATGAATTTAAATCCTTAACTCCATATAAGGGCAAATTACCGCTAAGTGTTAAGTTGTCAGGAAATTCAAAGGTTCAAAATATAAAAGCATTAATTGAAGCTGATAAAGACAATTATATTTCACTTGTTGATATTGATAAATTGAAAGGTCAAAATGTAAAAGTTCATTCCAGTATAGAAATAATTGGAGATTCTTTAACTTTTTCAAATACCGGGGTCAGCGGAGATAAGGCTACTCTTGTTAACGTTAACGGCGGAATTTCAAAATTGTACTCTTCACCAAAGCTTAATATAAATATTGCAGTACCGAATGAGGTTTCATTCCCAATATGGGGAGTTCCTAATTCAAATATTACCGCTAACGGTTCGGTTACTGTTGTAGGAGATATGCTGAATCCAAATGTTCGCGGGACTGTTAATCTTATTGATATTTCAATGAAAGATTTTGATTTTGCGATAACAGATTTGGTTGCGGATTTGTCCGGTACGGTACTAAATGGGTCAGCAACAGCAGGCGGATTTAAAGCCGGAGGGATTGTTGCTTCCGATTTATCAGGAAACTTCTCATTGAAAGATTATACGAAATTCTATTTGTCTGATTTGAGCGCTAAAGCCTTTGATGGAGATGTTACAGGAAAGTTGTCTTATGATATTATGACCTCAAAAATCGGGCTGGAGCTGAACGGCAGCGGTCTTAACTCTACAAAAGCCGTGTATGGTGCTGTCGGGATAAAAAATGCCTTAACCGGGGTTTTGAATTTTAATACAAAACTTGTTATGCAAGGTTTGACTGACAAAGAAATAATAAATTCTATGAAAGGTAATGTTAATTTTAATATTGATGATGGGCGGTTTATGAGTATCGGTCGTCTTGAAAATCTTGTTTCAGCTCAAAACGTGTCTTCAAATTCCATACTAAGGTCTGCATTGTCTGCAATGTCAACATTTGCGGCTGTTCAGGAATCTAATAAATTTAAATATATAACTGGTGAAATAACTCTGGCTAATGGCAGTGCAAATCTTTCTAAGATTCTTGTATCAGGACCATTGATGGCATATTATGTCCATGGAACTTATAATATTTTGCCTAATACTGCTAATTTGATAATTCTTGGAAGACTTGAATCAAAGGTTGTATCTTGTCTTGGACCTTTGGGCGAATTGTCCGCAGAAAAACTGTTATCATATATTCCAAAATTTGGGGTAATGACTTCAAAGATTTTGAACCAGTTGACCTCAGATCCGCAAAATGAAAATACCGAGTTAATTCCGGCTTTATCAGACGGCAGTAAAACTTATAAAGATTTTAAAGTTGTATTTAACGGACCTGTTGAAAGTTCTTCATCTGTTCGGAATTTTAAATGGTTGTCAAAATGTGACACAACAGAAATGGATGTAAAAAAAGACCTTGAAAATGCTAAAGAAGCTGTAAAAGAAAATATTACAAATCGGGTTGAAAATGCAAAAACAAATGCCCAAAATGTAAAAAATAATGTTAATAACATCATCGAAACCCAGAAAAACAAAGTGCAATCAGTTAAAGATGATATAAATCAGGCTAAAGAAGATATTCAAAAATCAAAAGAAAATGCAAAGCAAAATTCTGAAAATTTGAAGAACTTATTTAAAAATGCAATTAAAAATTCTCAAAACAAAATGCCTTCAGAACCTGCAACTGTACAACCTGCCGGTGAAGCCACGGCTGCACCGTAGGCAGTGTCTACAATATACAGGCAAGTACCATCAGGATAAGTGTACCGATTTGGAATGCTGTTGCCATGTTTTGACCGAATTTGTTACTGTCATAGCGCTTTGCGGATTTTTGAGCGTTTATGGCACTTGAGATTCTTGAGAGCCTTTCAGATTCACTGTCATTTGCAAAATTCGTTCCGAAAACACTTGATTCAATTCTTGCTAAACGCGCGTTCATTGGCTCGTTTTCAAATTTTGTTTTATAAAGGGTTTTTTCTATACTTGAAATATTTAGCGGTTTTGAGGATTTAAATACGTTATTACTTGAGGAATAATCGTCGTAGTCTGAATATTCAGGAAAATTCATCGCATTTCCTTGATTATAAGCATCATAATCAAATGTATCGCCGTATGAATCTATGTGGTAATTCTGGTCAAGTTTTCCAATATCTCCGTTATAAAAGTCGTTTTCTTGCTGTGCAATTTTATTTGACATGAAGTTTTGAGGTTTTATTTCGGCTTTTAGACGGTCTACTCGGCTTGATAAGTCATCACTTTCGTATGTCTTGCCGAAAGTTTTTGTTTCAAGTTTTGATAATCTTGTTTTTATATTTTGGTCTTTGTACTCCTGTTTAAAAACTTGTTTTTCAAGTTCATTTATAGCCGGATAATCCATTTTAGTACTTTCTACAGGTTCTTTTGCAAATACCCAGGAGTCTTCATCTTCTCTAAATGTATCTTCTTTAGGCTCGATTTCTTGTCCCATTAAATCAGCTGCAAGGTCTTTTTTTAACTTTGCAACTCGGGTTTGCACCTGCGCATTCGAGGTTTTACCATATACACTTTCTTCTATTCTGTTAAGTCTTGTACTTTCGTTTTCATTAGAATATGTGTATCCGTATATTGAGTTTTCGATTTTATCCAGAATTGTGCTGTTTGGGCTTGCGGCAATTGAATTCTGACAGGATAAAATTATGGCTAAAAAGATAATAATTTTTTTCATTTTAAAAACTCCTTAGAGTTAGAATAAAGTTTTTTTTAATCAAAACCAATTCAACAAATCAGGAGTTTTTATTTTTTGAATTTTAAATATTTCTATGTACGACAAAAGTCCTATATTTTACAAAATATAGGACTTTTATGCTAAATCCGGTTACCTGTAATCTATTTTCTAAGGGCTTTTAATGCCTTAAGTTCTTTTTGATACGGTGAAATTGAAGTTGCCTTTTCAATTATGCCGGGTAATTTTTCTATTACATAATCTATTTCAGCTTCTGTTGTGAATCTGCTCAAACTCCATCGTATGCTTCCGTGGATTGCAGTGAACGGAACATTCATGGCTCTTAATACGTGGCTTGGTTCAAGAGAACCTGAAGTGCATGCAGAACCTGATGATGCGCAGATTCCAAGGTCAGACAGGTGAAGAAGGATTAATTCGCCTTCAATGTATTCAAAGCCGATATTTGTAGTGTTTGGAACTCTGTTTGCCACACCTGTGTTTAATCTTGCGTTGTAGATTTTATTTATAATATTTGATTCTAATTTATCTCTTAAACGCTTAACTTCGGTCATTTCGTAATTAAGATTATCCATTGCAAGTTCAGCTGCTTTTGCCATACCTGTGATATATGGAGTATTTTCAGTTCCGGCACGTTTTCCTCTTTCTTGGTGTCCGCCGATTATCAGTGGTGTAATCATTGTTTTTGAATTTACATATAGTGCGCCGATACCTTTTGGTGCGTGGAATTTATGACCGGAAATTCCAAGTAAGTCAATTCCTGCTTTTTGCACATCGATTGGTATTTTGCCTGCAACTTGAACTGCATCTACAAAGAATTTTGTATCGTTGTTTTTAGATTTGATAATTTCTGAAATCTTTTCAATAGGGTTTATAACTCCTGTTTCATTATTCGCCCACATTACGGAAACCAGTGCTGTATCTTCATCTATCGCAGCTTCAAGTTCTTCCAGATTAAGCTCTCCGTTAGAATTTACTCCGATATAATCAACTTTGTAACCTTGTTTTTCCAGAGTTTGATAAAGATTCAACACACAAGGGTGTTCAACTTTTGTAGTTATTATGTGTTTTTTATTTTTGTTGTAATTTAAAACTCCGCGGATAGCCATATTGGCGCTTTCAGAACCGCAAGAGGTGAAAATTATTTCTTTTTCGTCTTTAGCGTTCACAAAATCTTTGATAACACCGCGGGCTTCTTTGATTGTTGAAGATGATTTTTTTGCAAAATCATACATACTTGAAGGGTTTGCATATTCTTCTTTAAAATATGGCATCATAGCTTCAAGAACTTTTTCGTCAACCTTTGTAGTTGCGTTGTTATCTAAATATATAATTTTGTTTGTCATATTATTGTACCTCAATAAGAGTGATGTCTGAGCCTAGTGAATCTTGCAGGATTTTTTGAGCAAAATTTTTCAAGGTCATTGTTGAATTTTTACAACCGGAGCATCTGCCTTTCAGACGAACATAGATACTTTTGTTTTTAATATCAACAAGTTCAATATCTCCGCCGTCTTTTTGAAGTTCCGGTGAAATTTGGGTTTCAATAACGTTATTAACTTTCAAAATCCATTGGGTTGGAGTAAGTTTATCTATTTCAGCCCTTTGCTTGTTGTAATAAGTATCAATCATATCTTGGATTACGGATTTACATTTTCCGCAAGCACCGCCTGCTTTAGTGTAATTTGTTACTTCTTCAACAGTTTTAAGCCCATTTTGTTTTATGGCATCCCATATAATATTTTCTGTAATTTGGAAACAGGTACAGATAATTTTTTCTTTTTTTTCTGTCCCGTAATGCTCGTCAAGTATCTCGTCTAAATCAACATATCCGTCTGCTCTGTAGTTTTTGAGGGCATCTTCTAAAGCTTCGTAGCCCATAACTGAGCAGTGCATCTTTTCAGGAGGTAATCCGCCCAGTTCGTCTGCAATATCTTTGTTTGTGATTTTTCGAACTTCATCGACAGTTTTCCCGATAATCATTTCGGTTAAAATACTTGAACTTGCAACGGCAGAACCGCAGCCAAAAGTTTGAAATTTTGCATCTGTAACTATATTATTTTCTATTTTTAAATATATTTTTAATTGGTCACCGCAGGTTAGGGAACCTGCAACCCCTACGGCATCAGCATTATCAATTGAACCGACATTGCGCGGATTTCTGTAGTGGTCCATAACCTTCTCTGAATAATCCCACATAGTTTTTCCCTTTCTTATTCTCTTATTCTAACTCAAAAATAAAGATTATAAAGGGTTGTTAATTATTATTTAACTTTTAGTTGTGATAATTTTATTAGTTTTAAATCCGTTTTAAAAATCTTTTGATTGTAAATAAATGTTACAAATATATTCTAAATGTTAAAGAATATACAAAAGGCTGCCGATATAAGATGTATAGGAAATTAACTACGAAAGGGACACCGAAATGGGCATGAGTGCATCACAAGCAAGATTTCTGAGTTTAACAGCAAGGAAAAATAATGTCGAATTCGAAGGACAGCAGATTAACCAGCAGAGAACTACTCTGTCTAATGAGTCAGGCAGTTATTATTCAGAATTATGTAATATGGCTGTTCCTACTCCGCCATCTGTTGATGATTATACAAAAGTATCATACACCTTCGATGACGGTGCGTTAACAAATACTATTACTTCAATGATTGCGAAAGGTAATAATGAATATTCAATCAGCTATATTCAGCAATGGCAGGATGATTATTCTGTTGTTTCAGCATCTTCAAGTATTATTTCTCAAGAGGTTGATGAAACTACTAAATTGATGTCTTATAAAATCGGCTCATCTACTCTTAGAAAATTAGGTGATAC
>URYF01000040.1 GCA_900551965.1 uncultured bacterium
CGCTTTTATTATATAAAATTCAGATTATTCAAAAAATTCTCTTGCAGAAGTTCTATACATTTGTTCCATCTCAATATCTGCTAAATAATTTCTTGCAGAAATATATTCTTCCGGAGACAATTCTTCCGCATAGCGTTCTAGTGATAATCTTACGGGATTTGTTTCTTTTATAATTTTCTTTTGCATACTTTGAGGTATATGTTTTGGTTTTGGGCTTGAATCAAGCTTTATTTGTTTTACACAGCTTTTTAAATCGATTTTAATACTCATATTTTCTCCTTCAAAAAATTATATAAGTATTTTAAAACTAAACAAATTTTTTTTTGCCTAAAAAATATACCCTTTATAAATTAACCGACCTACCTGATTATAAAATTCAAAAATTATCCAATAATTGCAATACTCGGAAACCTTCTAGGCGCAATCGCAGCAGCTTATATTTATAAATTTGTCACAGATAGTTATTATGATTAATTTTAAAGGCAGGATTAACACCCTGTCTTTTTATTTTGGATAGCAAAATTTAAAATTCAGCAACTTATATATTATTACAAAACTTAAAAAAATCTTGAGGTTATCCTCTGACAGATTTATAATAGACTATGCTGGTGTTGTAATAGAAAGGATTAAAAAGACATGGCTGCAATAAATGAAATGACTTATCCACAGTTAGAAAGGGCAATTAACCCGACTCACGATATCAAATTATTTGCAGGGCGTTCAAACCCGAAATTAGCACAGGAAATTGCTGACCAACTTGGGACAACAGTAGGCCCTATGGTTGTTAAAAACTTTGCAGACGGAGAAATTTATGTACAGGTAAAAGAAAGTGTCAGAGGGGATGACGTATTTATCATTCAACCTGTATGCAACCCTGTGAACGAAAACTTAATGGAATTATTAATCATTATTGATGCATTTAAACGTGCCAGCGCAAAAACAATTACAGCCGTAATTCCTTACTACGGCTATGCCAGACAGGATAGAAAAACCTCTGGACGTGAAGCTATAACAGCAAAACTTGTTGCTGACCTTTTAACAACCGCAGGTGCAGACAGAGTGCTTGCTATGGACTTACATACAGGTCAAATTCAAGGTTTCTTTAATATACTGGTAGACCACATTTTCGCAACTAACGTTTTGGTCAATTATATTAAAGGTTTGGGCATTGATCCTGATAATATGGTAGCAGTTTCACCGGATATGGGCGGCGCAAACAGAACAAGACATTTCGCCAAAAAACTTGATTGCCCTATTGCAATTATTGATAAAAGACGCGACAAGCACAACGAAGCTATTGCAACAAACGTTATCGGGGATGTTCAAGGCAAAGTATGCTTAATGTTTGATGATATCATTGATACCGCAGGTACAATCTGTGAAGCCTCTAAATTATTAAAATCTAAAGGTGCTAAAGAAATTTACGTAGGTGCAACACACCCTGTATTTTCAGGCCCTGCAATCGAAAGACTTGGATCTGCTCCTATTACCGAATGCATTGTAACTAATACAATCCCATTAGATATGAGCAAAATGCCATCTAATATTAAACAAATTTCAGTAGCTCCACTACTCGCACAAGCTATTTCCAGAATCCATGATGATGAATCTGTAAGTTCATTGTTCGGTTTTGAAAAAGAAATGCAAGTTTCATAAATTTGACCAAAATAAATAGCAAAAAAGAAAAAGCTTAACTAATAAGCTGGAAGATGAAAAAGAGGATAAGGCAAGGGTTTTCACCCTTGCTTTGTTCTTTTGTACAAAATTATACTCCTCCATATAGAGGATATTTAAACCTTTAAACTCAAGAAAAAATATATACTGCCGATAATAAAAATATAGATATGGAAAACGAAAGTTTTTCATACCTCCTCCCCAAGTCTGGTAGCCGTTCTTTTTGAAACGGCTTTTTTTTGCTAAAAATTTTAAATAAAATATAAAAATCAGACATAGCTGTTCAACACCATTATTGCAGTATATATTTACCCCCTACCAGGATAAATATTTAATAGTTGCAGCGACATTAGCTGCGGTGTTGATAACATTAGCAGCTGTGTTGATTCCGGCATAGCTATCACGCACGACAACAGTACCTGCCTCCGGTGCTACTGCAGGTACAACATCATATGAATATGACGGATAATAGCTATATGTTGAGTAATAACTTGCCGGATAATAATAAGATGAATAATAATATGGTCTATAATACGGACGATAAGGACGATAGTATCCACCGCCAATATAATGATGGTGATGTATCGGCCTGCTTATATGATGGGGCCTGTATGAATGCCCGCCGCCATGTGGACGATGTCCCATACTATGTCCATGCCCGCCATGACCTCCGCCGTGGTGTCCTCCGGGAGCCGCCAAAACCGGAGAAGTAATACCAAAAGCAAAAACTAAAGCGGCAAGACAAATAATCTTTTTCATACCTATTTCTCCTATTACACATCCTAAACTTATAACGAACATGCTAATACAGAAGTTCATTTTTTGCCTTAATTATTAACTTTTGATAAATTTAACAAACTATTTTAAACTATAACTATCCTCACCGATTTTTATTAATTCCGGTAATTCAAGAGTTTCATTCGCTCTTGGGAAAAATCCGGATTTTGATGAGGTATATCCGGCTTTTATTAAATCTTTTTTGTTAGCTTCAAAATATTCATCTTTCAACTTGCGTACAATCTCATGGACTTCCTCTGCAGAGTTAACATTATATTTTTCTTGAACCACCTTGAACCAGTAATCACCTTTTTTAACCTGATAAGGTTTTGTTGTAATTTTATCATCATTATTAACAGATTCTTGCGGTTGATTAACTTCATCTGCAGGTTTTGATATCACAACCTCAGGAATATTGGAAGGCTGCTCAGGCTTTAAATTTTCAGGCAAAACATCAGGCTCAATTTCCACCTTTTTTTCAGGCGGCAGCGGAGCTAAAGGTTCTGAAGCTTTAGGCGGCTGTTCCGGTTCTAAAGCTGCAGGCAAAGTATCCGGCTCAACCCCCTCTTTGCCATTATTATCATTTACGGATTTTTCTTGCCTCGGTATCGAAGAATCAACTACAGGCTGCTCCGGTACAGGATTTTTAGGAGCGGTTTCTTCTTGTACCTGCGGAGTATTTTTTCCTGTATCAACAACTAATTTAAAATCAATATCATTATTGTCACCAAGAACGATTACACAATGAGTATCAGGTTTTTGATCTTTCAACTTTTCTTCAATAAGATCAAACTGTTTGATACAATTTTCTTCCCAGGTTTTCATAGCCCTTTTATAAGTTACATAACCTCTTCTTCCCTTATCAAAATTTCCGGGAGAAGGCTCGGGAAGTATTGCACCTAAATTGAACTTCAAATTTTTGTGCTTTTCCATTAACTTTTGGTAATAATCATGAACTCCGTCAACCCTTTTTCTGCGAAAATTTTGAGCCTTGTGGTCGTAAAAACCTCCAAATTTTTCAAAATTCTTAATATCACCATTTATGTCAAAAGGGCTGCCGTATTCATCCCCCATTTTTTGAACACCATTTTGAAACAAAGAAGTCGTTGGACTCAATTGCTGCTGGTTCTGAGGTTTAGAATTATTTATATATTGTGTATTATTTTTATTTTGAATCTGATCAATCATATCAATAAATCCTGAGTATATTGAGTGCTGAAATAAATTCAGCACTCATACTATATATGTTTTTAGTAAGCTATCTGTAAATCTATACCATATGATTTTAAGAGAGCTTTCTTTTCTTCAAAACTTTTACATTTTAATAATTCTGCTTTAATCTTATTTAAATCATCAGTATTTTTTATATTTTTTTCTAGGTAGAAAAAAATATCACTATTATCATTTCTTAAATCAGGGCGAGGACTAGGCATTCTATTTACCCAAACCTCAAAATCATATTTTTTACGAGTTTCTTTAGGAATTTCACCCGTATGAGGGTTAGGTTTTCCAGTTCTGTACGGAGCGGTTTTACCGTGTTCACCATCTGAACCATTGATGATATCTTTTGAATTCCCTGCTATATTTTTCTTATCAACATTACCGGAATCATGACCTCTTTTATCATCAGTTTTTTCAGGTTTGTCAATACCCGGATTATATGTTTTTCTATCTGATTTATCAACAGGCCGCTTTGGTTTAGGCGCAACATTACCGGTTTTATCATTAGCTCTGGTACTTTCATTTGCTCCATGTTGTGCAGCACCGTTTACATCTCCGTTATCATAAATATCGTTGTTGTTACCAATATTAACATTGCTGCCTGAACCAATATTCAAGTCTCCGCCAACATTTACATTGGTATCACCTGTGTTAATCTTTCCGTTACCCGAAACATTATTTCCAACAACATTTCCATCGCCAACAACAGTTGTATTTGTTACATTATTGTTGTTTCCATCAACATCAATCGAAACATTGACATTAACACCTTTGCCATTTTCAGGATTAGGTTCAATACCCCAGCCTGTTAAAATTTTTGTCTGCTCATTGCCTGTTAAATCACCTTTAGCTTTCTCAAACAAACTCTTGGCAAGAGTTTTTTCAGCCTCTGTATCAATTTTCTTGGCATCTCCTGACATTTCCGCCAAAGCCTTAAGTTTGGCATTTAAATCATCAAACGGACTGCCATTTTTACCAATTTGCATAGTAATACTCCTTATCTCTTAAGTAACTTCACTTGTGCTTGCAATCACTCTATATAATACTAAAGTATTTTGAGAGATAGAAATTTCACATAAATAAAAATATACCCCTAAATTCAAACATCTCATATCGCATTATTCAAGGATATATCTAACTTTCAGCTATATGTAAACTTTTATTACAATATCATTTACTTGTAACAATTGTTAATAAAAACATTCAATAGGAGCAGGAAGAAATATTTGAAAAAAACTCAGACTACCGGATACTTATCTCCCCCTCCCAATCTCCCCCAACCCTGGGAAGGTGCAATTGTAAAATCTATCTACATACTAAAACGTTCTACGCAGGTGTATTACAACATGAGAATAGCACTCTATACCCTACCTTACTTGGAGAGGAGTAAGGCGTGCGAAGATTGTGATTAATGCCCACACCCTCACTCGGGGTGTGGTGAGGCGAGACGAAGATTAGATTTATTCCCTCCCCTACTCGGGGAGGGCTAGGGTGGGGAGTGATTTGCGTTAAATGGCACAATTGCCAAGTATCGTTGGATTGACTCCAGTCTACATAAAAAAAAGAGTAACCAATGTTACTCTTTTTTACTTGTCGGAGATGGGACTTGAACCCACACAGATTTCTCCATACGCACCTGAAACGTACGTGTCTACCATTCCACCACTCCGACATGTTTGCCAAATGACTATTTAATTTTCAACTGTGACTCAATGTCTCCGCGGCGGATGTATTCTCTCCGCTCATACCCTCTCCGAAAACTTGACATTTAGTCAACTTTTCCTCGGCAGAGTACCACTCCGACATGTTTGCCACAGCTCTTATTATAATATAAAAAAATTCGTTTTTACACATACTATTCAAAATATTTTATCTTAATTTGAAAATACTTGATTTTGAAATATTTATGCTAAAATATTTGTGTGAAAAATTTTTTGAAAATATTTTTTATATGTGTATGCTTTTTTATTTCGTTGGCTGCTAATGCCTGCAATATTAACCATGCAAATTTTAATGTTTTCAATCAACCATCTGAAATTTCAGCATTGGAAACAAACCCTGCTGAAGAATTTTTAATTTCAGAAGAATGCAGCGAAAACTCAATTGCTGCTCCTAATTCACAAAATCACGAAATTTATACGGCAACTTTGAGAAAAAATACACTTACTTCCGGCTCTACTGACAGATCCGCAACCTCTCAAAGATTAACTCAGCAAATTTTTATATCTAAATATAATAAAATATTGTACAGCTCATCTCATAAAATATCTCCATATTTAAAGAATGAGCTCTGTACCAGGGCTCCTTAACCCTTATATTATCTAACAATTTACAGATAATATTTACAATTTAATAGGAGCAATATAATGAATATCGAATTATTAAAAGAAGGCTTACTTCTTATGATTATTGGTATGGGTGTTGTTTATTTCTTCATTGCCGTAATGGTTTGGGTTATGAATCTTAACGCAAAATTTATGAAGATTATTAATAAGTACTTCCCGGAAGAAATTGAGGAAGAAAAACACCTGCCGAAAAAAAATAACAACAGTAATGATTTAGAAATAGCACTTGCAATTGCTTGCGCCGTTGCAGAAAGGAGCAAAACATGCTAAGCAGTTTTGTATCCTCTCACAGTGTTATGCTATCTGCAGGATTACTAATCCTGGCTTATATATTTATCGCTTTGGAAAAAATTCCAAAAATGACAATCGCCTTAATCGGAGCCGCTATTACTATAGTTTTAGGACTTGTCAGCCAAACTAAAATGATTGACGGAATTATAAATCCGCATTACTTTATTAATTTCATTGACTTTAACGTAATATTTTTACTTGTTTCAATGATGATAATAGTCTCAATCACTGCTCGAAGCGGTGTATTTAATTGGATTGCAAACAACCTTCTAAAGTTAACAAAAGGTCATCCGGTTAAAGTTTTATTTGCATTAGGCATTTTTACAGCAGTTACCAGCGCATTTTTAGATAACGTTACAACAGTTATCCTGATTATGCCTATAACTTTTGCTATTGCCCGCAAACTTGATATCGACCCTGTTCCGTATTTGTTAACAGAAATATTTGCTTCAAATATCGGAGGAACAGCTACCCTCATCGGGGATCCGCCAAATATTATCATTGGCAGTGCCGGCGGCTTATCCTTTATGGATTTTATAAAAGAATTAACTCCGGCTATTATCGTTATAATGGCTTTAGTTATGATTGTATTGGCACTTATATTTAAGAAAAAACTTGTTGCCGCTCCTGAAAAAATCAGCGAAGCTGCAAATATTGATAACAGCAAAACAATCACAGATAAAAATCTTATGATTAGATCTACAATTGTTCTTGCTTTGGTAATTCTAGGGTTTATGACACATGATATTACTCATATTGAAACCTGCGTTGCTGCATTATTAGGCGCAAGTTTCCTGCTTATTTTTGAAAAACCAAACGAAATATTGAAAGATGTTGAATGGAATACAATATTCTTCTTTATAGGTTTATTTATTATAATAGGCGGATTGGAAGCTTCCGGCGGAATTAAGCTTATGGCTGAATGGATTTTGAAAGTAACCCAAGGAAGCCAAGCTGCAACTTCTATGCTTATTTTATGGGCATCAGGTATTATTTCAGGGATTATTGATAATATTCCATACACAGCAACTATGGCACCAATGCTTGTTGAAATAGAAAAAACCATGGGTGATGTTTATACATATCCTCTATGGTGGTCTTTATCACTGGGTGCTTGTCTTGGAGGAAACATGACAATTATCGGTGCTGCCGCTAATGTTATTGTTTCTGAAAATGCAAATAAAGAAGGTCATCCGATTTCATTTATGAGATTTTTAAAATATGGTGTCCTTGTTGTTACTATATCACTAATTGTAAGTTCTGCTTACATTTATTTAAGATTTTTAAAATAGGAGAAACAATGGAAAATAATATAAATACTCAAACTAATATTAATTCAAAATCCATATCGGGTAAAGGCTATGCCGACAGTAAAGGTACGGGCGCTTTAAGCACTTTAATTTTTACCGCAATAGTAACAATTATTATGATTATTCTTGCATATTTTAAAGGCAGTTAATTATTTATGCGGCAGGTTGATATCTATTAACCTGCCGCTATTACAAATAGACAAAAAAGGGAATAACACCATGGAAAAATTTGACATATTCAGCATATTACAACTACTTGGAGGACTTGCATTTTTCCTCTACGGTATTTATATAATGTCTTCAGGTCTTGAAAAAATTGCCGGCGGCAAATTAGAAAAAATACTTAAAACGATGACATCAAGCCCTGCTAAAGGTTTGATTTTAGGAGCCGGGATTACTGCAGTTATCCAGAGTTCATCAGCTGTTACCGTAATGCTTGTCGGACTTGTTAACTCCGGTATTATGAAATTATCACAGGCTATCGGAGTTATTATGGGTTCTAACATTGGAACAACCATTACTGCTTGGATTTTGAGTTTATCAGGAATCCAAAGTGATAACGTTTTTATAAGGCTGTTTAAACCGGAATCATTTACTCCATTGTTAGCACTCATTGGTGTTATTATGATTTTTGCAGCCAGGTCAAATAAAAACAAAAACACAGGAAGCGTACTTCTTGGATTTTCAATCCTTATGACCGGTATGATTTTCATGAGTACGTCAATGGAACCGCTTTCTCATTCTCCAAAATTTATTGAGCTGTTAACATTATTCAAAAACCCAATATTTGGGGTTATTGTCGGAACAGTAATAACTGCAGTTATCCAAAGCTCAGCAGCCTCTGTAGGTATGCTGCAAGCCCTTGTTATGAAAGTTGATATGACATATTCTATGGCACTGCCGATTATTATGGGACAAAATATCGGAACTTGTATTACCGCAATAATCTCAAGTATCGGTGTTAACTCAAACGCTAGAAAGGTTGCCGTCGTTCACGTTATATTCAATATTATAGGAACTGTTATATTTCTATCAGCTTATGAACTCGTTAGATTATTGTTTAATCTTCCTTTTATGAATACGAATATTAACCCTGCAGGTATCGCAATCCTACACTCTACATTTAATATCTGTACAACAATTCTGCTATTCCCGTTTATTAAACAGTTAGAACAAATTGCACACTTTATTATAAAAGATACAAAAACCGAAAAAAACGAAGTTTTCCTGGACGAAAGACTTTTACTATCTCCGGAACTTGCGGCATTAGAAGTTAACCAAAAAGTAATTAAGATGGCTAAACTTGTAAAAAATAATGTCCTTTATGCAACAAAACAGCTTAAAAATTATCAGTATAAGAAGGCTGAAGTTATAAATAAAAACGAACAACGAATTGATATTTTTGAAGATAAAATGGAAGCTTATCTGGTAAAAGCTTCAAATAAAGAACTTTCTGAAGAAACAGGAAATTCTATTGCCAGACTACTTCTTATTATCGGGGATTACGAACGAATAGGCGATCATGCTATAAATATTTTAAATCTTGCTCAAGAGAAAAAGAATAAAAATATGGAGTTTTCTCCGGAGCTGGCAAGCGATATCCGTATTATTGTCAGTGCAATTTTAGAAGTACTATTCCTCACAACAGAATCATTTACATACAATAATACAACTTTGGCTCTAAAAATTGAACCGCTTGAACAGGTAATTGATAAATTAATTCTAAAAGCTAAAAACAGACATATTAAAAGGATTCAATATGGAGAATACCCGATTGAATTAGATTTTATTATCTCTGAATTATTTAATGATTTTGAAAGAATTTCTGATCATTGTTCAAATATCGCAGCTTCAATATTAAAAGCAAAAGATTCAACAATTGATAAACACGAATTCTTAAAACAACTAAAATCCTATGATAATGTAGAATTTAGTAAATCTTATGATGATTACAAAGAAAAATACGCTTTGGTATAAAATCTGCATTCGTAAAAATAAATATACCAAATAATCGCACGGCAGCCATAAATGACTGCCTTTTCTTTATTAGTAATGTCTATGGAATCTGCTTTTGAACAATTGGCGGAATCGGTGAGATAATCAATTTTTCCATATAATCATCATTGATACTTTTTACCTCATGCCCGATACTTGTAATCTCTTCTTTTGTATTAAATACATATTTTTTAGCAAATCGCAAAATCATCATTCCTTTTTTTGGATGCTTTTCATATTTGCAAATATGATAGATAAAAAACGTTTTATCATTTTGAACAATATTTTCTAAATAACTTAACAGTGCAATATCTTGTTTTTTATTTTGGATAAACTTCAACAGTAAAAAGTTTTCCTTTTCTCCAATTTTTTTATCAAATTCTGCCGCATATTTTAAAGGATTTGAAACTTCAGGATAATAATAAATACCAACCATACTTGTCCAATAATCACGGTCCTCTTTTGGCTGAAAATACTCGTTTTCAACCACCTTATTTGCCGGTGATATATCACTGTATTTTAAATGATAAATACTGTCATTAAAATGGATATTTTCAGCATTAGCAACCTGGGTAAACAAAAAATAAACAACAAATAATATTAGATAAGTTAAAACAAATTTTCGCATACAAATTCTCCGAATAAAATAATTTAACCGCAAAAATCATCCGCAAAAATTCTCCAATCAGGCTAGTAAATAGGATAACTCTAAGAGTTTTTACGCAGACGAGTTATAAAAGATTCCAATCGCCCGATTGCAATTTTTAAAGTTTCAAGAGAATACGCATAAGATATTCTCAAAAAACCTTCCCCGCAATCACCAAATGCCGTACCAGGAACCAGTGCAACTTTTTCTTCCTGTAAAAATCTGGTTGCAAATTCTTCACTTGTCATTCCAAACTCTTTTATGCATGGAAAAACATAAAATGCACCAAACGGTTCAAAACAATCAAGCCCCATGTTTTTAAATGCATTCATTAAAAAACGTCTGCGCTGGTTGTAGGATTTGCGCATTGCTTCAACATCATCATCGCCATTGCGCAAAGCTTCTACTGCTGCATACTGGCTTGTTGTCGGTGCACACATTATCGCAAATTGATGAATCTTTGTCATCTGTTTGATAATATCTTTTGGACCGCACGCATACCCAAGCCGCCAGCCGGTCATTGCATAAGCTTTTGAAAAACCGTTTATTAAAATTGTGCGTTCCTTCATTCCCTCTATTGACGCAATCGAAACATGTTTATCCTTATAGGTCAGTGCCGAATAAATTTCATCAGACATCACTAAGATATCATTTTCAATAATAATTTTAGAAATAGCCTTCAAATCATCAAATTCCATAATAGATCCGGTCGGATTGTTCGGGTAAGGCAAAATTAATACTTTCGTTTTATCTGTAATCGCAGATTTTAATTCTTCTACAGTCAGCCTGAATTCATTTTCAGCTTTTAAATTTATAATAACCGGCTTACCGCCTGCTAAAACCGTACAAGGTTCATACGAAACGTAAGACGGCTGAGGAATAATAACCTCATCTCCAGGATTCAAAACCGCGCGAAGGCCGATATCAATAGCCTCAGAACCTCCCACAGTCACAATAATTTCATCATCGGGATTATATGTAATCCCTTGAGTACGATTCATATAATTAGAAATCTCTATCCTTAAATCCTTTAACCCGGCATTTGAAGTATAAAAAGTTTTTCCGCGTTCAAACGCGTATATACCTTCATCTCTGATATGCCATGGCGTATCAAAATCAGGTTCTCCAACACCTAATGATATCGCATCTTTCATTTCACTTACGATATCAAAAAATTTTCTTATTCCTGATGGTTTTATACTAACAACTGTATCAGAAAGGAAATTCCTCATGGGGTGATAACCTCTCTTTCATCTTTTTCTTCCCTGTTCAAAATTGTCCCGTGATCTTTATACTTTTTCAAAATAAAATGAGTTGCAGTACTCAAAACACTGTCAAGTGTTGATAATTTATCTGAAACAAACCCCGCAATCTCTTTTAATGTTTTTTCTTCCAAAATAACCAACAAATCGTATCCGCCAGAAATCAAATATACAGCCTTAACCTCCGGATAATTATAAATCCTTTCTGCAATATTATCAAACCCGCGTCCGCGCTGCGGCGTTACCTTAACCTCAATCAGTGCCATAACCTTTTCAATAGAAGTCTTTTCCCAATTGATAAGCGTATGATATCCGCAAATAACCCCCTCTTTTTCCAAAGCTGATAACTCTTCTAAAACTTGCTCCTCACTAACCCCAAGCAAAACAGCCAGTTCTGAAAAATCTATTCTGCTGTTTTTTTCAATAATCGACAGTAATTCTTCTTTCATTCTCATCTCCCGTAAGTTCCTCCTTAATTATAACAAAAAATCACTTATTTATATAGTTTTAATCAAAATATTAATTTTAAAAGGCGGATTACAAATTTGTAATCCGCCTTTAATCTTATTTCCTATTATTTTATAAGAATTTTATTAAGCTAAAATATCTATTGCTCGTTCAGGTATAGCAGCTTCCGGAATACCGTGAGATTTTGCATAGCTTACTGCTGCTTCATTTCTTTTTGGAAGGATATCTCCAAAAAGTTCTGCAATAGCTTCATTTTTAGAATTATTTACAGAAGCTGAAATTAGTCCATAAGGGCTTGTGTATTCATTTTTAGCAACTTTTGGAGCGGCAGCTGATTCTGCAAAAATTTTACCTACACCCAAATATTCATGAGTTTTATCTGCAACAGCTTCACCAACAGTCTTTACACCTTTAGTCAGCATTGCTTCTCTGCCGGTGAATGTTAATCCATTAATCATTTTTTTACCTTCTTTTCTTTTTTGTTTTTACTGAGTACATTAACTTTAAAGTCTGTAAAAGAAAAACTTGTTAAATTAAAGAAATTAACGTTACAATAGTTAATATAACCAACAAATTTTTATAAATTCAACAACGAAACATCGTTATCCAATTTTATTTCAAACGAAGTATATTGCGGAATATCAATATCTTCACCGCGTTTAAAAACACAAATTACAGGAGCAATAAACAGGTCAGCAAGCTGTAAGATAGCTCCGCCCAGATAATAAAACGGCCGAGCCGGATATGTTATACTCTCACAACTGTACTGACACGGATCCTTATAAACTTTATCAATAGTAATAGTTCCCTTATCTGCAACATCTGCAAGGTTACCGAAATAAATCGGAGCACCGGCTAAAACACCTGCCATAATTTGCTTTTTACCCATTTTCGTAATATAAGCTTCTGCCGGATACGTAATCTTATCCACCTTAATCTTATTTATAGCAAGTTTTAATGTGCCACTGCGCCCGACAAGTCTTGGCGGTTTATTTTCAATAATTTCACCGGTAAAAGTAACCCTTGAAGCTTCTTTTCCCGGAAAAATTGAAACATCTTGCACTGTTTCAAAATTTATTATTGAACCAACCGGCGAATCAGATGACATCGGCTGCAACGACTGAACAATAAACTTTTGGCTTTTATTAAGCTTAATAACCTCAAGTTCCCGTTCTTTTAAGCAATTATATGCTGCAACAATATCAGTTCCAGAATTCAAGCTCAACTTATCAAGAGAACACGCATCTTCTGCCTGCACCGGATTTTGAGACAAGAGTGCACACAATAGTCCAAGTAAAACTACTCTTTTCATAAATATAACTCCTTATGGACAAATATATGGGGTAATTAACTAAATCCGGCTCTTTGTCTTGACCGGTAAATATAGAATATCAAAAAAAGTTCAAAAATAATCATCCAGAAAATGGATTGCTTCGGGCTATTCGCCCTCGCAAAGACGAAATTTCTTCCGACCAAACTACTCAACATTTGAATTTCAGCCACATTTCAGATACAAAAAATAGACACAAGCGTGTGCTTGTGTCTATTTTTTCTGGGCCCGGAGGGATTCGAACCCACGACCAAAGGATTAT
>URYF01000041.1 GCA_900551965.1 uncultured bacterium
GGAGTTAGGATTATGATGACAAAAGAAGTGAACGAATGGATTAGGAAAATTGAAACTGGCAATTATTCATCTTGGGATATTATGGAAGAATTTGCTCAAATGTCTAAATATTTAACAAAAGAAGAACTTGATCAAATCAAAAAACGTCTTGAAGGTTCTATAAAACATTAAAAATCTCTGGCAAAAGCTTGAAAAATATGTTATAATAAATATTATAGTCTGAGAGGTTTTCTGATGTCTTATTATGACGATTTGCTTCATAAAATTCCAAAAATTAAAAAAATTTTGGACAATGATACCAATTATACAATATACCATTACACCAAACCGGAAAAGTTATTGAATATCCTTTCAGGCGGGGCATTAAGATTTTCTAATGCACTATATCTCAATGACAAAGAAGAAATCGCATATTCATACAGGCTGATTGTTCACCTGATAGATGAAATTGACGGGCTTAATCCTGATTTGTTTGAAAAAATTAAAAACCATTTCCGAAACAAATACAAAAATATTGTCGACGGAAACGACGATTTTATAAACAAACTCGAATACTTCACAACATCATTTTCTACCGAAAGCGACAACCTTACACTATGGAATAACTATGCTAAAGGTAAAAATTACACAGGTTACAATATAGGATTTGACAAGAAAAAACTTGTATCAGAAATGGATACAAACGGCTATTTGCCAATTTATGGCAGCGTAATTTACGATAAACAAAAACAAATAAAAGTTATCCATGCGATTTTCAAAAAATGGAATATGCTTTTTGAACGCGCTTTAAAATGTAAGAAACAAAATGAAGTTAAATTATTTGATATTTTGTTTGAATTGATAGATGTTTTAAGTATTGTCAGCATATTCTTTAAAAACCCACAATTTAATAACGAACACGAATACCGGATAGTTATCGTAAATGTTTTTGGCGCAGAAAACTCAAAACCGACAGGCATTGTTGAAAAAAACGGCCTGTTTGTTCCTTATTTGGAATACAAGTTTTCAAAAGATTCGGTAACATCAATCAATATCGGACCAACTTTTGATGAAAATATTTTCTACACAAGCACAAACCGTATGTTATTAAATTTTGGGTACGAAGATAAAGAAGTTCACCGCTCTAAAATCCCGCTAAGATACTAGCAAGATATACATACCTGTTCAATTGTTTTATCTGAAAAATTTTTATACTATAATTTAAAATAAATTTCAGGAGGTTTGTATGCTTATAGAGTTAAACGAAGAAAATTTTGATAAAGAAACCAAAAATGGTCTAAAGCTGTTGGAATTTTACACAACCTGGTGCGGATATTGCAGAAACCAGAGAATTGAACTTGAAGAATTAAAAGATTCAGATATGTGGATTGGGTTGGTTGATGCCGATGAAATGCCTGAAACTGCTAAAAAATTCGGAGTTAAAGGATTTCCAACATTTGTACTCTTGAAAAACGGTGAGAAAATCGCCGAATTTCCAGGTTTTCACCAAAAAGCCCAGTTATTAAACAGACTAATGGATTATATCGGTAAATAAAACTTATATCATATAAACTTCACCGCTATTATGATCAAAATGGCATTTTGCAATATAGAGGTTGCCTGAATCCACTGCAGATTTGATAATCTCAGAATGCTCCATAATATAATCTTCTACCCATACAGTGTGCTTTTTGGCAAATTTATTATTACAATCCATTTGACCGGCTTTATCAATCACAGGATAAACGCATTTTAATATTGATTGAAAATTCTCTGTAATTTGAGGGTAATGCTCGTTTGCATACGTCATAACCCCGCAATCATCGTGTCCGAGAAGGATTAAAAGAGGTACATGTAGTTTTTTCACAGCATACTCAAGACTTTCCAATACATTAGGCCCGACAGTTATCCCCGCAACCCTTACTACAAAAAGTTCACCTATTCCGCAATCAAAAATTATCTCAGGCACAACCCGCGAGTCCGAGCAGCTGAGAACACAAGCGTAAGGTTCTTGATACAATGCAAGCTTTTGTAATGTTGAAAGGCACATATTTTTGGCGGTCGGAGTACCGTTTATAAAATTTTTATTACCCTTTAAAAGCTTTTGCAGCTCTTGTTTTGCACTATTTGGAATATTATCAGGCAAATTCATAATCTTATTTTCTCCTTATTTTCTTTTTCTTATATTATAAGATGTTTTCCATCTTGTCAAAATTTCGGCTGATTAAATATACATTACCTGAACGAATAAATTTTACCAATCATAAGTTATACTTTGATTAGTATGAACAACTCTTTAACCAAAAAATTTAACCGTTTGATATGGATAAACAGAAATATTAATAACCTGAAAAATTACGCAAAATCTTTGGAAGAGTTTAAACTATTTGGCACTCTTGCAAAACTTGGCACCTACATTGAACAAAGCGGACTACAAAACCCGGAAATTTATAAGTTGCTGGGGGAAGTCTACAGAAGTTTTGATATTGGAAGAACGATATATTTCCAAGAAAGATATATGAAAGAAACAACAATCGAAATCCCCGCAAATGAATACAACATGCTCGGATTATACTATAACACGCTGTTCCAGTACTACACTTCGGATTATTCAATTATTCAAAAAGCTCTATATAATATAGAAACAGCCTGCAAAATGGAGCCTGAAAACAGCCAATTCAATAAAAATGCTGCACTCACAGCTTACAGAGCAAAAGATTACCAAACATGCGCAAGATATTATAAAAAACTTTTTGAAATCGGAAAGATTACAAACCTTGATAAATATGACTATGCAGCATTCTGCTTCCAAGCCGGAGATTATGCAGGCTGGCGAAAATACTTTCCTGCAAGATTTTTTAAAGAAATTATGCCTATAAAATACCCTAAAATTCAAAAACCTGAATGGGACGGAGTAGTTGATATAACAGACAAAACACTGCTTATACATTATGAACAGGGATTTGGCGATACATTTTTAATGTGGGGATATTTGCCAAGGCTTAAAAAACTTGCAAAACATATTATTTTTGTCGTTCCCGACATAACTTATGACCTGTTAAAAAATAACAGCTGCCAAGTTGAGGTTATACCTGAAAGCCGGGCAGACTTAAATTCACTGGAATTTGACTATCATATTCCGTCTATGGGAATTCCAATAGTCTTAAAACTTGAAGGAAAAGACCTTTGTATAGGAGAAGGCTATATTAAAGCAGATGAAAAGCTCGTTAAAGAATATAAAGAAAAGTATTTCAATAACGACAAATTAAAAATCGGAATATGTTTTTCCGGAAGTATATATGGCGATCCGACCAGAAATATATCACCTGACAGGCTTCTTATTTTAGAAGAGTTGAAAGATGTTGAAATCTATTCACTAACAAAATATATCAATGATGATAAATTTAATATGTTCAGAAAAAACAAAATCCATAATATAGTAAAAGATTTCAATGATTTCAATCAAACCGCTGCAGCTATTGAAAACTGCGACATTATTTTAACAACGGATAATGTTATCATGAACCTGTCAGGCGCATTAGGTAAAAAAACACTTGCCCTGTTTAACTGGTATTATGACTGGCGCTGGTTTGACATTAAAGGTGAAAATATTACCTATTTGACATCGGTTAAGCCGTTTGTTAATGATAAAATGAACAACTGGGATTACTCAATCAATGCCGCTGTTGCTGAAATTAGAAAAATACAAAACAGTTAATCTCCGAATTTTCCAAACTCGCCAATCGTCTTAAAATGATGAATATCAAATTTCTCGACACGCGGTTCTACAACTTTTTTAATAATTACATTTTCAACAAAAACATCAATAGGTTTTACTGTCAGAAGTAATGCTGTAAAAGATCCTAAAGCTTTCCAGGATTTAAGTTTAAATATTTGTTTATCAAGTTTTGCTTTCAGCACGTCCATATCCTTGCAAGAGTTTAAAACCTCTGTAAATTGATTTATAGCAAACTGTTTAATCCTTGTTTCATCAGAGTTTGCAATAGCACCGTGCTTGCAATTTCCTAAAAGTTTATCATAAATTTTTGCAAACATATTTTTCTTTTCGTATGAACGAGTTTTACCCGAATAAAAAATATCAAAACTGTTTGAGAAATCCTTAACTATGTCATCTCTATTTCGCGCCTGGTTAAATATATCATGTTCGGATGAATGCCCTTTTATAAAACGCAAGGTTTGTTCTTTAGCATTTGTTGAGATTTTTTCACCTTTATATTTGTCTAATTGAGAAAAAGCGCTCTGCCCGATATGTCCAAACATTGTCGGCAAAAGAATACTTGCAAATGCTTGGAAAACAGCTTGTGAAAATGCACGCTTGGCATCAGGGTCATATTTGTTGCCTTTATTTTTGTATTTATCATAAACATCAGCACCAAAATACATCAATGCCGGCACCCAAAAAAGTCTTGCCGTTGCCGGTGCAATTTCATTAATCGCAACACCGATATCATTAGTGTAGCCCAAACCTCTGAGCGGCCAATTAGCAAGAGGGTCTACATATTTCTTTTCATTTTTATTTTTTTCATTTAATGCATCAAAATTGGTCTTTAAATCATCTCCTCTAAACAGCAGAGACTGGTTAACCGGGGCTATTCTCATTTTTTCTCCAAGCCGGATAATATAATCCTATTCAAATAATCGCAAAATTTATATTAGCGTAAAAAAAATGAATTTTCAAATAAATTGATACATATTGTTACCTAAAAACTTGGCTATAAGTTAACAAATCCCGTATCATCAAGAAGATTATCGCTGTTTGCAGATTCTACAGCCATTCTGTCACAGCGTTCATTGTATTCATGCCCGTTATGACCTTTTATCCATATAAACTTTACATTATGAGTTTTTTTTGCAGTCAAAAGCCTTTCCCAAAGGTCTTTATTTTTAACCGGCTGCTTATTTGAACCCTTCCAGCCTCGCTTAATCCAACCATCAATCCAATTTTGATTAAATGCATCAACTAAATACTTTGAATCAGAAGTTAATTCTACATCACAAGGTTTTTTAAGAGCCTCTAACCCGACAATCGCCGCCAGAAGTTCCATTCTGTTATTTGTGGTAACCTTAAACCCTTGTGTTAATTCTTTTTTATGAATTTTACCACCTTCATCTTCTGCAACAAGAATCGTTCCGTATCCGCCTTTTCCCGGGTTTCCGCTGCAAGCTCCGTCTGTATATATTTTTATAAGCATTTATATCTCCTTTTTTTACCCCTCTTCAGTAATATCCCAGACTTCCAAAACATCAGACGGAATATCATTCAGAAACCGTGAAGGTTTTGATAAAACCATATTCATTGAATAATCATACATGTCAACAGGATACGTAATATATAAATTATTTTTGGCACGGGTTGAAGCTACATACATCAGGCGAAGTTCTTCGTCCATTTCTTCTTCTGAATTAAACGAATATGCACTCGGAAACCTTCCATCAACCGCGCCGATTATAAATACACTGTCCCACTCAAGCCCCTTTGCAGAATGAATTGTAGATATAGTAAGCGCTTCATCATCACTGTTGCGTTTATACATACCTTCAACACTTGCATCAGGCGGCTCAAGCGCTAAATCACTGATAAAATCTTCAAGATTTGAATACTGCCCGGCAAGATATTCAAAATGATCCAAATCCTTTTCACGTTTTGAAAAATCGTCATATTTATCTTTCAATATCGGTTTGTAATAATTTATAACTTCTTCCACAATGTCAGAAGGCTTTTTAATTGCAATATTATGTCTTAATTTATCCAATGTTTTTAACAGCGGAACAATACTGGCGGTTTTATTTGACGGTAAAAGCTTTATATCAGGGTTTAATTGCCCTTTTATAACAGGAATAATATTATTAACCGTAGCAGCGCCAACCCCTTTTAACAACAGTAAAATTCTGTTTAAACTAATTATATCATCAGGGTTTATAATAACACGCAAATGCGCGGTTAAATCTTTGATATGAGCAGTTTCCATAAATTTCGGACCGCCAAATTTCTGATAAGGAATTGCCCGTTTTGAAAGTTCAATCTCAAGAGAATATGACATTCTGGCATTACGCGCAAGAACACAGATATCTGACAAACTTATATCTTCATCTAAAAGCTCAAGAATCCTTTGGCATATAAAGTCAGCTTCCATCTGGGTATCTTTTGCACAAATCAGCGCAGGCACAACAGGAGATTGAATATCTGAAAATAACGTTTTAGCATATTTTTCTTTTGCTTTTGAAATTATTGTATTGGTGAATTTCAAAATATTTTGCGTACTGCGGTAATTTTGTTCAAGTTTAATAATCTTTGTACCTTCAAACATTTTCGGAAAGTCCAAAATATTGCGATAATTTGCCCCGCGGAAAGAATAAATACTCTGCGCATCATCACCAACTGCCATAATATTATTATGTTCCGATGCCAAAAGCCTTATCACATCAGCTTGCAAGGCATTGGTATCCTGGTATTCATCAACCATAATATATTGATACTGTGCTGATAATTTTTTGCGCAAACCTTCGTTATTTTCAAGCAATAATTTAACATACAAGAGCAAATCATCATAATCTAATACAGAATTCTCACGCTTATACGCAACATACGCCTTGTGAACTTCAATAATTTTATCTTCACAGTGCGTAAATTGCGGAAACTCTTTTTCAATAATCTGCTTTGTCGGAGTTTCTTTATTAACACTTTTTGAATAAATTTCAAGTATTGTGGATTTTTTAGGAAATCTTTTTTCTTTTTTAGGATAAAGCTGTCCTGTAATATGGTTTATAATATCTTCACAGTCTGTTTTATCTAAAATCGTAAAATTATTTTTAAGTTTCAATAATTTTGAATAACGCCTTAAAATTATATTTGCAAAAGAGTGAAAAGTTCCGCCGGCAACTTTTTCACATCTTTCATCAAGAACAATAGAAGCCCTTGAAAGCATTTCCGCTGCTGCCTTTTTAGTAAAAGTTAAAAGCAAAATATTATCCGGATTAATTCCATCTTCAATAAGTCTGGCAACACGATATGTTAAAGTTTTAGTTTTCCCTGAACCGGCACCGGCGATAACAAGAATCGGCCCGTGTTTTGCAACCACTGCAGATAACTGTGCAGGATTCAAATCAGCCTCATAACTGACCTTATAGTCACTCTTTACGGCATCACGCTTTTTCAGCACATATTTTCTGCGTGCCGGCTGATTTTTCCCCTCTTCTGTTTTTATAATTTCATCTGCCATCTCTCGGTTATTATAATCCGCTCAAGATCGTAATTTCAATCTTTAAATGTAAAGTTTTGATAAGAGTTTTGGATTTTTCCTAAATTTCAACAAAAAACTACCGATAACTAAAATAAGTGTAAGAAGAAATAGAGAGTATTTATGATGAAAAAAGTATTAACGGTTTTTATGCTTTGTGCAATGTTTATGCTCACATTTGCACCTGTTTCAAATGCTGCAGCAAAAAATTCGGTACCTCCGACATCTGCCCGCTGGCTTTATCCAAAACAGATAAAAACATATATTCCGCCAAATCATAAAAGAACAACTATGATGAAACATGCATTTGCAGAGTGGACTCAAAAGACAAAAGGAAAAGTAGTCTTTAGATATGTTTCCTCTCCTAAGACAGCTCAGATAAGAGTATTTTTTGTAGCATCAGTTCCTGATGCGGAAAGAGAAATCGGTTTAACAAAATCACGCACAATCGGTAAAGGCAAAATGCTGCGTTCTGAAATTTATATAGCCGAAAAAACAGCACAGGGCTATTCTTTGGGCAGAGATGCAGTTTACACCTGTATGCTCCATGAAATAGGACATGCCATAGGTATATTTGAGCACTCAGATGATCCGCTGAGTATTATGTACCCTATCGAAGATGACAGACAGGAAATTTTAAACTCCGATCTAAAAAAACTTTACCAAATATATGAATGGAAATAATAACAAGGAGCTATAAATCATGAAAAAACTTTTTATGACATTTGTACTATTCACTACGCTTACAGGAGTATCCTGCAATTGCGTATTGGCAGACGGCAGATGGCAAAATCCAAAATCCATAAAAGTTTATATCGAACCTAACACCAAAAAAGAACTAATGAAAGATGTGTTTGAAGACTGGGAAAGAAAAACAAATAACAGAATATATTTTATATTTACCTCAAACCCGGATAATGCACAAATCAAGGTTACCCTGATTAAAAACTTTTCCAACAATGAAAAGCCGCAACGCGGTGACACTTTCCCTCTGGGGAAAACACATTATATGGTAAGAGATGGAATAATGCAAAGTGCAAATATTGAAATATGCACCCACAGCCCTGTTTCAAAAGCTTTATACCGAAATTCCGCAATTTACTTTGTAATGTTTCATGAAGTCGGCCATGCAATTGGACTGCATGAACACTCCCAAGATAAAAACAGCATAATGTACCCGCTCAAACACAACAGAAATCAAACTCTGACACAAGCAGATTTAAAAAGATTAGGCAAATTATATAACTGGAAATAATAAATAATTAGTTTTTAAGAAGGAATCTTCACGCAGAATTCTGTGCGGAGATTTTCTTCGCTTGTTACAACGATTTCACCGCCATGAGCAACCGCAATTTGCTGAGACAGGTACAGCCCAAGACCTGTTCCGACTTTTCTCAATTTTTTAGCCGCAGAATAATATTTGTTAAATATCATTTTTATTTCGTCTTTACCGATTCCCTGTCCGTAGTCAATAACCGAAATAGTCGTAAACCCTTGAATTTTTCCAATTTTAACATCTATTGCTTTTTGAGTATTGCTATGATCTATCGCATTAGATATAAGATTTTTTATAACTCTTTTTAACTGCATAGAATCAGCATTTAAAACAGGATTGCTACTTTGAGGAGTAAAATTTATCCCAACTTTAATATCATTAGCCAACGGTTTCATCTCATTAACGATATCGGTGATAAATGAATTAAGAGATATAGTTTCTTTTACCAGTTTAATCCCTTGTTCTTTAAGTTTATAAGTTTCAAGCAAAATCTGAACAAGTTCCAAAAGGTTTTTATTAGAGGTTTTCATATTATCAAGCGCGAATTTTTGCTTCTCGGATATTTTCCCGAATTTATCTGCCAGAAATAAATCAATCATATTTGAAGCCGCAACAATAGGAACTTTCAAATCGTGTGTTAACGTCGCAACAAAATCTTCTTTTAATGTTTCGATTTCTTTTTCTGTCGTAATATCTTTGATAATAAGTACAAATCTCTTTTTTTCAAGAGAAGACAGGGGCTGGGAATTAATTACAAAATTGTTTGTCGGAGTATGTTTAATAAAAATTTCACTGTTGTTAAGATCTGAGAGTTCAAACTCTTCATCATTCACCGGCTGAATAAATTCAAAAACATTTTTACCTATAATATCTTTTCCTTTAATCCCGAACCATTTTAAAATTTTTGGGGTAGCTCTTAAAATATCAAACTTTTCATTAATAATCAAAATCCCGTCAGATAAAGAATTGATAACAGATTCAAGCAGTTTATTTTGCCGCATAAGTTCAGCCTGATATTCAATAATCATCTTTTCTCTGTCATTAAGAGTCTCAACCATTCTGTTAATACTATCTGTTACATTTTGATATGTAGGATGCTCAATTTTTTCAATTTTTGTAGATAAATTCCCGTATCTGATAGAATCAACAGTTGTCGTAACTTTTCCAAGATAATCGTTAATCTTTGACCAGCGCTTATTCGTTTTTCTTGTTATAAAAAACAAACAGATGAAAACTATGATTACACAAATATTAATAACGTAAAAATATGAAAACATTTATTACTTTTTTCTCTCTTATTATCTAAACTTTTAGCGCTTTATGATATAATTATATCAGATAGTTGCGGGTTTGTTAATATATAAGGAAATATATCTGAAAAATGACAACGATTAAACTTCCAAACTCAATAAAGATGGTTATTACAGATTTTGACGGAGTTGTTACGGATAATTGCGTATATGTTAATGAAGATTTTACAATGAGCCGCAAACTTAACTTCAAAGATGTTATGGGATTTTCAATTCTTAAAAAGAACGGATTTAAAATAGCTATTATTTCCGGTGAAAAAAATTCTGCAATAGAAATTTTATCAAAAAAATTCAATATAGAAGAAATTCACCAAAATATCAGAATAAAAATTGATGTATTAAAATCAATTATTGAAAAATATCAGCTTAAACAAGATGAATATGTATATATCGGCGATGATGTAAACGATTTGGAATGTCTGAATTATGCAAAATATAAAATATCGGTTCCGCACGCTGTTGAAAAAGTTAAATTAGTCAAAGATATTCAAATAACAAACAACGAAGCAGGAAACGGAGCATTTAGAGAGGTAGTAGATTGTCTGGCTGGATAAAAAATATCGTTAATAAAATAAAAGACCTAAGCGGTTCTGTAGACTCATACAAACAAGATTCAATAATCCAATCATTACCAACAGTTGCTTATGTAAATAAAGCAAAAAAACTTATTGATGAAAAACACTACGATAAGGCGGAAGAAATTCTTAAAAAAGCTCTTGATATTTCCAACCAAGACTCACTTGTATATAAATATCTGGGAAAAATTTATGAAGTCCGTTTAAAATTTCAAGAAGCTGCAAAATATTATGAAACATCTTCAAAATTAAATCCGCAGGACAAAGAAATCTGGCTGCGATACGGAATGAGCCAATTATACTCTCAAAAATACGATGAAGCCATAGCATCTTTTGAAAAAGCAAACAAAATTACCCCCCTAAACACAGATGTATTCACCGGCTGGGGTATGGTTTTAATGAAACAAAAAAAATACGCACTGGCAAGAGATAAATTCGTAACCGCGTCACAAATAAGCAAATACAATTTCACGGCAATTTTATTATCTGCAATTATGGAAATCCGCCTGTGTGATTACGAATCCGCAGAAATGAAACTTCAATTCTTGGCAAAAGTTGCCCCAAATGAAAGCAGCACTTATGAATACGCAAATTTAAAATTGCTAAAATCAGACTATAAAGAAGCTGAAACTTATGCTAAAAAATCACTTAAAATCAATAAACAAATGCTGCCGGCATATTTTGTACTGGGCGAAGTCTATTCAATCCAAAAAAACCTTGAACAAACCGAAAAAACTTTTAATACGGCAATAAACAACGACCTTGAAAACGATACTCTCCATTTTGAATGGGGAAAAGCTTATGTTAGATTTTTTGAATTTGAAAAAGCAGGTAAACATTTTCAAACCGCGTTAGAAAAAAACAGTAATTATATAGATGCAAAAATCGGCTTAGCACTCGTTTCGGCATATTCAAACGATTTTACATTAGTTGATGAGCTAAAAGAAAAATACGGCAATAATGTCTATATACAAGAAGCAATCGGACTGGAAAGACTGGCTGCCGAACAATATGAAGATGCAATTGAAACATTTAAAAAAGCACTCAGAACCGACAGCAAACAAACTTATAATTATTTAAATCTTGCCAGAACATACCAAAAAAACAATAACAAAGATAAAACCAGAGAATATTTTGAAAAATTTATCTGCGAAAATCCTCAATACATTAAAGGTTTTCTTGAATATTCAAAATGGTTAATAAATATTTCAGATTTTGCTGACGCTCAAAGAAAACTGCGCAGAGCAGAAAAATTTGATAATAATAACCCGGAAATCCTAAATTTATTATTTTATTCCTCTTACAGACTTGTCAAGGAGAATATTTGCGAATATAATATAAAGGAAGCAATTTCTATTGCAGATAAAATAGCGTCAATCGGAACATTTAATTATGCAGACGAACGACAGGAGCTTGAAAACATTTTAATAAATATACAGGGAAATAATTAAAGTGAAAAAGGTAATAGTACAAAAGTTTGGCGGAACCTCCGTTGCAGACACCGATAAAATAAAAAACGTAGCAAAAACCGTAATAAGAGAGAAAAATAACGGAAATGATGTGGTCGTTGTAGTTTCAGCAATGGGACACACCACCGATCACCTTGTAAAAATGGCAAATGATTTAAACCCAAACCCTTCCGCAAGAGAAATGGACATGCTTTTATCTACAGGGGAATGCGTTTCAATTGCGCTGTTAACAATGGCTATCCAAGCTCAAGGACATAAAGCGGTGAGCTTTAATGCAACTCAAATTGGAATTTTAACCGAAAACGTTCACTCAAAAGCAAGAATCGTTGACATTAAAACCGAAAAATTGAAAAAAAATCTCGATGCGGGCAATATAATAGTTGTAGCAGGATTTCAGGGAGTAACTGAAGACGGTGAAATCACAACATTAGGCCGCGGCGGCTCAGATACATCTGCTGTAGCTTTAGCAGCAGCACTAAACGCCGAAAGATGCGACATATACACTGATGTAGAAGGAGTTTACACAACAGATCCGCGCGTTGTCCCAAATGCTTCAAGACTTGATACTATTTCATATGAAGAAATGCTTGAACTTGCACATGCCGGAGCTAACGTACTTCACCCAAGAAGTGTTGAAACCGCAAAACAATATGCTGTACCGTTAAGAGTCCGCAGCAGTTTTAAACTTGATAATATGGGAACTTTAATTGTAGGAGTTGAAAAAATGGAAATAAATAAACCTGTAGCAGGTGTTGCTGCTGATTCATCACAAGTAAGAGTTGTAGTATGCGACGTTCCGGATACTCCGGGAGAAGCCGCAATTTTATTCGGAAGTCTTGCTGAACAGAATGTATCTGTTGATATGATTATCCAGTCTTACGCAAGAAAAGCTTTAAATACAAATGATATTGCATTTACCATAGATAAAGGTGATGTTGAACAAACTCTCGCAATTGTTGAGAGCGTTAAAGAAAAACTTGGATACAGCAACGTTTTCGTTGATGACAAAATAGCAAAAGTTTCTATTGTTGGTGCAGGTATGATTGATAGACCGGGTATAGCTGCTACGATGTTTAAAACTCTGGCTGATTTAGGTATAAATATAAAGATGATTTCTACAAGCGAAATAAAAATCAGCTGTATAGTTGCAGAAGATGATGCTAAAAAAGCTGTAGAAGGGCTGCATAAAGTTTTCCATCTTGATTGCAGTGAAGTTGCAGAAGTCAAAGGTGATTTGCCAGAGGTATAAGGGGTAAATGTTAAAATGAAAAAAGTATTATTATCTTTTATAGTATTTACAGCAATATCATTATCTGTTTTAGCTGATGATAAGCAGGAAGCTTTACAGTTTTTCAACAATTATGTTAAAGCAGCAAACACTTATAGTACAACTATCCCAGATATGTACTCTCCGAGTGCTAAAATCATAAGACAGGTTGTAAAACCTGACGGAACAACTCAGGACGTACAAACTAATACTTCAACTTATATAACCC
>URYF01000042.1 GCA_900551965.1 uncultured bacterium
ATCGGCTTGTGCTGATGTACTTTGCAATTTCTGACAGGGAATCTTCACCCGTATGCTTTTCTACGTATTTATCTATTTTTTCAGACATATAGGTTGAAAATATAGGTAGTATTCCATAGTAAATTCCTGCGAAAATCAATGCAGGACGTAATATATTTATTCCTTCAATGTATTTGTGTAGTTTTGGATCTCCGGCATTGATTTTTTTGAAATTTTCTATGAATTTGCCGGTTTTTGTTTTTATAATTTTATCTATTCCATATCCGCCAATAATTGTTATTGCTGTTGAGATTGCATTATTATAAATTAAAACTTTTTTACGGTTTTCTTTGATTTTATCACTTTTTGATGTTTGGTATGCAAAAGAGGTGGTTAGTAAAATATCCGTTCCCGCACTCATATGTTTTGCAATATCTTCATCCTTATGTTGGTATTTTATGGCAAAGTTTTGGAACTTTTTATTATCAATAATTTTGCCGAGTTTTTTGGAAACTTTTTGCGAAAAATTACCTGTAAAACTTTGGTCTTTATTTGGACTTTTGGCGATGTTGTTTTGTGATTCCTGCGTTATTTGTTCGGGGTTTTTCTTTTTGAAAAATACTTTATCCATCAAAACAGGAATCATTGCAAGGGTGAGAATTGACTTTGGTATTGCTGTTAAAACTCCTGTACTCAATTTTAATATTTGGGTCATAAGTTTGTAGCTTCTTGATTTTGAAAGCTTTTTAGAATTGTTTGTAAGATTATTTATTGTGGTTTGGTTTAAAAATATTTTGGGGTTGTTATCAATATTTTTAACAGCATTTTCAATAGGCAGCGCTACAGCTTCAACCATTGCAAATTTTATTATTCCCGAACATATAGAATTGGACATTGCATATTGTTTGTTTTCTTTTTCAACGTCAGGAGTTGAGCGGATAGCAAGAGGTCTGACGGTTAAAGACATCAGTAGTGAGGTTCCGGCAGAAAACGAGGTTGCGTGTTCTGATATTTTTTCAAGACCTTTTAGTACTGTTTTATTTTTTAAAAATCTTGTTGTATATGAAGATTGTGCTATTTTTTGTATTGACATTTTGACTACCTTATATTAGTAGACATCACACAAGCTTAAAAGTAAAGTGGCATTGCTGTTTAAATTCTCACTTTTCAATTAAAAATTTTTAAGATAAAATAGCTGTGATGAGAATTAATGAGTTTATAAAAAAAGAATTAAGCGGCTGGGGGAAGTTTGAGCGAATATTTTTTCCGCTTGGTATCCTATTAATTATTCTAATTTCTATTTATATGAAAGATAATAAGGTTGCATTAGTTTCTGCGATTTGTGGTATAAGTTATTCAATATTAGCGGGAAAGGGTAAAATTTCTTGTTATTTTTTCGGACTTTGCGGAACTTTATGTTATGCGTTTATTTCTTTCAAGAATAATCTTTTTGGAAATCTTGCGCTTTATTTGTTGTATTACTTTCCAATGCAGGTTCTTGGAATTTTTAAATGGAAACAGCATTTAAAAAAAGATTCTCAGGAGATTGAAAAAACTCAGTTAACGTTTAAGGAACGAAAAATATATTTTGCGCTTGCGGTGATGTTTTCAATAATCGGTTATATCATTTTGTGTAAACTTAATGACCAAAGTCCGTTTATTGATTCCATAACTTCTGTATTATCTGTTTTTGGACTAATTTTGACCGTCAAACGCTGTATTGAACAGTGGTATGTGTGGTTTATTGTTAACGGTTTATCCATGATTATGTGGATTGAAGCATATTTAAACGGCTCAAACTGTTTTGCAACAATTTTGATGTGGGGAACTTATTTTGTTCTGTCAATTTATTTCCTTTATACTTGGAAAAAAGAATTAAAAACTAATGTTTAGTATTTTGCATCTGCAACTTCTATAAATTTGTTGATTTTAGGTGATTTTTTGCTTAGGTGAAGGTAACTACTGAACGGATATTGAGTTTTTCCTTCTTCATTCTTTTTAAAATATTTCTTTTCAAAATGTGATGCAAGAGGGGTCGCAATCAACGGAACTAAAACTCTTTCAGTTATTACTCCTGAGCCGACAAGTGCTAAAATGGTTGCAAAGCTTTTCTTTGCTAATCCGATATTTTTAAACTGCGCATCTTTAAATAAAGCATTCCAAAGTTTGTTCTGGACTTTTGGACTGGCGATAGCAAACCCTACAACGATTTGGGCAACTGATGTTACTATCCCGGATGCCATATCCATTGCGGCAACAAATGGTCTGCGTTTTTCAGGAATTTTTTCATTGTCCATTGTTGTTTTATATCTGACACTATATGCGAAAACATCTTTCATTACTGAGCAGACAACAATTGTTTTAGCTGCAAATGCATCATCATTTATCACTCGTTTTAAATGATTGTTAAAAATTCTTGAATTAGTAATAGGATTTATTATGTTATTCATTGTCGTTATCCTTTACCAGCATATCTGCAACTTTCGGGAATATCTTATTGGACAAGGCTAAAATCGGAACATATAATGCGATTGTTAAAACAGTTCCAACTCTGTCTTTGAATATATCTAAGCAGCTTTTGTATAATTCTTTTATAGCTTTTTCTTTATCTCCACCCGCATCATCCAAAATCTGTTTAGGTATTATTCCTGATTTTTTTGCTTCTTCAACAAGTCCGAATTTTATTTTGCCTTTTGCGGCTAATTTATCTATTCCTTTAAATAGCATGCCAATCGCTGCAAGTTGTGCTGCAATTGTTACAACGGCTTCTACCGGTTGTTTAATTGCTGCCCATTTTTTATTTTCTTTTGATTCTTTTGAAAAAGGGTTGTATAAAATCATCAGCGGTGCAATTGCAAATTTACCGCCTGCATTAATATAATTAGCTATTTTTTCTCCGCCCTGTGAGGAAAATCTTTCCAGAGAATTCGCCATTCGTTGATTTATATTTACACTTTGTATTCTCATAATTTTATATTATTTTCTAGTTCTCTATTGAGTATAAAACACATAAATAAAAACTTTGTTATTTTATTGAGTATTTGTTACATTCGATAATATAACAAATAGTATTTCTTTGTTATGACTTTTCAAGCTAGCCGTAGTTCCTGATTGAAAAATCTCTTATTGTTTATAAATTAAAAAGGAATAAAGAAAGGAGATACTATGTCATTTAATCCTCTAAAAGAAAAAGGAATCCCTTTGAATAATCAATTAAGGACATGGAAAGATATTGCAAAAAGAAAATTTAATAAATGTGAAGCGGATTGTTATAGCAGGACCCGCCAAATTCTTATGAACGGGATTGAGGTAGAAGCTTGGAATTTTAAACATGCATTTTCAAGATTTAGTGCAGATGATGAAGTTCGGGAATTTCTTGCGATAACAAAAAAGTTTGAAGATGCTCAGCAGACAACTGTTAACTGGATGGCTCCATCTGATCAATCTGTGCTTGAAACAACTCTTGCTTATGAGCAGGTGGCAGTAGATTTAACTGCGTGGCTTGCGCAAAATGAACCTGATGATTATGTGCGTGAAACTTTCAATTTCGGTTTGCTTGAAGATTTTGATCATTTGTACCGTTACAGTCAATGGGCGTATATGGAACATGGAATTAACCCGAATGAAATTGTGCAGGCAAAGACAGATGTACTAATCGGGCGTCCTACGCAAAATCATCATAATTGTAATGTTCTAAGGCTTCGCAAATCTTATGACAAGGATACAGCTGCACCGCAAACAAAGGTTAATATCCTGACTCTTGTTGCTGCAGAACAACAAACCCATAATTACTATGCTGAACATGGCATGCATTATGGAAATGAAACTTTAAGATGCACTTATGCAGAAATTAAAGATGTTGAAGAAGAACATGTTAATATGTACGAATCACTTGCAGATCCGACAGAATCTTTATATGAAAAATTACTGCTTCATGAATTTATGGAGGTTTGTAATTATTATACCTGCTATATTGATGAAACCGATAAAATGCTTAAATCTGTATGGGAAGAATTTTTAGCAATGGAAATCGGACATCTTCACGAAGCTGCAAAGTTGTTTTCAAAAAATGAAAACAGAGATCCTGAAGAAATTATTGGTGACAAGATTGTCATTCCAAACCATTTTGAATCACAAAAGGATTATGTAATAAATATTTTGGAAAATGAAGTTGATAAACGAATCGGAACCGATAGAGATTATGCTAAAATTGAAGATTTACCTGAAGAATGGGCAAGTTATGATATCCAAAAGGCTATGAATAAAGACGGCTCACCGTCAGAAAGTGCAATTTCATTGATTGCGCAACAAAAAGGCAGAGATATAGCACTTGCAGAAGATAAACTTATAAAAAAGCAACCGGATTTGTTAAAGCGAGGTTTGGAGGCAAAATCTAAAGCTCCAAATACTGTCTCCGTTGAAGATTATGAGAAAATGAGCAAACTTGAATTTGAATTCTAAGTATTAAAACCCCGGAGTTTATTTTATGAACTCCGGTTTTATTTTGTTTTATCTAGATCTATAATACCCTTTAACGGGTGTTCCGTCAGAGCGAACGTAGGGCTCAACATAAATAACATCTCCGCTGACGGCAGCAATTCTCAGTTCTTGGTTTGCCGGAATTCCTATACTGTTCATTTGGGCATTGATTACCTTCTCGTTTCTTGAATATTCATCGACAGTCATTGCTCCAATGTCTTCTCTTGAGAAAATTTGTTTGCTTTTGTTAAGCGGGTTTTGAAAACCTGTTAAATTTATTGTAGGTCTGAGGTTTTGTATCTGTCCGTTTTGCATTTGCCGCATAATAACCGATTCGTTTTGCTTGAATTCTTTTGGTGTCATGGCTCCGATTTCCTGCGGAGTGAAGATGTGATCTGAAAATGTGACAGGTGCTGCAAATCCTGTAGGTTTACCAGTGTGGAAATATGTTGAGTTATGGATGTGTTGTGTTTGGTAGGTAGCTAAATCATGATTTTTTATATTGATCGGTATCCCGAATTTTTTTTGTTTTAAATCCGGTAATATAATAATGTTGCCTGATTGTTTGTTTATATTCCTCATAAACAAAGGGTCTCCGATTCTGCCAAATGTTGTGATATTTTCATCTCCATATTTAAAATACTGGGGGTATATTTTGGCAATGTTTTTACTCCCGATAGGTGCTAATACTGTTGATTTAATACCTGTACGGTGAGATAATAAATTTGATAAAGATGCACCTAAAGAGTAGCCCATAGATTCTATTTGAGCATTAGGATATTTTGTCTTTACTTTGTTGTATAATCTTTCTGCATTTCCATATTGAGCAGGTATTACATTAGGTCTATACATTATGTTAAGGTCATTTCTCAAATCGTTGTTTGAATTCATCTTACTGCCGGCGAAAGATATTACTATGCGATTGCCTTTTTTGTATACTTTTGCATCAAAATCTTTGTTGTTAGATGAGTTTTCAAATTCGTGTAGTGTTTGCCAACCGATGATGTCTTTGTTTAAGTGAGCACCATTGCAAAAAGATAATAACTCTTCATAATTGTAACTGTTTTTCATATTTCCTCCTGTTATGTTTTTTTGTTGTATACTATATTTTATGGAATCTGTATTTTTAAAAAAATGCCTTATAGTCTTTTATTTTGCGTGTCAGTGTGTTTATATTATTGTAGCTTTTAATGTCTGGCTTTGGCTTTTCTTTGTAATATTTGTTTCTTTTACTCTGTCTTTTACGCCGGAGTGGCTAGGGGATTTTGTTTTCCTTTTTTTGTATGTTGCAATACTTTTGTTATATTTTCTGCTTGTAATAATTGCCACGTTATCGACTGTTAAAATTTTTATAAATAAGCCACTGAACAAGTTTGAAAAATTTTCGTCAGTATTATATCCGATTATAGCTCCCGGATTTCTGCTCTACTGTATTGTGGAACATAAGTATGTTATTACTAATTTATTATTTGAGTATGGTCTTAGGTCCACCCCCTTTTGAATGTTTTGTATAATTTTCATTATAGTTCTGATTTTTAATTTGAATAGTCCGTATTTATACGTACGTATTAATACGGACTTGACAAATCTTAAAGCTGAACAGATATGTGGGTTTTGGTATTCTTTGAATGTGTAAAGCTACATTTTTCCTTACAATAAATTTGGTTCAAATATCTCCCCGGTTGTATATTGTAAATATTTCTGCTTATTTGTAATAATATGGTATAAGTAAATAAGAAGGAGATATATATGAATAAGAAATCACTTATAACAATTTTAACTATATTGGTTTTGCCGTTAGTTGCGTTTTTCGGCTTAACTTTTAATAAAGATACGTCTGCTGTTGCGGTTGCTAAGGGTAAGCCGCAGATTATAAAATTTTCTTCCACAATGTGCCTTGAGTGCCAAGAGGTTGAAAAGGTTTTGAAAGAAATTATGCCGGCATACCAAGACAAAGTTGCTTATACAGAAATTATTGTAGACAGCCGCGATGATATGAAAAATGCGTTAATAAAAAAATATAATGTAAAACTTGTTCCGACTTTAATTTTGTTAAATTCTGACGGAACTCAGTATAAAAGAATTGAATCTTCTTTACCGAAAGAAGAGATGGAACAGTGTATTAAAGGGCTGCATTAATGGAAAATTTAACTCAATTATTTAATGACCAGACCGGAATTTTAATATTATTCGGGGCATCTTTTTTAGGTGGTTTAATTTCATCAATTTCTCCGTGCTCGTTATCTATGCTGCCTTTAATTATTGGGTATATCGGCGGATATTCCGAGGCAAAACCTGCCAAAACTTTATTACAGATGATTATATTTGTAATCGGTACAGGTATTGTATTTTCTATTATTGGCGGAATCTGCGCTATTACAGGTAAGGTTTTTATCGGTAACCCTTATTTTGCGTTAATTGTAGCTTCAATTATTATGATTATGGGATTGAAAATTCTTGGTGTTATTGAGTTTGAACTTCCTGTAATGGTTAAGGAAATTCCGCAGAATAAGGTTAATAATGATTTCTTGTACCCGCTGATTTTGGGGGCTGTTTTTGCTCTTATCGGAACCCCGTGTTCTACACCAATTTTAGCAAGTATTATGGCATTTTCTTCAATGTCCGGTAAAATTAGTTATTCCGTAATAATGCTGTTTTTGTTTTCAATAGGACAGGGGCTGATTCTTATTATTGCAGGATTCTTGACTTCTAAAATCAAGTCCGGTCAAAACTTTTATAAAATCTCTGAAATTATTATGAAAGTCAGCGGGGTATTACTTATCCTTGTTGCTTTATATATTTTTTATAAGATTTTCGGCGCTGTTATTGTAAAATAACCCTTTATAGTGTAAAATTTATATATAAAAGGATATTTTTAAGGAGTAGGTAGAATGAAAACGTATGAAGGACAGTTAACTACAACAAGTGATGAAAAGTTTTGTATAATTATATCAAGATTTAATGATTTTATCGGGTCAAAATTATTGGCAGGCGCTATTGATGAATTGAAACGTCATGGTGTAAGTTCTGATAATATTGATATAGTTAAGGTTCCGGGTGCGTTTGAAATTCCTGTGATTGCTCAAAAGTGTGCAAAGTCAAATAAATATGATGCAGTTATTACGCTGGGAGCTGTAATAAAAGGCTCTACCCCGCATTTTGATTATGTTTCTGCTGAAGTGTCAAAAGGTGTTGCGCAGGTAAGTCTGCAAACAGGTGTTCCTGTTATATTTGGGGTTTTAACAACTGATAATATTGAACAGGCTATAGAAAGAGCCGGTACAAAAGCCGGTAATAAAGGGGCAGATGCTGCTAAAACAGCTATTGAAATGGCAAATTTGGTTAAATTAGTGTAGTTCGAAAACGGATATTTTTTTCGTATTTTGAAAGGAGTTGGATATGACAGAAGCAATTACCGAGTACAGGAATGAGAACACAAAAGACATTGATCTTTTATCTACGATTGACATGGTTCGTAAAATGAACGAAGAAGACCAAATTGTGGCAAAAGTTGTTGGTGATGAGGCTCCAAATATTGCAGTTGCAATTGATATGATTGCTAAAGCATTTTTAAAAGGCGGCAGATTGTTTTATTTCGGTGCCGGAACATCAGGCAGGCTTGGTATTTTAGATGCTTCAGAATGCCCTCCGACATTTAGTGTTGATGCGTCTATGGTTCAAGGGATTATTGCAGGTGGACACGGTGCTATTTTAAATGCTGTAGAAGGGGCTGAAGATAGTTTTGAGGTTGGAAAAGAAGATGCTAAAATTCTTACAGATAAAGATATTTGTGTTGTAATTTCAGCAAGCGGAAATCCTAAATATTTATTAGGAGTTCTGGAGCAGGCTGATGAAGTTGGGGCAGCTACAATCGGGGTTACTTGTAACTCAAGAGGGATGATCGCTCAAGAAGCCGGACATGTAATTTGTGCCGAAGTGGGTCCTGAAGTTATTGCAGGTTCCAGCAGATTAAAAGCCGGTACTGCTCAAAAAATGATTTTAAATATGCTTTCAACAGGTGCTATGATTAAAATCGGCAAAACCTATGAAAACTTTATGATTGATTTGAAAGCTGTTAATGAAAAGTTAAAAGATCGTGCAATCAGAATAGTTTCTCAAATTGCAGAAGTTTCTCATAGTGAGGCTTTAGCTGCACTATTAAAATCTGATTGGGAAATTAAAACATCAATTGTTATGATAAAAATGAAGACAGATGCTGATGGTGCAAGATTGGAATTAAAAAGACACGGCGGGGTTTTAAGACGCATTATTGCACCTGAAGAAACTGCTGTATAAAAGATTATAAGAGGAGGAAGATAGATAATGAAATTAACGGTTCTTGGAGCAGGCTGCTGGGGGTTAACTTTGGCATGGCTTTTAACTGATAACTTTGAAGATATTACTGTTTGGGGCAGAAGTCAGGATTTATCTGCCGATTTAATCGAAAATAAACACTGTTCAAAACCTTTAGAAGTTCAGCTTGACAAAAAAGTTGAAATAACATCTGATTTATCTTCTGCAATAAAAGATGCTGATATTATATTATCTGTAGTTGCAACCTCAGGAACCCGTGATGTTTGTGAAAACCTTAAAAAAGCAGGAATCAAATCAGAACAGATTTTGGTAAATGCTTCAAAAGGGATTGAGCTTCCTTCTTTGATGCGAATGTCAGAGGTTATAAAAGATGTTTTGCCTGAACAAAAATTGGCAATTCTCTCAGGTCCTACATTGGCAAAAGAAGTTTTGCAGGGCAAGCCGACTGCTGCCTGTGTCGCTTGTGAAGATATTGAGACAGCGCAAAGAGTTCAAAAAGCTTGTAATGTTCCTAATCGCTTCAGATTATATACAAATACCGATGTAATCGGGGTAGAGCTTGGCGGTAGTTTGAAAAACGTAATTGCTATTGCTTCAGGTTTTGCACATACAATGGGGCTTGGGGATAACTGCTCAGGTGCGCTGCTTACACGAGGAATGGCAGAAGTTGTAAGGGTTAGCATTCAGCTTGGAGCCAACCCGTCTACCTTATACGGACTTTCCGGCATGGGTGACTTGATTGCAACTTGTTCTTCTCCTATGTCAAGGAATTATACAGTTGGTTCAATGCTTGCAAAAGGTAAAAAAATCAATGATATTTTATCTGAACTGGGCTCAGTTGCAGAAGGGGTAAAAACTTCAAAGGCAATATGTGAGTTAGCGCAGAAGCTGGGTATTGAAGTTCCTGTATCAAGTGCGATATACGAGGCTGTTTACACTGATATTACGCCGGAAGAACTATTATCTAAATTGATGAATCGAAAATTGAAAGAAGAAGAAAGATACGTATAATGAAATTTGCAGTAAGATATTTGAAAAATACATTTTATCCGTTGAATTTGCCAGAAAATGTTAAGCTTGAAGACGGTCAGATGGTGCTTGTCCGCACTGAAAAGGGGGAAGAGGCTTTGAAAGCTTTTTTGGTAAATTCTCAAATTCAAAAAATTTGGGACAATGCTAAATTCAAACCTGAGCCGTTGAACTTTATCAGGGTATTGACCCAGAGGGATTTACAGACTCTTGAAGATATAAAAAAAGAAGAAGTTGAAGCATTTTTCAAATGTCAGGCACTTGTTAAGCAGCATAAACTTATGATGAATCTTGTTCAATGCCGTATAACTTTTGACAGGCGTAAGATTACATTCTATTATACAGCTCCTGAGAGGGTTGATTTTAGAGCTTTATTGAAAGATTTGACCCAAACCTTTACAAGAGTTAGAATCGATCTTCGTCATATCGGGGTTCGTGATGAAACCTCGATTTTAGAAGGTGTTGGCATCTGCGGGCAGCCGTTCTGCTGTTCAAGTTTTTTAAGGAAATTTGCAACAATAAACGTTAAATTAGCAAAAGATCAGGGGATGCCGATTGCTCCCGGAAAAATTTCAGGTACATGCGGGCGTCTATTGTGCTGCTTGACTTATGAATATTCAAATTATATTGATGCTGCAAAAGGTATGCCGCCAATCGGGTCTTCTGTAATGACTACAGAAGGGCTTGGTAAAGTTTGTTATTTACAGTTTATGAGCGGAAAAGTTGCTGTCAAAATGGAAGATGGTAAGACAAAAGAGTTTGATAAAGCTGATATTGAAATGGTTGATGCTGATGTCAATGTCGAAATTGATGTTCCTGCAATCAATAACTACACAGATGAAGACAGCGCAAATATTGATATCAAACAGCTTGAAGATGACAGAAACAGTTCAACCGGCAATATCTAAACCAATTTAGTCAACTCTTGTCAGGTGCGTAATAGTTGCTTCTTGATTTACATATTTTAATTTGTTAAATAATTTTTGCATGTTTTCGTCCGGAACATACACATATAATGAGCCGCCGCCAATTTGAAACTTTTTGGCAATTTTTTCTGCCTCGGCTGGAACCGTTGACTCTGCGACAGCATCAATAACTATTTGGGAAATCTTATCCGGAGTTTTTTTTAGATTGAATATTGCCCCGAAATTTGTTTGATTATCACATTTATTTACTTGCATTTTTCCTCCTGGAATTCCTACTTCTATTTTAAAACCTCTAAATATAAATTTTGCTAATATAATTTTTCACTTGACAAGTAGATAAATCTATGCAATGATAATTCTAGTATTAGAACATTCAATGGCATGGAGAATAAAATGCAAAAGAAAAATTATATAGATAGTTTCCCTTATGAGGTTGAGTTAACGGCAAGGATTTGTCATGAAAATACAAAAATTATGCTTGAATCATTTACTGATGAATTGACGATTGATGAGCTTGTTGTTCTTGATACTTTGATTGCAAAGCCCGGGTTATCTCAGGCTGAGTTAGCAAGGCTTATACTTAAAGGGAAAGCTCATACAGGCAGGTTTTTGATGTCATTGGAAGAAAAAGGGTTTATTGAGCGTCATATTTATGAGAAGAATGGTAAATTAATAAAAGTTTCAGAGGTTACTGAGGCAGGGCATAAACTTTATGATGAGCTTACTGGAAAGTTTCGTCCTGCAGCTGAAAAAATCCAGCAAATTTTTTCAGAAGAGGAAGTTCAATATGTTATAGAGCATTTAAGAGCTTTTAGAAATGCAATAGAAAAAGTCAGTAAAATTGTATTTGAATAAAACAATATATAAATTCCCAATTATGTTACTTTACAGAGGCTTTCGGGCTTCTTTTTTTTATTCAAAAACAGAGATTATTTTTTCTGAGTAATTTATATCATTTAAAGGTAGTGCGGTTATGTCATTTAAAAATTTGCTTTCAGGCGTATTGTTTGGAAAGTTTTTCCAAAGATGTAATAAGATAAGTTTGTTGTTTATTATTAGATTTTTTACTTTTTCATCGGCTGGAGAAAACGGATAGCAGTATGGTATTGAGCCTTGTGACAGTTTTATTTTCAGCTTGTTATATTTATCTAGTTTTTGCGAATATTTTTGATATAGCTCAATTCTTGTTTTTTTATCCTTTTCAAAATCAATTTGTTCAAATTCTGTTAAAACCTGAGGATTAATAAGCTTTATTTCTTTTTGCCGGTTAAGCTTCAGTTCATTTTGCACAAATTGTTCGTACTTATCTTGGATTGTGGCAATTTCTAAATTCAAGGTATCTGTCGGCAAATTTAAATCCTGGGCTTGATTGGTAAAAAGAAACGCGCCGCAAGTCAGTGGGAAAAATTTACGCAGTGAATTAAAACTTGCCAGCCCGCAATGTTTTGCGTAAAATCCATGCGTATTATCAATTATAAGATTTTTGTACCTTTTTGATAATTCATTGCAATTTTGTTCAAAAAGCCCGAAATAATTTATGTAAAGTATAAAATCTTCAGGGGAGAATATAGTTTCGTCGGAAGGCATAAAGTTTTTATTTATGTGATAAAATTTAACTTTGCAATTTTGTTCGCGTGCTGCCTGCCAAACCGTTTCGCAAGTATAATACGGGATAAAGATTTCTCTTATCCCGTATTTTCTAATAAGATATTTCAAACAATTTCTTGCAAGGTTCAGTTTTATGCAGTTTGTCATAATTTATTTATTATAAGCCTCAAAGAAAGCTTTTAATAATTCCTGACCTTCAAGCATTGTTTTATAATCCACATATTCTCTTGCTGAGTGCATATTGCAAACAGTTGCAAGTCCGATTAAATATGGAGAGAATTTTTCACCTTTAGCGTTTGTTTTGTTAGCGTAAACGTGAGTTTCTGCACCTGCATGGAATGATGAAATTTCAGGTTCTACCCCGATACTTTTTGCTGCTGTTTCAAATAAAATCGGAAGGTATTCATCTTCGTTTTTTTCAAACATAGGCATTTTTTCTGTGAATTCTATTTCAGCCTTAGCAATTCCTTCGTATTCTTCATTGAACGATTTAACCGCATCTTTCATCATATCCATAAGTTCAATTTCTTTATCTTTTCTTGAACTTCTGATTGAATAAGTCGCATGAGCCTCTGTATTTATAACGTTTGTTACATTAACATCACCGGCGCAAATTCCACCGATATTGCATGATGTTATAACTTGGTTCTTTTCGCCGTAATATACGCCCTGTGGTAATTCTGAGATAATATCGGCAATGAGTTTTGCAGCATTTTCTCTTTCAGGATCTGCGATATCATTTCCAGAATGACCGCCTTTTGGTGCGCTTACCCTTAAATCAACAGTAACATAGCTTGCGCCGGAAACAAGGCATTGTCCAAGTGAATCGCTATCTAGAACCAAAACATATTTTGAGTTAATTTTTGAAAAATCAGCATTCTTAATTCCGGTCATAGAACTTTCTTCATCTCTGGTGAATAG
>URYF01000043.1 GCA_900551965.1 uncultured bacterium
TGCAAGGTTTCAATACGAGTCAAGTAACTTGCAAATGACGGAATCAACGCTACAATACCTAAACCCATAGCCCCGATAAATGTTGTTTTTGACAAAATTTTATCCAAAGCTTCTGCAGTTGGTTTGCCAGGTTTAATACCCGGAATTGATGATCCGTATTTTTTAAGGTTATCAGCAATATCTTTTGGCTGCATATTTGGCATAATTGAAGCGTAAAAGAATGTTAACGCTATGATTAAACCAACATACAAAAGATAATACCATATTCCATCCGGACTCAACCAGTGGTTAAGTGACATTACAAAGTTTTTGACAGCCATAGACTTGAAGTTCGCCTGACCGACAAGCGCTAAGATTGTTGATGGGAATAACAAGATTGCAATGGCAAAGATAATAGGCATAACTCCGCCCGGATTTAACTTGAACGGAATAAATGAATTCATACCGCCATATACCTTGTTACCAATTTGTCTTTTCGGATTTACGATAATAACTTTTCTCACAGCTTCCTGCATAATTACAATAAGAACCATAGCCAAGAAAAAGATTGCTAATAAAGTTATCAATCCAAGCTTCATTCTATCACTTTGTGCAACCAATTGTAAAGTACGGCTTGCATAAATAGGAATACCTGCAAGAATACCGCCGAAGATAACAAGCGAACCGCCATTACCAATTCCGTTTTCGGTAATCAATTCAGAAATCCACATAACAAGTACAGCACCTGCTGTTAACACACATATTGAACTTGCATAGAACGCAATCGGGTTAACCGATGAAATAATTGCGCCCGGTAAATGATGCAAGTACAACATGAAAATAAATGATTGGAAAACCGCCAGAACAACAGTAAAAATTCTGGTGTACTGAGACAATTTTCTTCTACCAGCCTCGCCCTCTTCTTTCTGTAATTTTTCCAATGAAGGAATTACAACAGAAACAAGCTGAACGATAATTGAAGATGTGATAAACGGTCCGATACCTAAAGCTAAGATAGAAACCTTACCTAAAGCACCCCCGGTAAACAAGTCCAAAAATCCGATAATATTGTTACCCTGTGCGATATTTGAGAAAACCTGGTTATTAATACCGAACAAAGGCATCTGTACTCCGAATCTCCAAACTGCAATCATCAGGAACGTGAAAAGAATCTTCTTTTTTAATCCGGAAGCATTCCACATTGACATCAAATCTTCAGTTGTAGGCATTTTTACACCTTGTGCCATTATACTAACTCAACCTTTCCGCCGGCAGCTTCAATTTTTTCTTTTGCTGATGGTGTTACATAAGAAGCTTTTACAGTAACAGCTGACTTGATTTCTCCGTTACCCAAAACTCTTAAACCAACACATGTAGGGTGAATGGTCAATACTTCTCTCAATGATTCCAATGAAATTTCTTTCAAACCTAAATCATCAAGTCTGCCAACATTGATTTGAGCATAGTTAAGTTTGCTATAAACTTGGAAGCCTTTCAATTTCGGCAATCTTCTGTAAGCCGGCATTTGACCGCCCTCAAAACCTCTTTTACTTGAGTTACCTGATCTTTGACCTTCACCGTTATGACCGCGGCAAGAAGTTTTGCCATGACCTGATGAACGTCCGCGTCCTACTCTTTTTGATTTAGATGTAGAACCCTGAGCAGGTTTTAAATCTTCTAATGTTATATTTGACATATTATTTTCCTCTTTCTTTGTACTTTATAATAAATAATAATAGACGGGCAACTATTTAACAATCTCTAACAGGTGAGATACTTTGTTAACCATACCCATAATTGTAGCACTTGCTGCGTGTTCAACAACTTGATCTTTTTTAGAAAGACCTAAGCCTTTTACAACTCTGCGCTGATGTTCTGATGAACCGATTAAACTTCTAACAAGTTTAATTTTAATCATTTCGTTTTTATTATCTGCCATAATTTTATTTCCTTATAAATTTAATAATTACCTAATTAGTTTAAAAGTTCAGCCATTGTTAAGCCGCGTTTTTTAGCTACTTCATTAAACGGAGTCAATGATTTCAATGCTTCGATTGTAGCATTAGCAGCGTTTAGAGGTGATTTTGAACCTAAAGATTTTGAAAGAATATTTTCAATACCAGCAAGTTCTAATACTGAACGAACAGCACCACCTGCAATAATACCGGTACCTTCAGAAGCCGGTCTTAACATAACAGCACCTGCTCCTGATCTTCCTGTGATAGGGTGAGGAATAGTTGTTTTGAAAATAGGTACTGTAATAACATTTTTTCTACCGTCAGCGATAGCTTTTTGAATAGCAATAATAACTTCAGAAGCTTTAGCACAACCAATACCAACTTGACCTTTTTGGTTACCTACGATAACGATTGCACGGAAACTCAATTTTTTACCACCTTTTACAACTTTTGTAACACGGCTGATCTGAACAACTCTTTCAGTCCATTCAGATTGAGGTTTTTCTTCTGTAGTTTCGATTTTTTGTTTTCTTCCGCGGCCTTTTCTGCCTCTAGAAGGTTTTTCTTCAGCAGCAGCTTCTGTTGAAACTTCTTCAGTTTTAACTTCTTCAACTGCAGCTTCAGTTACGTTTAATTCTTCGTTGTTTTCCATTGATTTTTACCTTTCTTGTAATTTTACTTTTAAAGTTTAATAATGATTTATTTCAGGTTTTGGGTTTCCTGACATTTGCGAATACGCCAAAACACAAGCTATTTAAAGCTATTTTGAAATCGTATTCGAACTTTTACTTCTGACAGGTCTAAATGTACTACAAATAAAGTCTTTCGTCAAGGGTTATGTGAAGATTTGGTTAGAAAAACTTCACATAAAATAAGTCTTATAAAGAATCTTATAAAATTATCCCATTTCTGTTTTTATGCTAATATAATGAAAAAAGAGGGATTTATTATGGGACAAACTTTAGTAGAAAAAATTATATCAAATCATGCAGGAAAAACTGTAAAAGCAGGAGAACTTGTTATTGCAAAAGTTGATGTATGCGCAGTTCAAGACGGCACAGGACCTTTAACCGTACAAGAATTCAAAAAACTTGGCAAAGATAAATTGAATAACCCTGAGCGTACAATTCTGTTTATTGATCACGCTTCCCCAAGCCCTAAAAAAGAATTATCTAATATGCACACCGTGTTAAGAGATTTTTCACGAGATTATGGCGCAGTTTTATCAGAAGTTGGTTCAGGTGTCTGCCACCAAAGACTTGTAGAAACTTTTGTTAACCCCGCTGAAACCTTAGTCGGAGCAGATTCTCATACCTGTACATCAGGCGCGCTAGGTGCTTTTGCAACAGGCATGGGCTCAACCGATGTTGCAGTGGCTATGGCTTTAGGTAAAACATGGCTAAAAGTTCCGCAAACCTTCAAAATCGTAGTAAACGGAAAATTCAAAGAAGGAATTTGTTCAAAAGACTTAATGTTACACCTTATCGGAATGATTGGAGCAGATGGGGCAACTTATAAAGCTCTGGAATTTACCGGAGAAACTATTGATAATATGTGTATGGCAGAACGTTTTACACTTGCAAATATGGCAGTAGAAGCCGGCGCGAAATGCGGTTTATTTGTACCTGATGATAAAACTAAAGAATATTTAATTTCTCGCGGCAGAGGAGATAAATATCAAAAAATCACACCTGACAGTGATGCAATTTATGAAAGAGTTATTGAAATTGATGCTTCAACAATTGACCATACGGTTTCTTGCCCACACACAGTTGACAATACAAAACTTGCAAAAGAATTAAACAACATAAAAGTTCAGCAAGTATATGTCGGAACCTGTACAAACGGACGTATTGAAGATATGAGAACAGTTGCATCAATCCTTAAAGGTAAAAAAGTTCATAAAGATGTTAGAATGTTGATTTGTCCGGCATCTCGTGATGTTTATAAACAAGCATTGCAAGAAGGATTGCTTGAAGTATTTATAGATTCAAATGCAACAATTCTGCCACCGGGCTGCGGTCCTTGCGTAGGAATCCATGCCGGAATTTTAGCAGATGACGAAGTATGCTTAACAACTCAAAACAGAAACTTCCAAGGACGTTTGGGCAACACAAAAGGCTTTATTTATCTTGCAAGTCCGTACGTTGCAGCGTGTTCAGCTATAAAAGGTTACATCTGCGATAAAGTCTAAAACTGCAGGAATACAAAATCTTAGATTAACGCCGAATTTATTAAAATAAATTCGGCGTTTTCTTTCTCTCTTAATGCTGTTTATAGACATTTCTTGTATAGGATTCAATATACGGAGTGTCTATTTCAAAAACATGTATTCTGCCAGGTCCTAAATCCACTGCAACCTGACCTTGAGAAACCTGGAATTTACTATCTTCACCATAAGATGGCAATAGGTTAACAAGTTTTTGGTTCGCTTTCAAACTTGGAACTTCAACATTACAAGCGACACGTCTGTTTACATTTTTGTTAGCCAGAACAAGAAGTGTTCTTCCCTGCCTGTGACGGGCAAATGCTATAACTTGATCCTGCTTATCTTTTTTCTTATTTAGAATTACATAAGAACCGCGTTTTAATATATTTGCATATTTATCTCTAAATTTAAAGGTTTCAGTCATAAATTGACCGATTTTTGGTTCATCTCCGCCCGGTTTTCTGGACAGATTGAAGATATCCAATTTACCTTGGTGAACAGTCATTTCATGATTATCGGTTCTGGTTGCGGTTGAATATTGATCTCGATAGTTATAATCATACTTATCACCAGACTGGAAACCGTCTACATAATACGGGTTGAGCATAGGTAATGTAGCTTGAAGTCCTGAAGTCAGATTACAATAAACTTCCCCGCCGTGAAACATTGGCGAAATATCATCGTGAGTTGCAAAAGAACCAATTAAAGATTTACCTCTTTCAACCCTGTATGACATATTTAAGTTGTCAAGCACATAATCGTGCAACTGAGCAGCCGTCGTCCATTCGTGGAATATGTGATACTGCCCGTAATACGCATCAAACCCGGCACGAAGAGAATCTTCCGGTCTATCATAAGGCATATTAGCCTGAGGAGATGCATCTTCGTAAGTATAAGATTCGGCAAGCCAAGCAAATTCAGGGTCACGCTTGTGAGAATAAGGGATAATTATATCCCAAAACTCAACAGGCTTTGCTCTGGCTACGTCTGCTCTTATACCATCAACTCCTGCATCTATCATCATATCAACAAACTTTCTGTGATATTCCAATAATTCAGGATTTAATGTACGTTTACCTTCATCTTCCCAAGGTTCAAACATTCTGATATCATACCAGCCCTGAGGAGTTTTGGCTAACCCGTTACGCTCATGAGCCATCAAGCCCGGTTTTTCGTTATATAAATCGTAAGAAGCACAACTTGGCATATCAACCATAACCCTTATTCCACGGTTATGACAAGCATCAACAAAAGCCTTAAACTGTTCTTTATCAGAGCGGGGATCTTTTTTATCAACCAGCATAGGGTCAATCTTCAAAAGATCAGCCGGAGCATAAACAGAGCCGGCAGTTCCCATAGCATTTTGAACACCAGGAGGGTTTATCGGCAGCACGTGTAAGGTATTAAAGCCTTCTGCCTTAACTTGATCAAGCCTGTCAATTGCATTTAAGAAGGTTCCGTGAGCCTCATTACCATCTATATATTCATTATTATTAGAATCTTTTGCGTTAAATGTACGCGGAATTATTGCCAAAATTTTGGCACTGTTTGTTAAAAACATTGTTCTTAAATCATTTTTATACGGTTTTACAGGCTCTTTAACCGTTGAAACTTTAGTCACGGCTGCAGAATTTATCCTTGCAGCATTTTCTAAATATTGCGAAATCAAATTGGAAGCAGTCGCAGATACTGCTGGAGCTGTTGGTTGTTGAACATTTTGCTGAGGAGCCTTTGGCATAGTAGCATTTATTCTTTGAGCTATTAAATTACCGGAAACATTCATCATTATTGACTAACCTCCTTGACTGGCTTCGGTTTTTTCATATGACCGAAGAAGAATTGAGAAAGCAATGTAACTCCGACAAGCCCTGCACCCAATTTACCAAACATACTAAACCACTTATGGCTATTAAATAATTGATTAAAATGTTTCATAGCCATTTCTGACGGCGCACTACCCATCAATAAGAACTTTAACTCTGAAGAGGCATCTATCCGGTTACCATTCACAAGGAAGTTTGGTTTTGCAAAGTTATAATCTCCGCCCAATGTATCACAAACATTCCATCTATATTTTATGAAGTCTTCAGCAAAAGCAGCACTTTTTATTTTTTCATAAGTATCCGGATGAATATGACCGCCAAACATAAGTTTCATAACATTTTCAAAATGGAATCTGTCATTTGACAATTCAATAAGTTCTGTGGCTTCCTTTTTACCAAAATAATTGTTTATAACCTTGCCTGCTGCCGTTTGAATCTGAGAATAATCACTTCTGTTAGGTTCCGGATTACGCTGCTGCCAGAATTTTGTAGCAAAATCCGAGTTATGACCTTCCAAAAGCGTCTGTTTCGCAAGTTCAACTACTTCTTCTTTTATTTCTCTTGGCATTTGAGAATTTAATACATAATCTACGTTTTCAACATTTGCAATACGATAATACATATCTGCAAGATTTAAGAATCTATAGAACGAACTTTGCACCCCTTTAATTCGATCTGATATAAAGTCATACATCAGTGCTTTTGTTGAAGTTTTATTGGCATCACCAAATCCGACAAGAGCTTCAACAGTTTTACTCATGCCTGCGTTATTCAATACACCGGCAATTTCATCAAAAGTGGCTTTTACATTTGCTTTATACGTATTAGAGCTTTCACTTTGAGTCATATCAATAGCTGCAATACGGCTATGGAACGAAGATATAGCCTGTTCCATCGTTTCAATAAATTTGCCGTAGGTTTCTTTATTTGCCGTAATACCTTCCATTTTATTTCTTAAAATTTTTGCAGCAAGTTCACCATCTAATCTTGCACTCTTAATCTCTTCAGGTGTGAACTTCATAGCCTTAAACATCACTTCATTAACCTGATTCCAGGAATTAGCAAGACCGGTTTCCGGCGCTTGGGCAACCTTCAGATATGCAAATCTGTCAAGAATAGAATTTTGTGCCTTAAATTTATTAAATGAACTTGAGAAGCCTTTCAAAACATTAGCCAAATCCTTGGTTAGAACTGCTGCCGGACGCTGTTTAAAGGTTTCAACAAGAGCCGAATCCGCCTGGATACCACCGGAGTGAACTAACTTCATTTTCAAGAAATTCAATTTTTTAACAGCAGCACTATCCGGATTTTCCTGAATAAACCTGCCAATCCTTTCATCTAATAAATCCTGAATAACTTTAGTATGTTCAGAAAAATCTTTAAAATCACCGGATAAAAGATTTTTAGAACTAAATGCGTTACTTATCGCTTCACTATCCGGAATCAAGGTTTCCATAATTTCCGGACTCAATTTTGCCGGTTCTAAAGACTCTTTCAACAGTTTTTGAACAGAAGCAACTGATTCTTTAGAAAGTTTAAATTTATCATCTGTAGGCATAAGCCTTTGCAAGTCTTTTCTAAGGGCAGACGATACTACATAATCTAAATCTTCGGTTATATTTGCATGAATTGCATCAAATAATTCAGGTGTAATCGGTTTTCCTGCATTTTCTTCCAGAATTTTAGCCAATGCATTTTCATTTTTTGAAAAATCATACTTAGCGATTTCCTGAGTAAAGTTAGTCATAAGTTCATCAGCTTTTCTTTCGGTACGCTGATCCATATATTTAGACACTGGTTTTTCAAGTCCGTTACACAACAAAGCACTCATCAGTGGAGTTGCAAAACCTGCTGTTAACATCCACAATGTATTATTTTGAAGTGCAATTTTACGCATTTTCTCTTGAATAAAATCGCGGCGGTTTGGAATATCTTTCGGAACATTTAACCTGTCACCAATCTTATTTATTTCATCTTCGGAATACAGATCCCAAGGTATAAACTGATGATCCTGATAAAACATTTTCTTTCTGCCAAAACTGTCTTCATATTCCTGACGAACATTCACACCGTGAACAAGTTTTGCCGGAAGCTGTATAAACACTTTTGGCCAAATATCCATTGCTGCAAAAAATGTTCCAAGTCCTATAAATTCAAATATTTTTGACATCGGAGTCTGCTTTTTGGTAAACAAGTACGCAGCAATAGCAAGCCCGCCAAGCTTCATTCCTACATCATTCAATCGTCCGAGTTCATGGTCATTCGCATCACCATTAACAGCATGTATAAATGCCTTGAAATCGTATTTCATATCCTTTTTAATTTCAGATGGGATATCAAAAACAGTTGGTTTTAACAATTTGCCGTTACTAGGCAGAGGTTTGATAAATGTACGATTTGACAATTCTTTATGAACATCAAAATCTCTTACAGCTTTATCTGAATTGTACTGTTGGTTATTCGGGGCACCATATATGTATGATTGAATTAAATTTGTTGTTCTCATCTAACCCACCACACTTTCTTTATTACCATTCATAACATCTTCTGATGTAACTTTAGATGGTTTTTTAGTTATATGAATAGCATTTAAAACACCCAGTGCTGTAACTAATGCCGCTGTACCAAGCATAGCCTTGCCGGAATGCTTTGCCCATTTTGACTCAGCCCCCTCAGCTCCCTTATATAAAGCTTTAGCGCTTTGTACAAAACTCTGCCCAAAAACTTTTAAAGAATGCACAAAATCCTTCCCTTTCCAGAATTTTAAAGTTGCAACATTGAAATAATTTTCCCAAGGCTTTTGGAATGCCAACATTACCCCGGTTGCAGCCCATAAATACGAAGAGAAACTCTTAGCAAGTTTTGATTTTACAAGAACTTCTTTATAAAGAGGCTTAACCTCTTGGTCTGAGTCGTTCAAATCTTCACCAAGCCCGTTTTTCTTTGCTATTTTATCATATCGGAAGTTCAAAGCTTCTCCTTTTTTAGGATCGCCATAGAGCTGATCCCATCTAGGAAAATCAACACTTTCTCCAACCTTATGGTATTCAATACTTGTTAAATTATTATAATCATCAGGGTTTTCCTGTAATAAATAGTTCACTTTAGCATACGGAAGCTCGGTATCTATTCCTGTAGCCCACTTTATAGGTGCAGTTACAAAAGTTTTTGAAATTTCTTTAAATGCGCAGTATAAAATTACACCCATAGCCATCTTATTACCGAGTTTTGCAGCCTTAGACTGAGCAAACGGCATAAAATGTTTATTTGCAGAATTAAAAATAGACATCAATGTAAGACTGCCAATTACATACGGAACAGTTCCCATTGTTAAAAACTCATAAAAATTAGAATTCTTACTGCCCGCAAGCCCTTTAGCAGGATAAATAGTAAAAGCTTTTGTAAATTTATCCAAGCCAATCCTTGCCCTTGTTGAAAAATTGTTCTTTAACAAAGTATCTTTATCAAAGGCAGAGTCTTTCTCTTCCCCCTTGCCGGCTCCAAATCTTAAATTTTTCCCATTAAAATTATTACTAATTGGTAATATCATGATAACTCCGCATTTTATATCATTAGAATACATGTCAAGATATTTTTTTGTTATCTTGCTTTATTTATATTTACAAATTTTAACAATATTTTTATTTAAAAATATTGAAAAATACAAGTGTGAATAACCCCATTATCACACAGTACCAGCCGAAAATATTCAATGAAAATTTTGATATAAATTTCATAAAATATTTTATACACAAATAACCGACAAAACCTGACACGACAGTACCTGCAATAATAGCAGTCCAGTTATAAGCGGCAGCTTCAGCAACATCGATTTTCACAATAGGATAAACCATTGATGCTCCTAATATTATCGGAATACTTAGCAAAAAAGAATACCTTGCAGAAGTTTCTCTGTCTAACCCCATAAACAAGCCGGTAGCCATTGTCCACCCGGAACGCGAAAACCCCGGAAGTACCGCAATCCCCTGAGCCAAACCTATCAGCAAAGCTTGTTTCAAACTTACACTTTTGCCTGTAATACCTCTTTTTTTAGATAAATATTCACTGAAAAATAATACCCCGCCGGTTATTATCAGTAAACCACCCACCAGGGCAGGATGGAACACTAAATGATTAGCCATTTCATTAAACGGCAGAGCCAGTATAATAGTTACAATCGTACCTGCAATTATATACAACCCGAGTTTTGCCTGATGATTTGAAAAATCCTTGTTTTTTAAAGCTAAGAATAAGGCTTTGCATATTTCCCAAACATCTTTTCTGAAAAATATCAAAACTGCAACCAAAGTCCCCAAATGAAGCATTATATCAAGAAACACCTCTTCTGTAGACTGTTCGGCTATCGGAATATCTTTAAAAACTTTATAAAAATTAGACGTAAATACAAGGTGCGCCGAACTCGATATCGGCAAAAATTCACTCAATCCCTGAACTATCCCCATCAAAACAGATTGTATTAAATTCATCTTGTTAAATCTCTCTTTCTAAAATATTATTCGGCTTCAAAATAAGAACAGCATGAAGTCTGGGTTTCCCAAACTGTAATCTTGCTCAATTGTACAATTTTTTCCTTCAATTTTGTATAAATATATGCTGAAATCATTTCACTTGAAGGACTTTCTCCCTTAAATTCAGGCAATTCATTTAAATCTTTATGATCCAAAGTTTCCAATACAGCGTTCAATTCTTTTTTCAAAACTTTATAATCTATCAAGATATTGCTTTTATTTAAAGTTTCACCTCTGGCAAAAGCCTCAACCATCCAATTGTGACCGTGTTGATTTTCACATTCGCCATCATAATTTAGCAAATGATGAGCGGCTGAAAAAAATGCCTGTGTTTTAATTTCGTACATAAATCTATCCCCTTATATAATATCTTCTTCCTTTTTATTATCAAAAACAAAATCGCAAAGTTCACGAACAGCACCGCAGCCACCGTTTTTAGATGATATAAAATTGCAAACTTTTTGAACATTTGGAACAGCATCTGCAGGGCAAGCAGCAAGTGCAACTTTTTCCAGAATACAAATATCAGGTTCATCATCACCCATATAGGATACCTGCGAAAAATCAAAACCGTAATGCTGCATTATAGCTTCTAATATAGGAAGTTTATTTTTAACCCCCTGATAGACCTCGGTAACTCTTAAATCAGCAGCCCTTCTGTCAACAGTCCCATTATTTCTGCCGGTAATAATAGCTGTAACAAAGCCATTTTTCCCCATCTTGGCAAGCCCGTGACCGTCTTTAGCGTTAAAGGTCTTATACTCAACTCCGTTTTCATCATAAGTGATACTGCCGTCAGTCATAACCCCGTCAACATCAAAAGCCAATAACTTAATATTGCCTGCAATTTCGTTTAAATCCATTATGCAACACCTGCTCTTAACAAGTCATGAACATGAATTACCCCGACAGGAACATTATTTTCATTAACAACAGCCAAAGCTGTGATTGAAAATTTTTCCATAAGGTTAAGTGCAGAAGCGGCATAGGCATCTTCAGTAATTCGTTTTGGATCAACCGTCATAACATCTTTGACCTGAAGATTAGAGGTATCAGGGTACTTAATAACAGTTCTTCTGATATCACCATCAGTCAAAACCCCTGACAATTTACTTGAAGAATCTACAATCATCGCCATACCGAGCTTATATTCAGAAATCGTATTAATGACACCGCTGAAAGTTTCGGAATCATTTACAATCGGCATTCTGTCACCAGAAATCATCAAATCTCGAACCTTATAAGTCAACCCTTTACCCAATTTGCCTGACGGATGGAACATTAAAAAGTCTTCTTTAGTAAAGCCTTTTTTCTCCATAAGGCAAACTGCCAAAGCATCACCCATAGCAAGTGTAGCTGTTGTACTTGCGGTTGGAGCTTTACCCAAAGGACAAGCTTCTCTTTCTACAGAAATATCAAGTGCAACTTCGCTTGCTTTAGCCAAAGTTGAATTCATGTTCCCTGTCATACCGATCATTTCACAGCCAAAACGTTTAATCAACGGCAGTAGATTCATCAATTCCTGAGTTTCGCCGCTGTTTGAAATCGCTATAATAACATCATTTCTTGTAATAACACCGGAATCCCCGTGAGTACTTTCAGCCGGGTGCAGAAAATATGAAGGGGTGCCGGTAGAAGACATTGTTGCTGCAATTTTTTTACCTATCAAACCAGACTTACCCATACCGGTAACGATAACCCGTCCTTTGCAGTTGTATAAAATATCAATAGCTTTATCGAATTTTTCTCCGATATTATTTTTTAATCTTAAAATTGAATTAGCTTCAATTTCTAAAACCTCTTTTGCCAGTTCATTAATCTTACTTAAAGTCATAGACACCATATCCACCTCACTTAACTCATGACCATTATACACAAAACATACAGCAAATGAAGTATCTTTACAAAAATTTTATCAATAAGTGTAAAATTTTGCCGAGATTAATATAAAAAGGACAAAAAATGAGCAGTAATTTCAAAATCACATCAGAAAAAACTGATAAAAGAGAGATTTTAAAAAAGTTCAAGAATTATAATGACGAAATAATAGATTTGTCGGAATTGAATTTATTTGAAGCTGCAAAAACAATAATAATGATATCTACATACGGAACTTGCAAAAACAACAATAAAAAATTTCGCTATAAAGTTTCGACCCCAAATATACAAAACATATTAAAAGACATTCCACTTAATAATATGATAGAAATCATATAAGAAAAGCCGGACAGAGTGTAAGCCGCCCGGCAATCTCGTTTGAGAATAATGAAGTATAGTTTTTTAGATTCTTTGCTTTGCTCAGAA
>URYF01000044.1 GCA_900551965.1 uncultured bacterium
TTATATTTTTTTGCCCACTTAACAAATTCTACAGACCACGGAATCAATCCTGAAAATCTATCAACATGCATACCTAATCGAATCCATTCTTGTAGATTTTCAGACATTGTACCCATATTTCTTAAAGTTTTATAAATAAACGAGTACATACCTGTTCTGTCTGCTCCGGCAAAACAATGAATATGAACTTTGCCATTTTTAGAAACAATATCATCTACAAGTTTCACAAATTTTACAACATCTTCCCCTTTCGGGCTTCTTGTTTTGGTAGGAATATTATGATACCTCATTCCAAGCTGATTTACATGCATTTGCTCATCAAAATCAATCTCCGGAATTCCCATTGTCCTGAAATTAATAACATCAGTGACTCCTTGTTCCTTTAGCCATTTAAAATCACTATACATAGGCTGCCCGGAGCGAGAGATGTTTTCGTTAATTTTAGCGTAATTTACAGGCTCACCTGAATGAAATACATTTTCATAGATTTTATTATAATTATTAGATTTTCCTGTGAATGAAATTATTTGCATATTAAATCTAAAGTTTGAACATTTTTTTATTAAACAATGTTTTTACCATATCTTAATAAAACTTTAAAATATTAAAAAAAATAACAAATTCAAAACTTGAGCTACTTTAATGAAAAACAGGAGACCGCTATGAAAATTCAACATTACCAAGCAATTCATTATACATCTAACCCCGGAAGTTCCAAAATTGCTGACAATAATGAAGCAGAAACTAAAAACATTGATTCCAAAAAATCTTATGCCTCAAAAGTTATGCTGGGTTCTAGTATTGTGGCAGGAATTATAGCACTGGGAATAGCCGGGAAAAGAGGATTACTTGGAAATAAAATTAAAATTATGCTTGGCAGGCGAACTCCAAACCCAAGAATAAAACCAACAGAAATCATTGAACCGCCTAAAATGGAAATGAACGAAAATGCAGCAAAAATATACAATGACATTCAAAATTCATGTTCCGGGCATATAGAAATTAAAATAAATGATAACCAGTCTAAAACCTTAAAAAATATAGCTGAATTTTATAAAGAAGCAGAAGAAGTTTCAAATTTACCTAACAAATTGGAAGAACTTAAAATTAAACTCAAAGATAAATCCATAGATGAACTTTTTGAACTGGAAACTCAAAACAGACATAGCATTTACAACTTTGAAGAGATAATTAAAGAAAAAAAACATAGTTTTATTTATGAACAAGGTAACGAAAATACTTACCTTGAAGAATTTGACCAAGCAAGATTTAAACACAATAAAGCAATTGATAAATTAATTCAAAACACAACTCAAGAAAAATTAGAAAACCTCTCTATAAAAGAACTTTACGATTTATATTTTCAAAAAATAAAAGAAATAAGTATTTTCAAAGAAAATATAAAAAAAGCAATAAAAAATGGTGCTAAAGAGAAAAAAGGATTCTTCAATGGGTATAATTCAGAAATTAATTATGAATACAACGCTAACCTACTCGGCAAGTATGGAAAATCTGACTATATACATTTACAAGAAACTAAGAAATTAATAGATAAAATAATTGACAAAAAACGTGAAGGAATCTATCAGAAATTAATTAGACCAAATGACAAAGAAATCTCTGTTTCAAAATTATATACATACGCAAATACTGAAGCTCAAAAAGCATTTTGTGAATATTATGATTTGTATCCATATAATTCTGCACTCAGATCCGGTGAAAAACTAGACGAAGATGCCCGGCATACGATTAAGATAATGGATAATGTATTTTTTAATGCACCTGAACTAACCCAAGATTCTATTGTTTATCGAGCTGTACACGGACACCCGATTTTTAAAGAGCAACAAGAATTTATTAAATCTTTGAAAGAAGGTATAATAATAAAAGACCCGTCATACGTATCAACCTCAACAAATACAACAAACGCTCAATTCAAACAATTTGCAAATAGCGTAATAGATGATTTTGGCGGAGCACTTATGAGAATCAAGCTTCCAAAAGGTACAAAAGGAGTCTTGGGCGGTTACGACGAATTCATCCTTCCACGAGGAACCCAATTAAAAATAAATAAAGTTGAAGAAGTTGATGGAATAAAAATCTTAGATTGTGAATATATTCAACCCGACCGGATTCAAGTATAAAATTTAGGGGCGGAAACATAAATGTTTCCGCCCCACTTATAACTACTTAGATTTAATATAACTTAAAACACCATTAATAAATGTCAACGGGTGAACCGGACAGCCCGGGATATACAAATCTATCGGATATTTTTCCAAAAACTCTCTGTTTAATTTTGAACTTTGTTGAAATACTCCGCCTGATATTGCGCAAGCTCCGCAAAGAATTACAAGCTTTGGATCAGGAACAGATTTATAACAATCTTCAAGCGCATAAGCCATATTTTCTGAAATCGGTCCGGTGATAACAATACCATCAGCATGTCTTGGAGATGCTACAAAATCTATACCAAATCTGCCCATATCAAAATTGACATTAGAACAAGCATTCAATTCCATTTCGCAGCCGTTACAACCTGCAGCTGATACCTGACGCAATTTCAACGAACGTCCGAAAATTTTTGTAATTTCTTCTTTTGTTTCAACAGCAGATTTTACATAATTTTCATAATCTGATTCAGTTGTTACAATTAACTTTTCACGACTTGTAGAAGTTAATTTATAACCATTTGTAAATTCAACCGCCGCTGAACCTTGCTTGTCCTGAACAGAACTTGAACAATTTTGTCGGCAGCCGGTAACAACATTTACCCGACAAGCTCCGCAAAATGTACATTTCCCCATATCAATTGACAATGGGTTCAAATTTAAAGCACCTGTCGGACATACTCCTTCCAAACAAGAGGTATCAACATCTGCGTTTAGTTTTGGAAAACCCCTGAATTGTTCTCTCATCGGAGCATTTTCGATATCTTCAATATATTGTTTTCCTTGATAAATTCTTGATTTTAACGTATCAAACATAGTTTTTATTCCTTATAAATCATTTCCTGAATATGACAAATTGAAACTTTTATTACATAACGGGAAGTCTGAAACTCCGTTATTTCTAACTGCAAGCGCCAAACCGTACCAATTGTTAAATGACGGATCTTTTATTTTATATTTTGATAATTTGCTATGAATATCTGTCATTGCAATATGAACAATTTCACCTCTCCAGCCTTCAACTACAGAGATTACCATAGAATCCTTGATATATTTATTATCAATACCTTCACAGATAATAGGTTCCTCTTTGTAATCTTTCAATTTTTCAAAAATCTTTTTCACCATCGAAATTGACTGTTTAACTTCTTTGTATCTCAATTTAAATCTGGCATTAACATCACCGGTGGCTTTAAAGGCTTTCTTTTCAAAGCCAAGTTCGGACATCCATTTATCCGGATAATCAAAACGAGAATCTATATCAACGCCTGATGCCCTTGCAGCCATCCCAACAAGCCCGATTTCTTTAGCTTTTTCATAACTTACTGTACCTGTTTTTTCCAATCTTGACATTACAGTAGAATTTTTAAGCATTGTATTAGTCATTCTATCAACATCTTTTGCAACTTTATTCAATGTATTAATTGCACGTTCTATAATCTCATCTGACGGGTCGTAATTAACACCGCCAACAGTTACAAACCCTCGTCCAAAACGGCTTCCGCACATTTCAAGAGTAGTATTTATAACAAGAGTTCTTGTTGCTCCAAACACAGCAGCACCCATCAAATAAGCAATATCACCTGCAATTGCGCCCATATCACCTATCTGAATTGCTATTCTTTCCATTTCTAAAGCAGCTTTTCTAATCAACTGCGCCTTATTTGAAACTTCAATCCCTTTTAAGGTTTCCATAACTTGAGAATAGGCTGTATTATATGCAATAACACTATCACCATTAATAGATTCCGCTAACTGATTTGATGGATTTTTAAGCATCATTTCTTCAATCCCGCGATGCTGATAGCCTAACATAATTTCCAAATGATAAACAGTTTCACCGTTACACATAAATCTGAAATGCCCCGGTTCAATCACACCGGCATGGATAGGGCCAACTGCAACCTGGTGAACTTCTTCCCCTTCCATTTCAAAGAACGGATATTTATCCTGATTTAATCTTACAGGTTTCAACCACGGGTGATGAAGCGGCTCAATCCCGAATTGTTCATAAAATTCTCGCTCAAAAATATGGAATGATGGAACATACTGTGTTATTGATTCATAAGATTTTGTATTTGAAGAAAATACAGTTGATGATAAATCAAATTCACCGTTTGCATCATCTGCAAGAACAACAAACAAACGAACATTACCAAAACCCCAGTCCTTACCAAAGAACCCTAAAGGTCTTTTTGCTTGCTTAATTATTTCTTCTCTTAATTCATCAATTCCCAAAATAGGAATCTTACCTAAATCTATTCTTGTATTATTTTTTACCTTAATCCAGTTTGTCATAATTTTTTCCTTATCCTAAAATGCTCCGGCAGCTAATTTGATAATCTCATTCAAATAACACGGAATATAAACCCCGAGTATAAATACAATTACAAGCATTACAACCTGCGGAATATACATTAATAATGAAACTTTATTTTTATTTTGTTCAATAAGCTTAACTTTATCTTCACTTAATTCGCCAAATGCCATTTTTACAACAACTCTTCCGATTCCAAACAGAATAATTGTTAACAGAATTACAAATAACGCACAAAGCAGATAATGTTTCTGCATAACCATTGTTTTTATTATCAAAAATTCACTGATAAATAAAACAGATGTCGGGAACGCACAAATTGCTAAAAATGATACAACCCATAACCAGCCGGTTTTACCATCAGCCTGAATAAGCCCGCTTACTGATTTAATTCTTTTTGATTCAAATAATTCCAAAACATTTCCTGAAGTTAAGAAGAATGATGCTTTTGCTAAAGAATGTCCGATTAAATGAAGAACAACCGCCAAATATGCAGCCCCGCCTAAAGCCATACCAATCGCAAGAATACCCATATTTTCAATAGAAGAATATGCAAGCATTCTCTTGTAATTTTTAATATGATAAACAAAAACTGTTGTCACAAACAATGACAAAAATCCCATTATCAAAAGAATTAATCTTGCATAAGATGTACAATCTGCAATTTCCATTATTTTAAACACTCTGACAATAACTAAAAATGCAGAGTTCAACAATGCAGCTGATAGCAATGCTGAAATAGGTGACGGAGCTTCAGAGTGCGCATCAGGCAGCCAAAAATGTGCAGGCGCCAAACCCATCTTCGCACCAAAACCAAAAAGCATAAATACAAAAGCAAGTTTTAACCATACCAAATCAAATCCTGCAGCATGCTGATACAATTGAGCAAAATTCATTGAATTAACATCTCCTGATGAAATATTCAATAAAATAATTCCGACAAAAGCCAACGCAATACCGATTGAGCAGATAAATACATATTTCCACGCAGCTTCCATTGAATGTTTGGTTTTATTGAAATAAATTAAATACGCACTTGATAAAGTGGTAGCTTCAATTAAAACCCACGAAATACCTAAATCCGTACTTAAAATAGTTCCGGTCATAGATAAAACGAAAATCAAAATCATAAATGAATAATGACTTATTCTTCTATCCGGAACATCAAGATTTTTTACATATCCTGTATTATAAACCGCAACCATTAAAAATACCAAAGATAAAACAATTAAAAATATCATATTGGTATTATCGATTGCAAAATACGGAATACTTGTTTTGGCGCCAACACCGGCAGCTAACAGCGCAGTCACTACAAAATGTAATACTGCATATAAATTTACCATCCAGGTATTAAATGTTTTATTTTTTATTAAAAGAACCAGCACACATGCCAGTATAGGAAATATTAAAATCGAATTAATCATTGTATTCATAGTCCTTTAAATCTGATAAATGAGAAACTTCCAGGTCATTAAACTCTTTGTTAATTTCATTGACAAATAATCCTAAGATATAAACCGCAATGAACACATCAAGTAAAACACCAAGATTTACTAATATAGGCATTTCTTTTGCAACAGACAATGACAAAAGAAATATTCCGTTTTCCATCGTAATAAATTCAATTACGTTAGATATAATTTTGTGTTTAATAGTAATCAGCCACAAGCTTATAATAATTACCGCTGCCGATACCCCGAAATAAATCGGTGAAATCATTTTCATAGAAGAAATATAATAATTTGAAAGTAAAAATCCGCCAAGCAAAATCATACTTGAAATTACCAAACAGTAAAAGTGCGGAATATTAGCAGCAACATCACGATTTGAATGTGTTTTTTTCAAAACTTTATACAAAAACCACGGAATAACTATTGATTTAACAATCAAAGTTTCAAATGTGAGAAATGCCAAGTTTAATAAATTATTATGTTCCATACCACAGCAGCAAATTAAAAATAACAATACACCCTGCACTATAAGAATTCTTATATGAGCAATGATTCTGCTTGTTGCGGCTAAATATAACATTGTTAATCCAAAAAGAATTATAAATCCGTTTGCCATATTATACCTCTAACCTCCAAACATCCTGGCTGCAACAAGAGATAAAATTACAAGCGCAATCGAACTCATAATAAATATAAATTCAAATACGTGTGACATTCTTATTCTTGCCATGCCTGATTCAACAGTTCCGATAACAACTGAAATCACAGCCATAACTAACAAGTATAAAATTACACCAAGCCATTCTGAAACACTGCTTGGAATAATAATATTTGCAATCAATGACGAAATCAAAAGCATTTTAATTCCGTTAGCCCAAGAAAACAGCGCTAAATCACTTCCGGAATTATCAAGAATCATAACTTCATGAATCATAGTTAATTCCAAGTGTGTAGCAGGATCATCAACAGGAACCCTTGAACCTTCAATTAGTACCATAATAAATAAAACAACAACCGCAAAAACAGAAATTAAAATTCCGTAACTTCCGGCATTTGCCATAATGTGAGAAAGGCTGTCAAAAGTGTAATTTCCGGTCAAAGCCATAATTGAAGCCATTACCATAAAAAATGCCGGCTCAACTATTGAAGTAAAACAAGCTTCACGAGAAGCTCCCATACCCTCAAAACTGCTGCCTGTATCCATTGCCGAAATCAATGACATAAATTTGCCTAAGCCTAATGTGTAAGCAAAGATTATAAGTCCTGCCTGAACATTAACTAAAGCACTTCCTGATGCCAATGGCACAAACAATGCTGCAAAAAGCACTGATGCAAACCCAAATACCGGCGCAATTTTAAAAACTACTGATGTTGTTTTGCTTATTACAAAATCTTTTTTCATTAATCTTATAAAATCATACAACGGCTGAAAAACAGAAGGTCCTTTTCTTCCTGCCCAGAATGATTTTGTCTTTTTAATCAGCCCCATCATTATAAACGGGACAAATAAAAGAATTATTAAATTCAATAACTTCATTATCATTTCTATCTTATCCTATAAATAAACTTCCAATAATCACAATTATTAAAAATATAAGTCCATATTTTATATAAGACTGAATATTTCCGCTTTGAATAGCTTCAAATTTTGATAAAAACCACTCGTCAAGTTTTAACACAGGGTTAATAACATAAGCTTCTTCAATATCCTCAATATGCAGACTGAAGTGTGCACTGTGAGGGAATAATTTTTTAGGTTTTTTAATATCAAATACTTTTTTAAACAAAGGTTTCAACATTGATAAAAACGGGCTTGCATAAGATGATGCAGTGTACTGCATATGATTGTTTGCCCTGTTATATCCGCAACCCCAGGTTTCATGTAATTGAATTTTGCCTTTTGTAAGTTTTAATTTTAATAAAATCATAAAAGTCAAAAATGCAACAAACCCAACGGCAAAGAATGCGATAGTCTGCATTAATCTCATAGGTTCATAGCAAACCGCGCAGACATTCATTGCAGCTTCCGGCAAAATTGCAAACACAACTTTTTTTACATGCCAGAAAACATACTGAGGATAAATACCGATTAATAATGTAAATAATCCTAAAATCCCCATCGGTATAATCATTGATTTTCCTGTATCTTCACTTACTTTTTCAGCAGCTTCGCTTCTTGGCATACCAAGGAATATTATACTGAAAGCTTTTGTGAAACAAAGAATCGCCATTGTTCCAACTAAAGCTAATCCTGAAATCGCAAATAATAATACAATCAACGATACAAAATTATGAATTTCCAAACCTTTAAACATACCAAAATAAATTAAAAATTCACTGATAAACCCGTTAAATGGTGGAAGCCCGCAAATTGCAACAGAACCGATTAAAAACATTATTGCAGTATAAGGCATTGATTTAATCAAACCGCCAAGAACTTCAACATTTCTTGTATGGGTTTTAATATAAACACTTCCAGCTGATAAGAAGAGTAATTCTTTAAATATTGAGTGGTTTAATACATGCAAAATACCACCGGCTAAACCGACAAGCGCAACAGTAGGATTGTGATATGTTAAACCCAGCATACCAACCCCGATACCGATACCGATAATCCCGATATTTTCGATACTGTGATATGCCAAAAGTCTTTTCAAATCGTGCTGGGTTATTGCATATAAAACCCCGTATAATGCTGAAATAACGGAAATTATTAAAACAGCATAAGAAATCATTTTTGATGGAACCCCAACCAGACTTAAAGTTCTTAAAATTCCATAAATACCTGTTTTAATCATAACACCAGACATAATCGCACTGACATGAGACGGTGCTGCAGGGTGCGCATCAGGCAGCCAGTTATGGAACGGAACAAATCCTGCTTTAGTTCCAAACCCGATAAATGATAATATAAATACAAGATTTGCAAAAGAAGAGTTATTTTGAAGTACTGATTTAAATACTGCAAAATCAAAACTTCCCGCTTTTATTGATAAAATTGCAAATGCAAGAATTATAAATAAAACCGAAATATGCATAAATACCAGATACTTAATTCCGGCTTTTAAGACATCTTTTTTATCACTTTCAAAAATAACAAGGAAAAATGAACTTAATGACATAATTTCCCAGCATATTAAAAACATCAACGCATTTTGGCAGGTAACAACCGCAAGCATAGAAGCGATTAACACCGGTAAAAATACAAGATGCGAGTTAATATTTTTTGAATCAATGTAAGGTTTTAAATATCCGTTTGAATAAATTACGGATAACAAACTCATAACAGTGATTACCATAATAAAAAATGCGGCTAACGGGTCAATAACAAAATTCACCGCCCCGAATAAATGATTAAAATTAAATGTTGAAACTAAATTATCTCTGCTGATTAAAACATTAACAGCCGGAACTAAACATAAAACAGAACCAACTGCAGTTAGCAGTGTGAGGATAAATGTTTTAAACTTTTTGTTAAAAGTTCCTGCGATAAGTCCGCTGAACATCAGAGTAATTATTCCGATAAAATAACTATTCATAATCTAAATCCACCCTAGACTTTACTATATAAATTATATTCATTACTAATCATAAAAAATTATAACTTTCATTAAAATTAAGCTATTATTTTATTCAAAATTTCAGCTAAAATTTTTCACAATTCCGTTTTAAATCTAACAAAAGTGAAAGTCAAGTGTATTTTATACAATTATTAATTTATGAACACTTTTTGATACTTGTGACAAAATTTTTCAAAATTTTTATTATCCTATTGCAATTAAAATTTTTCGATATAAAATAAAAACCGACCCCGCTTAATATGCTGAAAGGATATAACTTTAAGCATTTAAGGATACCTGAAATTTCAGGTGAGGTTTTTACATTTAGACAATTAAAGATTATTTTATCGAGCTCAATAAACCCGGTATTAACCTAAAATATAATTAGGTTTAATTGTCTGCTCTAAAAAATATTATAACAGTAAGGAGATTAAGAAAAATGGTAGAAGTACAAAATCTGGATACAAAAGATTGTATCACCCCGGGTAATGTAGCCCACGAAATTGCAGAAAGCGTTATGCCAACAAAAGCAAATTTCAGAAAATCAAAAACATTCGTGCTTGCAATCGCAGCAGGAGCTTTGATTGCATTTGGCGCACAAGTATCATTAACAGTTATGACAGGAACAGAAAACGTAAGCTGGGGACTTGCAAAATTAGTAGGAGCAATGACATTTGCAACCGGATTAATGATGGTTGTTTTGACAGGTGCCGAATTATTTACAGGAAACGTAATGATGACATTTGCCGTTATTGAAAAAAGAACAAGTTTTTTGAAACTTTTAAGAAACTGGTCATTAGTTTATGCAGGAAACTTTGTTGGTTCAATAATTTTAGCGTTATTAATTTATCTGTCAGGCTGTTCTCATAATTCACATGATGCATTAGGCGCTATGGGATTAACTACAGCATATACAAAAGCAACATTACCGTTTATAGAAGCTTTTACAAGAGGTATCCTTTGTAACTGGTTAGTATGTCTTGCTATTTGGATGGCATCATCTTCAAGACACGTTATAGGTAAGATTTTTGCAATATTTTTCCCTATTATGACATTCGTCGCTTCAGGTTATGAACACAGTATTGCAAATATGTATTTCTTAACTAACGGATTATTTTTAAAACATACACCATCTATTGTTGCAGCATCAGGATTAACAACAGACCAATTAGCTTTATTAAATTGGAAATCATGCCTGTTCGGAAACCTTATTCCTGTAACATTAGGCAACATTGTCGGAGCATTAGTATTTGTAGTACTATTGTTCTGGACAGCTTATTTAAGAGATGACCATAAAAAAAACTAACGTAAATTTTAAAGACCGGAATATAAATATTCCGGTCTTTTATATATAATAATTAAAGAAAAACACAAGCCGTGAAAAAGATTTTATTTATTTTAATTTTGATATTATTAAATGCAGCATCAGCAAAAGCCGCTGATGAAGTTTACCTTGAATTTGACGAAACTTTCCAAAAACAAGTTTTGAATGATTCAAAACATCAAAATGAAATTATTCATAATAACAGAATTGCAATAAATGAAACTGATATTGAAAATATTCAAATTCCAAACTCCCCGCAGGATTCAAATTCAATAACCCCGCATACAAGATTTTATAATGGGCTAAACAAAACAGCACATGATTTATATAACTTGAAAATAGAAAATACGGATTCTCCCTCATGTTTGTTTAAAGATAAATTAACAAAACATTTTGAGTCAGGTCCGATTGAAAGTTTTCATACCTGGGCTGTCATGCAGAGCAACTTTGATACAACAATTCCTGAAAACTCAGATGTAGATACAAAGTTTAATGTAGGGCTTATTAACGTAATTTTTGATGCGCAGACAAACGAAGGTAAAGATAATTTCAGATTAATGCTTGACCCGACACATCAGCATACAAGACCATTTTTGCAATCATTTGTACAAGATGCTTATTATGAAACAAAAAGAATCCCGCATCATTCAATTTTAATCGGTAATTCTCGCCCGGGAGTAGGTTATGAAGGAGCCCAATCTCCATACACACTTCCGTTTATAAACCGTTCCCAAATTTCAAGAAACCTTGCAAATGTACGTAAAACAGGTATCAGAGTCCGTGGAGATTACTCGCTTGTCGATTATGATTTTGGAGGATACAGTTCTGATACATTTTTCACGGAATTTATGCCGGGGGTTGAATTTGATGGCTGGGTAAATATAAAGCCGCTTGGAAAAACAGATGGAAGATATGGAAAACTAACAACCGGAGGCGGAATTGTTGCAGGTAACAGAAATTCTATCGATTATTTTGTCGGCGGAGCTTATCTTGGCTACACCTACAAAAAATTCTGGACAAGAATGGAATATGCGGTATCCGATGGTTCTAACGGAGGCTCAGGATTAACCACAAAGCGCCGCCAGGGCTGGTATGTAACACTTGGCTACCACATCACAAAAAAATTAGAAGTTCTTGCAAGATATGATGAATTTGACCCTGATAAAACCATCGGCGGCAACAACCAAAGGGAATACACTGCAGGAATAAATTACTACCTAAAAGGTCAAGCCTTAAAACTTATTCTAAATTATGTATATTGCCAAAACGAAGCAAAAGCAGACAGCCACAGAATTCTTCTAGGAACACAAATTGCATTATAATTCTCTTAAATGTATAATAAAGATATGGATAACATTGAACAAAATTATGAAGATTTTATATCAACAGTAAGTCACGAGCTAAGAACTCCTCTAACATCAATCCGCGGATTTTCGCAAACAATGCTTTCTTCCTGGGACAAGTTAGATGATGAAAGCAAAAAAAAGTTTATAAAAATTATTGAAGAACAATCAAACAGACTTATTCATCTTGTTGAAAATATGTTATCAGTGACAAAACTCCGAAATTCCGGTAATAATTTTGTTTATAATGTATTAAATATAAAATCACCGATAGAACAGATTATTTCAATCGTAAAAAGTCAATATCCCGAACAAAATTTTGAATTTGAATATCGGGAAAATTTACCTGAAATTTTTGTAGACAGAGATAAATTCCAACAAATAATGACCAACTTAATTGAAAACAGTGCAAAATATTCAACAGGTGAACACGTTACCAAAATCAAAACCTCTATATTAAAT
>URYF01000045.1 GCA_900551965.1 uncultured bacterium
TTGCCGGATGTCCGTGACGGGTTGAAACCTGTACACAGACGTATTCTATACGCTATGAATGAATTGGGTATGTACCCGGATAAGCCGTTTAAAAAATGTGCGCGTATTGTTGGTGAAGTTCTTGGTAAATATCACCCGCATGGTGACAGTTCTGTTTATGAAGCTCTTGTTCGTATGGCGCAAGATTTCTCTACAAGATATCTAATGGTTGACGGGCATGGTAACTTTGGTTCGGTTGATGGTGACGGGGCTGCTGCAATGCGTTATACAGAAGCTCGTATGCATAAAATTACTCAATCAATGCTTGCTGATATTGATTGTGAAACGGTTGAATTTGAACCAAACTTTGACGGTTCTTTACAAGAGCCTTCTGTGCTTCCTGTCCGACTTCCAATGTTGTTGTTAAACGGGGTTTCTGGGATTGCTGTTGGTATGGCAACAAATATTCCGCCTCACAATCTTTGTGAAATTGTTGATGGTACAATTGCGTTGATTGATAATCCGAAAATTACTATTCCTGAATTGATGGAATATATTAAAGGGCCGGACTTTCCGACAGCTGCTACAATTATCGGTTTAAACGATATCAAACAGGCTTACGAAACCGGAAGAGGTTCTATTAAAATGTCTGCAGTTTCAGGCTTTGAAGAAATCGCAGGCGGAGCCGGAAGACAGACAAGAACAGCTATTGTTATTACTGAAATTCCATACCAGGTTAACAAAGCAATGCTCATTGAAAAAATTGCAGATCTTGTTAAAGATCAAAGAATTAACGGTATCTCTGATATCCGAGATGAGTCTGACCGTGAAGGTATGAGGATTGTAATTGAACTTAAACGAGATGCTAAACCTGATGTTGTAAGAAATAATTTGTTTAAATATACCCAGCTTGCAACAACATTCGGGGTTAATATGGTTGCGTTGTGCGGTAAGCAGCCTCGCTTGATGAATTTGTACGAAGTATTAAACGAATTTGTTGAGCATAGAATTGAAATTGTTACAAGAAGAACTATTTTCTTCTTGAAAAAGGCAAAAATCAGAGCGCATATTTTGGCAGGTTTAATTATAGCTTTAGGTTCTATTGATGAAGTTATTGAACTTATCAAAAAATCTAAAACAACAGATGATGCCAGAGATGGCTTGATGAAGCGTTTCGGTCTTGATGTTGATCAGTCTAATGCAATCTTAGAAATGCAATTAAGACGTTTAACAGGTTTGGAACAAGATAAAGTTAAAGCTGAATACGATGAATTGTTGAAAAAGATTGCAGAATACGAATCAATTTTGGCAAGCCGTCAAAAAATTCTTGAAATTATTAAAGCTGAACTTATTGAAGATAAAGAAAAGTACGGAGATGACAGAAAAACTCAAATTCTTCCGGAACAAGGCGAAGTTACTATTGAGGATTTAACACCAAATACTCCAATGGCTGTGTTTATTACTCACCAGGGATATTTGAAACGTATTTCTCTTGATACTTTTGAGCGCCAGAACCGTGCAACCCGCGGCAAGTCCGGCATGAAGACAAAAGATGATGATGATATTCAGCACTTCTTTACTGCAATGATGCATGATAAAGTTCTGTTCTTCTCATCAAAAGGTACAGTTTACAGCTTGAATGTATATGATTTCCCGGAAGGCGGACGTCAGGCTAAAGGTTTACCGATTATTAATGTTCTTCCGATAGATCAGGACGAAAAAATAACGGCAGTAGTTCCGGTAAGTTCATTCTCTAAAGAATTGAATCTTATTATGCTTACTAAAAAAGGTAATATTAAACGTATTGAACTTGATAATTTCTCAAATATCAGACGTAACGGTATTATTGCGATTGGTCTTGATGAAGGTGACAGCTTATGCTGGGTAAAACTTGCAACATCTAAAGATGAAATCATTATCGGTACATCTTGCGGTATGGCAATAAGATTCCCAATTCAGGATTTAAGACCTCTGGGCAGAAGCGCAAGAGGGGTAATTTCGATGAAGTTACGTTCAGGTGATGAAATTGTTGGTTGTGATATTGTACCGCAGGATTATGATGCGGATTTACTGGTTGTTACATCTGACGGTTTTGGTAAACGTACGAAGTTATCTGAATTTAGAACTCAAAACAGAGGCGGTATCGGTCTGATTGCAACTAAGTTTAAATCAAGTGCATCAAGACTTGTAGCTTTGACTATTGTTAAAGAATCTGATGACATTATGCTAGTAACTGCAAATGGTGTTGTAACAAGATTGAATGCAGGTTCAATTTCTCAACAGGGACGTCCTGCAACAGGTGTTAGAGCACAGAATTTGAATGATAATGATATGGTATGTTCTGTTAATAAAATTCTAAATCCGGATGATGACGATGTTACAATCAAATCAATTTCCTCTGAAAAATCAGAAGCTCCGGCGGAAGATGTTCAGCAGACAAGCTTGCTTAGTGATAGTGAAGAAACTAAATAGGAAAGGATTTTGCAATATGAATAAAACAATCATAGTTTTTTCAATATTAGCTTTGGTATTATTGTCGCTTCCGGCTATTGCAGCCAGTACTGCGACTCAATCCAGAAATTCTTTGCAGAATGAGAAAAATCGTGCAATATCAACAATCGCTCAGTCTGCGTTAACAAGTGAAACTAAGGAGCAAAAGGTCAAAGATTGTTCATCAACGGGTTTGGCAAAATACTTTACAGCGAATCTAAAACCTTCAACAGTGCAGCAGATGAACGGTTCATTAGTTAAGGTCAAGTTTTGCGCTGAGAGCAATAAATGTCAAATGAATACCTGGAATTTTTATGGAGATGGCAACTGTACCAAGCCGGGAAATTGTTATGTTAAAGTTAAGCTTCATACAGGTTATATGATGAAGGTTCCTTTGGTTAAAAATTCAAAAGGATATATGAATGTTGTGGAATAGTCAATAAAAAAAGAGGGTTTTAGGACTCTCTTTTTTTTATAAAATATCAAGCGGATCAACGTCGATTGTCATTTTAATATCTTTTGGTGCTGTAATTTTGTTTAAGAATCCTGAGACAAACTGATGTCCCTTATCTTCCAGTTTATTTTTTATAAGTATTTGGAATCTGTAATACCCGTTTATGCGCTCAATAACGCAAGGTGTCGGGCCAAGAACTTCGAGTCTTTCGCCAAATCCGAATTTTTCAATCATTGTGCAGAGTCTCAGTGCAATTTCTTGAGCGGCTTTTTCTGCACGGAAATTGTTTTGAGAACTCAGTATCAGCCTGATAATCTGGCTGAATGGCGGGTAATCAAAATCTTCACGTGACTTTATTTCTTTTTGGTAAAATTCGAAATAATTTTGGGATTTTGCACTTTCAAGTGCATAGTATTCAGGGTTGTAGGTTTGGAATAATACTCTGCCTTTAAATTCTCCGCGTCCGGCTCTTCCTGCAACCTGAGTCAGCAGCTGAAACCCGCGTTCTGAAGCTCTGAAATCAGGCAGGTTAAAGCTTGCATCTGCAGAGATTACCCCGACAAGTGTTACATTTGGGTTATCAAGACCTTTGGCAATCATTTGTGTACCGACTAAGATATCAATTTCACCTTTTTGAAATTTTTCTAAAAGTCTTATATGCTCACCTTTTCGGACTAAGACGTCACTGTCTATTCGCTCAATATTATAATCTGGGTATAAATCTTTTATATATTGTTCAATTTTTTGAGTGCCTGTGCCGGAATTTTTTAGCCCGTCAAATCCGCAATTAGGGCAGACGTCAGGGAAATATTCAACGTGGTTGCAGTAGTGGCATTTTAACATGTTGTCTTTTGCATGCCATATCATCGGAATTGCGCAATTCGGGCATTCTATGACATGTCCGCAGCCTTGGCATTGGGTATATGTTGAAAATCCACGGCGATTTATCAGTAAAATTACTTGCTGTTTGTTATCTAAAGTTTCTTTTATTGCGGTTTGCAGGGGTTTTGAAATAAGGCTTTTATATGCAGCCCTGCCGTATTCCTGCATATTTATAACTGATACCGGTGCAACTTTTGCATTGTTGTATCTTTTTAGCATTTCATAAAGATGATTTGAATTAATTGCCCTATAGTAACTTGAAATATCTGGGGTTGCAGAGCCTAAAATCAGCGGACAGGAGTTAAATTCTGCCAATTTTTTAGCAACAAGCCGCGCATCATATCTTGGCGCAGGACTTGTTTGTTTATAAGCTCCTTCGTGTTCTTCATCAATAATAATCAGTCCGATATTTTTTAACGGAGCAAAGACTGCTGATCTTGCTCCTGCAAGAATTTTTATTTCGTTTTTATAAAGTTTTTGCCAAACATCATATCTTTCCCCTTCTGAAATGCTGCTGTGCCATATTGCAACATCTTTTGTCCCGAATTTTCGGGCTAAACGCTTGGTTAGTTGAGATGCAAGTGCGATTTCAGGTGCCAGAAACAGAACATTTTTTCCTGATTTTATGGTATCATCAATCAGTTTGAAATAGACTTCGGTTTTTCCGCTTGCGGTGATGCCATGTAGTAGAATTTGCGGGGATGTTTCCGCTTTTATTTGTGCTGAAATCCCTTCATAGACTTGTTGCTGGGTCTGTGAAAGTTCATATAAATCTTCTTTTTTATCTATTTTTAAAATATCAAGAGGGTTTCTGTAAACTTGTTCTTCTGTAAGTTTTACACACCCTAAACTTTCCAGTTTTTTTATGGTTGCGCGTGTTGTTTTGGCAAGTTTTTCAAAATCAATAAGTGAGATTTTTCCGCAGGTTTGAAGAGTTTCAAGAACTTGTAATTGTCGTTTTGTTGCCCCTTCTGTTTTTACAAATTCTATAATCTGTTCTGTTTTTAGGGATTTTTCAATAAGTTTTAAGGGAATTGCAGTATTTAGCACAGTGATTAAATCCGTGCAGTAATAATTTGCAACCCATTCCAAAAGTTTTAAATATTCCACAGAAAATAACGGGGTTTCATCAAGTATTTTGCTTACACGTTTTGCCTTTATTTCAGGCGGTAAGTAATCTGAAAATCCTACGCAAAATGCGTTTATTAAACCTTGCCTGCCAAATGGTACAAGTAATGCTTGTCCTATTTTAATTTTTTCCTGCATTTCAGCCGGTATAAGGTAGCTGAATGTTTTAACTCCTAAAGCTTTAAGGTTAACCAGACAAACGGCATATTTATGATTAATAAAATAAGGATTATCATTCATTTCAGAAGGTTCCCGCTTTTTTAAGGTTAATTTTTTTGCGGGAAGTTCAAATAATTTGTTTTGAATACCGTCTTCCATTTATGATAATCCTTATTATTATTTTATATCTTAAATTTTATTCTTCAGCAGCCATAAATTCTTGTTTAGCTTCTTCAATAGCTTCTGTTAAAAGATCCAGTTGTTCAGGTGAGAAAGTAACCCCTTTTTTGGTTGGAAGCCAGGTTGCACCATCATCAGTTGTGTAATATATTCTCATATTCAGATAGCTTTTGCCTTTATATTCGCTTACAGAAATTTGTAATTGTTCTGTGTCTGATCTTTCAATAGTTGCTAAAATTTTTGCATCTGCCATTTTTCTCTCCTTCTTTACATGTGCTATTTTATTTTATCATAAAATCGGGTCTTTTTTTAAAACTTTTTAAGTTTAGCGTATGATGCGTCCATTGCTTTTTTGCCAAGTTTGCCAAAATCAATGGTGTACATAATGCTTTCACCAACATTCATAACATCTGTAATATGTCCGATTCCAAGCTGCTCGTGGAAAACTCTTTGACCGACTTCATAAACATCACTTATGAATTTGCTTTCATTTTTTTCACGTTCTTTTTCTTCTGCTTTAAGGCGTTCAGCCTCCAACCTTTGACGGCGTTCTTCTGCCATTCTTTTGATTGCGTTATCCTTAAAAAATGCTGCAATTTTTTCTTCTTCACGCTTTTTATTAACTGCTGATTTTACAAGGATTGTTCGTTGTGGAGTTCGGTTAGATTGCGGTTTTTGGTAGCGGTTCTGGTATGCTGAGCTTCTGTTGTTATTGTTATTTGATGCTGATGAGCTTGATGCCGCTAAGCCTCGTCTTTGCGGGGCTACAAAATTGGCGCCAAAACCTGTTGAAGGTTTTATATAACCGTCTGAATCCGATTTTGTATAAGATTCTTTTGCTCTTGAAACAGCACTTCTGAATGTTGAGGAGCCGCTTAATCTGTCTTCTGATTCCATTGATTCAATAAGATTTTGCGGAATTTCTTCTATAAATCTTGACGGGTTATAGTAACGGTATTCCCCCCATGTTTGACGGCGTTTGGCTGAAATTAGGTATAATTTTTCTTCTGCACGGGTTACTCCGACATACATCAAGCGGCGCTCTTCTTCGACTTGAGATGGTACTTGCAGGGTTCTTTGACTTGGGAAAATTCCTTCATCCATACCTGCAATAAATACTGTCGGGAATTCAAGACCTTTTGCTGCGTGCAGGGTCATCATTGTAATATTGTTTGTTTCATCTTCCATTGAATCAAGGTCTGAAACGAGTGCAACCTGCTGCAAAAATTCACCCAAGATATTATTTTCTTCTTCCGGTACAAATTCTTCTGCAACGTTTACAAGTTCTTGAAGGTTGTTGATATCATCTTGAAACTCAGGATCTGTTGCAGCTTTTGCTTGAAGTTCAGCCAGGTAGCCGGATTTTTCGATAACAAGTGTTACAAATTCTTTAAGAGTATATGAATCTTTTGCCTGCTGGAATTTGTGTATCAGGTTTGCAAAATCTTTCAATTTTGAACGGGTTTTTGGTGCAATCGGAGAATCTTCGCAGATTTTAATTGCCTCAAATAAACTGATATTTTTTTCGTTTGCAAAATCAGCCAGATTTTTTACTGTAGTTTCTCCTATTGCGCGTTTTGGGATATTTATTACACGGCGCAAGCTTTGAGAATCGTCAGTATTATTGATAAGTTTTAAGTAGCATAATACAGTTTTAACTTCTGCTCTGTCGTAGAATTTTGTGCCTCCGTATATTCTATATGGAACACCTGTTGCCATACAGGCTTCTTCAAGTGCACGGGACTGGTTGTTTGTTCTATATAAGATTGCAAACTGGTTGTAATTTCCACGCGCTGTGCGTTTGATGTTGCTTACAATGTAGTTTGCTTCATCTGCTTCATCTGCAGCTATATAATAACTTAATTTTTCCCCTTCGCCCTTGTTAGAATACAAAACTTTTTCTACGCGTTCATCATTATTTTCAATAATTGAGTTTGCTGCATTCAAAATATGAGCAGTAGAGCGGTAGTTTTGCTCAAGTTTGATTAATTTTGTTGCAGGGTAATCTTTTTGGAAATTCATAATTATTGTAAAATCCGCACCGCGCCAAGAATAGATAGATTGGTCAACGTCACCAACTACGCATAGTGAACGCTCAGGAGGGATTTCTTTTGAAAGATTTGTATAAAGCATATTAACAAGGTTATACTGCGCAAGGTTTGTATCCTGGTATTCATCAACCATAATATGTTGAAATCTTTCATAATACTGCGCCCTGACTTCCTCATTTTGCTCAAGCAGTTTAACTGTCAGCATAAGCATATCGTCAAAGTCGATTGCGTTATTGTTATTCAATGCTTTTTCATATTCTTCATAAATTTCTGCAATCTTTTGAGATTTGAAATCTCTTGCGTATGTTGCAAAAGTTGTAGCATCCTGCATTTTGTTTTTAGCATTTGAGATAACTGATTTTACCAGTTTTGTTTGATAAACTTTATCATCAAGATTAAGTTTTTTAATTGCCCTTGTAATTATTTGATTTGTGTCTGAATCATCATAGATTGTAAAGTTTTTATCTAAATGTTTACCTGTTGCGGTATTATATTTATCTATATTTTCTCTTAAAATACGTCCGCAAATCCCGTGGAAAGTTCCAACCCACATATATTTTACGGTATCTTCGCCTATGATTTTTCCGATACGCTCTTTCATCTCTTTAGCAGCTTTGTTTGTAAAGGTTACAGCTAAAATATTTCTTGGACGTACCCCCTGTCTAATCATATATGCAATACGAGTGGTTAAAACCTTTGTTTTGCCTGAACCTGCACCCGCTAATATTAATAGCGGACCTTTGGTTGTTTGTACTGCTTCGGCTTGTTCCTTATTAAGATTTTCTAATAGATTTTCCATGACCTCTTCCCAAATAAAAAAAAATATGCTATAATACAGCATAGTTGAAAAATGTAATAAATGCAATCAGAAGGTAAAAGAAAAAATGACAGAAAGTGATATGGAAATTTTATTAAGCGCAGATGAAAACAGCAATGATATTCAAAAGTCTATAGTTGTTCCTATTGATGAAGAAATGGATACTGTAAAATCAGATGCCCCTAACACAGTAGATGAATTGGCAATGGAGCTTGCTACAATTAAACAATCTGCAAAGAAAATTGCTATTATCGGAAGCCGTAATCTTCCAATCACTCATCAGCAGATGATTGAAACCCTTGCTACTGCTCTTGTTATGCAGGGTAATACAATTATAACATCAGGCGGATCTTCAGGAACAAACGCCGCTGCTATTCGAGGTGCAATGAAGGCTAATCCGGATAAGTTATGCGTTATTCTGCCTCAAACCATCGGTCAGCAGCCTTCTGACGTTCAGGATCAGCTTATCGGAGTTCCTAATATTATTGAACACGCAGATAGAGCCATGATGACTTTGGCTGATGCTTCAAGAGTTTGTAACAGAGAAATTATCGACGAATGTAATCAGTTAATCTGTTTCCTTTCCCATACAAGTAAAACTCTTCATAACGCTGTTCAATATGCAGAAGAAGGTCACAAAGTTATCACTGTATTTTACTTAGATTAATAAGGCTTTTCCTTATGAGTGATAAATTGAAAAATTTAACAGGCAAAAATCCAAAAGATTTTGAACCTGCAGCTTTTAGTCTTATAAATAATTGTGATGTTGAGCTGTTTAGTGAATTGGTTTCAAAAGACGATTTTTTGTTTGATTTTGTAAAACAAAATGTATCCGATAGGCTTGCAAAAGTATGTAACAGATCAAATTATTTGAATTTGTTAAACTTTTTAAAATATTACTCCCCATCTTATGAAGATTTTATTATTTCAGCGCTTGTGCGGTTTGCTGATGAAGATTTGACGGATAAAATGCTTGATATATTTGAAAAGGGTACTGATGATGAAAAAACTTACTGTGCAAAATTTTTCTCATATATAAAAGATCCTTTGGCGATTGAATTTCTAAAACAGTCAGCATACAGTGAAAACAGTTGTTTAAGTTCAAACTGTGCTTCAACTCTGGGAGTTTTGAATGAAGAAACATCTTATAATGAAGCTGTTAAAAAGCTGGAGTCGGATGACGAGTTTACTCAGCTTGACGGGGTTAAGTTCCTGGTATCATATGGTAGAAAAGATGCACTTGAACCTATTTTAATGCTAATGAAAACATCTTCATTTGCTGAAAATATTGCAGGTGAAATTACTTATCTTTGTGATTTGTTTTCTATTTATGAAAATTCAAAAGAAGATGCTTTGTTTGTTTTTAATTCTATAATAAATGGTCTTGGTGAAATTCTGGGACTTTCACAGGTGTTTGATTTTAGGTTATATGAATTTATTGAACTGCTTGTAAAATCTGAGCCTGATTCAAAAATAGCTGTGGTTTTGGTTAATGCGCTTGATAAATTTGAAACCTTAACTGAAAATGATGAATATTTATTTGATGAATCAAAAGATACAAAACAGGAAATTCTTGATATAAAACAGCTGCTTACAACTCCGGATGTCGGAAGATTGTATAGTCTTATTGATGATGAATTGAATGCCGGCAGCTTGTTTGTTTATACAGCTTTAGATTTTACTGAAAACGATTCAAAGATTAGAGAATTGTTAGCTTCAAATAATCAGACGGTTGTATTAAAGGCTCTTGAAACTTTGAAGCAAATAGATTCTGTTACTCAAATTGACAAAGAAACAGCACTTGCATCTGTTTCAAATGAAAATATTAGAAATGTAATTATGGCAATATAGGAGAGTAGTTTATGCGTTATATTATTACTAAAGAAAAAAATGATATTCCGAATGGTTTCCGTAATCTGACTGATGAAGAAATTGCAAAGGACTTTTTGGTACTTGATGAGGATAAAAGTTATTTTATTTCAAAAAATGAGTGGATGCTGAATTTTATTAAGTTGTTAGCGAATGATATGGAAGCTTTAGAAAAAGAAGGACCGGATATTATCATGGCTAAAATTCAGGAATTGTCTGAAGAGTTTGACAAATATGATCTTGATAATAATAAATATATTGATTATATTGAATACAAAAATTTCTTGGCAGATAATATTTATATTTCTGAGTAAAAATTTTACTAAGTAAAAAAAGACCTCTGAATTTCAGAGGCCTTTTTTATTTATTTCTCAATTATAATTATACAGCTGTTTTCGCTTTTTTCTGTCTATTTTCTTCCCAGAAATCAACAAGCATACTGCAGAAGAAAATACTTGAATATACCCCGACAATAACGCCTAACATCATTGCTAAAACGAAGTCTTTTGTTGTTACTCCGCCAAAGAAATATAGTGCTGCAAGGGTTAAGAACACTGTTAATGAAGTATTGATACTTCTTGTAAGTGTTTGGTTAACTGAAGCATCAACAATTTCTCCAAATGACATCTTTTTACCGTAATATCTAAGATTTTCTCTGATTCTGTCAAACGTTACAATTGTATCGTTAATAGAGAAACCGATAATGGTTAAAATTGCGGTAAGGAATAATCCGTCAATTTGGACATCAAAGAATATTCCAAGGATTGAGAATACCCCGGTAACGAATAATACGTCATGAACAAGTCCTAAAATGGCTGCCAATGCGTAATCAAACTTAAATCTTAATGAGATATAAACAATCATTCCAAGCATTGCAAGTGCTAAAGCTATCAATGACATTTTGAATAATTCATTCCCTAATGTTGGACCAACTGAACTTACTTGAATTAATTCAGCATTTTTATATTCGCTTTTTACAGCATTAGTAATCTGTTCAGCTGTGTCAGAACCTTCATCAATAAATTTTGTTCTGATTGAAATAATAGATTTAATATTATTATTTTCAGCCGTTGGTGTTACGTTAAGAATTTGGATATATGGATTTTGAATACCCGCATTATCTAAATCTTCTCTTGTTTTTGATACGGCTTCATTATTAATAGCTTCCGGAACACCGTATTGTAAAATTGTTCCACCAGTATAGTCGATACCGACTTTAACAGGGGAGTGGGTCGGGTAAGTTACCATTGAATAAATCATTGCGGCAATCCCCGGTAATAATAAGCAGGCAGACAAACACATCCAGAGGATTCTGTATTTTACTACATGCACTGTTTTATTAAAATTAAACATTTTAATTTACCTCAACTTTCCTAGTCTAAAATACCAAAACGTGCTTTTTCACGTTTAGTTTCTGTAGCTTCATAACCTTGACCGATTTCGTCTTTAGAAAGACCAAACAGTGCAGGATATTTCAATTCCCCTGTACCGAAGATTAAGTGCATGAAGTTTTTAGTAACTGTAATTGCTGTGAACATTGATACGATAACACCTAATGCAAGAGTTAGTGCAAATCCCTTAACTACGCTTGTACCTAAGAAATACAAAATTACACAAGCTAAAACAGTTGTCATGTTTGAGTCAAAGATACTTGTAAATGCTCTGTCAAAACCTGAGTTAATTGCTGTAAACAGGTTTCTACCGGCTTTTAATTCTTCTTTTGTTCTTTCAAATATCAAAATATTAGCATCAACAGCCATACCTACAGATAGGATAAAACCTGCGATACCTGCAAGTGTTAATGTTACAGGAATAACTTTAAATAATGCAAATAGAATCAGTGCATAAATTACTAATGCTATATCTGCGATAAGTCCCGGTAACCTGTAGTAAAATAACATAAATATCATTACTAAACCAATACCAAGCATTCCTGCAAATTTTGATTTTTCAATACTGTCTGCACCTAATGTTGGACCAACTGTATTTTCTTGAATGATATCTGATGGTACAGGAAGAGCACCGGCATTTAATAAGTTAACCATTCTTTCTGCTTCAGCGTATGCAAAACCTGAACTTCCGCCGGAAATTTCTGCTCTGCCGCCAAAGATTACTTCTCTGATAGTCGGAGCTGAAATTTCTTCACCATCAAAGAAAATTGCCATTTGCTGACCAACAAGTTTTTGAGTTAATTCAGCAAATTTAGTTGCACCTTTTCCATTAAAATCCAAAGATACAGTCCATTGACCTGTTTGGTCAGAACCGATTTCTGCAGATTTTAGGTCTTCCCCGGTTAACCCTGTAGGTTCCCAGAGATACATACCTTTTTCATCTCTTTTTGGCTGCTTGTTTTCATCAAACACAGGTTGTTTAAATTCTAATTGTGCAGTTTTTCCTAAAAATGCTTCAGCTTCTTTCAAATCTGTAACGTTAGGAATTTCTACAAGTAATCTTTTTTCGCCAACTTGGGCAACACTTGTTTCTGAAACTCCGAGTTTGTTTACACGG
>URYF01000046.1 GCA_900551965.1 uncultured bacterium
TAACTTCAGGAGTAATTTGGGTGACTGTATCTGTAGTTCTGGCTTCAAGCATAATTCTTGAACCTCCTACAAGATCAAGCCCTAGTTTCGTAGGTTTTTTGCAGATTGCAAAGATACATGCAATGACAATTGCTACAATTACCCAAAACATAATAATCTTGTTTTTCAATTTTCTACCCTCTTTATATGTACTGAAACTGTTTAGTTTTATTTTTAATATATGCTGAATTATACAAAAAAGAACTAGCCTTCATTGCTTAATTCTGCTTTAACTTCGTCTATTACTTTGAATAATTCGATTTTTTCATCTTCAGTCAAGGTAACAAGCGGTCTTCTTACATAGTCGCCTATGAATCCTTTGTAAGCCAAAGCGGCTTTAATCGGAGTCGGATTAGGTGCCATAAATAATTTTCTGAATGCCGGATATAACTTTTTGTGCATATTTCTTGCAGCAAGAAGTTCGCCGGTTTTGAAATTTCTAATCATTGATTTAACTTCTGCGCCAAACAAATGGGAAGCAACAGAAATTACCCCGTGAGCGCCAAGAGCTAACATTGGAAGGGTTAAGCTGTCATCTCCTGAGTAGATTGCAAAATCATCAGGACATAATATTTTCATCTCTGTAACTTTATCCATATCAGGACAGCTTTGTTTTAGAGCAACTATATTTTTGTATTTATTAGCCAGATAAGCTGCAGTTTCCGGCAGCATGCTAACTCCTGTTCTTGACGGAATATTATACATGATTATCGGTAAATCAGTATTTTCTGCAACTGCTGAAAAGTGTTCAATCATACCTCTTTGATTTGGCTTGTTGTAATATGGTACAACTGACAGAATTGCATCTACTTCTTCTTTTTGTGCAAATTTTGTATATTCAATTGCTGATTCTGTTGAGTTAGAACCTGCGCCAAGAATGATTTTTGCTTTGTTTGCAGCAGCTCTTTTTACTGAGTTTACCAGTTCAATTTCTTCTTCGTTAGTTAATGTCGGAGATTCCCCAGTTGTTCCTGCAACAAGCAGTGCATCACTTCCTGATTCAACCAGGTGAGATGCCAGTGATTCGACGCTGTCATAGTCGATGGCTCCTGTTTTTACCATAGGAGTAACCATTGCAGTTATAACTTCTCCGCAATCATATCTTAAAACCATATGTTGTATCCTCTGCTTCCCTAATCTATACAAGCCTATTATATTACAAAAGTAATTATATTGTTAAATTATTAAGATATTTAATTAATGTTATATAAAATTTTGTTTTAGGATATTTTGTGCTAATATTTTTAGTATGAACTGGAAAAATTTACCGAAGAAGAAAAGACTCTATGGAATTATATTACTGACATTTGCCGGGATATTAGCTTGGGCTTTTATCACTGCCGGAATGATTACGCATGATTTTAACAAAAAGCAGTCGGTTGCGCGTGGTGATGAGCAGGAAGCTGTTGTACAAGGCATTATTCTGACTGAAACAAAAAATGAGCAAAAATACTGGGAGCTCTATGGTGAAACCGGGCAATGGGACAGCGCTAAAGGGGTTGCACAGCTAAATAAAGTTATAGGTAATTTTTATAAGGATAACGAAGTTTCTATGAGTTTTGAGTCTTCTAAGGGTACTTATAACTCAAAAGAAGGGGATATAACTTTATATGAAGAAACTTTTATTGTTCTAAAAGACGGTATAACTTTGAATGCAGACAAATTGCATTGGGTTAATTCTCACTCTCCGATTGTTGCGGAAGGACATATAAAGGTTCAAAAAGGGAAAGAATTATTGTCGATAGCAGATAAGATCGTGATAAGTCCTGAATATGACAGTTTTAAAATAGTTGGAAACACTGTTTCAAAAGTTTATGAGGATAAGAAATAATATGAAAAAAATATTAACGGCATTTGTATCATTGTTATTATTATCAGGGGTGGCTGTGCAGGCTTCTGATTTAATCATTGAGTCAAAAAATCAGACTTATAATGAATCTGATAATAAAATTAAATTTAACGGGAATGTAAAAGTTACGGTTGATGATTTAAAAGTTGTCGGAGACAGTGCAGATGTTAATGTAACAGACGATCAAAAGCTTGATACTGCTACATTTTATGATAAACCTTATGCTTTTGAAGTAAAGAAAAATAAAAAAAGAGAAGTTAAGGCAAATATTTTGAAAGTATCTTTGATTACAAAAATAATCAGAGCAGAGGGTGACACTCAGTCAATTGTATTTGAAGGAAAGACTCCGGTTGTTGTAATAAATGCAGATGTTCAGGAATATGATACTAAAACAGGTATTATGACTGCAACAGGTGCAGTTACAATGACATATAAAGATATTGAAACTTTTTCAAACGGAGCTCAAATTACAACTGATAAAAACGGAGATTTGAAAAAACTTGTGTTAACAGGCAATGCCAAAGTTAAACAAGAAAATAACGAATCTTATGCTGATAAATTTATATATGAAGCTTCAACCGGAAATTTAACAGCTTATGGTAATACAACATCGAATGCTGTTATGGAGGATGGTTCAAAGCTTGTTTTAAAATCAAGTTATCAGGAATATAATCAAAAACGTTCAATCTTTAATGCCAGCGGTAATGTGAGAATTTGGTTCCAGGATTACTATGCAGTAGGTCCAAAGGTTACGTTGTACCCGGGAGCTGACTCTAAGCCTAATGAAGCTTATTTCACAGGACGTTCAAGTATAACTCAGGGTGTACGTACTATTTATGCAGACAAAATTAAAATGACAATGAAGCCGAAAAGTTTTGATGCTCAGGGAAATACAAGAACTGTTATCAAAAATATCGGTTCAGGATCTGATGATAACGTTACTTTAGGATTGTAATTTATGAAAGAAAAAATTGATAAAGCCATAGAATGTTTTAAAAAGCAAGATTGGAACGGAGCAGTTGATATGTTCACTTCTGTATTGGAAGTTGAAACAGATAATGCTGAAATTTATAATAACCTCGGGCTTTGTTATGCTAATTTAGGTGAAGATGAAAAAGCCGAGAAGAATTATTTAAAATGTATTGAGCTTAATCCACAATTACCGCAATGTTATATAAATCTTGTCGATTTGTATTACAAACAAAAAAGACTTGGTGAAGGAATTAATATTTTATCTTATGCAATTGATATGCTGCCAGATGATATTATTTTCAGACATTATCTTGCAAGATTTTATATGGAAGATGCCAAACAGGATTTAGCGATTGATGAATTAGTTTATATCCTTGATAAGCAGCCTGATAATTATGATGCGTATTATGATTTGGCTAAAATTTATTTTGATTTTGGTAATTACGATTCTGCGATTGAAAATCTTGAAAATGTTTTGGAATTTAAACAGGATAATGAATTGATTTATTACTACCTTGCAGAAGCTTATCAGGCAAATGATGAAATTGATAAAGCTATTTCCAACTTTTTGAAAGCGATTGCAACAAATAATAAATTTCCTCAAGCTTATAAAAAAGTTGCCATTTTGTTTATGGCTCGCGGGGATTATGAAGATGCTGTTGAGTATTTGGAAGATTATTTGAATTTTGATATTCCGCAGGAAGAAAAAGATAATACAAATAAATTAATTGAAAATATAAAAAAGAAGATTAACGATTAAGAGGTTATTTATTTTTAATGAAAAGTAAGTATTGGATTGCGTTTTCATCAATAGAACAAATAGACAGCAGCTTTATACAAAGGCTGTATGAGCATTTTGGAGATATAGAAATCGCATTTAATGCTTCATTATCTGACTTGAAAAATATTGAAGGGTTGAGTGTAAAAAAATCGGAAAACTTTTTAAGATTCAGGGATAAAGTTGATATTGACAGGACATTTACTGAGGTGGAAACGCGCGGGATAAATTTTTTGACTCTTGAAGATGAAAATTATCCTAAAATGCTAAAAGCTATTTCAAATCCTCCTGCCGTTTTGTATTATAAAGGCAAACTTTTTGAGTGTAACCTTGATAAAACTCTTGCGGTTGTAGGTTCTCGGAAAGCCAGCATGAATGGACGTGAAGATTTAAAAAAGATTTTATCAGGGCTTTGTAACACTGATATTTGTATTGTTTCAGGCTTAGCATCAGGAATTGATACGGTAGCTCATACTGCGGCAATTGAAAATAATTTAAAGACAATAGGTGTTATTGCAAGCGGATTTGATTTTACATATCCTGCCAGTAACAAAACTCTTTATCAAAATATTGAAAACGGTTATGGAGCTGTGCTAAGTGAATATTATCCGACATTTGAGCCGGTTAAATTCAGATTCCCGCAGAGAAATCGTATAGTTTCGGGACTTTCATACGGAACCCTTGTAGCTGAGGCCTCGTTAAAGAGCGGAGCATTGATTACCGCAAATTTAACACTTGAGCAAGGGCGGGAATTGATGTGTATTCCGGGTCTTATTTCAAACCCGAATACTCAGGGAATTTATAAACTTCTCAAAAATGGTGCCACTTTGGTGACTGAAAGTGACGATATTTTAAATGCTTTAAACTGGGAAATAAAAACAGGAACTGATTGCGGGGATCAGCTTACACTTCCGATGCTGACACCTGATGAAGAAAAAATATATAATAATCTGGAAATAGAAGAAAAGGGAGTAGATGAACTGCTTTCATTAACAAAATTGAAACTTGATGATTTGTTGATGAACTTGACAACAATGGAGCTTAAAGGCATAATAAAACAGTGTGGCGGTGATAGATATAAAAAGGTGTGATGCCAAAACGTCATAGTAATGATAAAAATTGGATTGCTTCGCCGACAAATCGGCTCGCAATGACAGTCCACATATACGTCATTGTGAGTGATAGTGAAACACTCCAGAAAAAAGCAATCAAAATTGAACAAAACTAAAGAGATGTCATTGCGAGGAACGAAGTGACGAAACAATCCAGATAAAATATATGATAATATGTAAATTATGAAATTTGTAAATCGGGCATACTTGCCCAACGAAGTATAAGAGAAAATAAATATGGCAGCAGAAACAAAAAGTAAATCAAAAGAAAAATCATTAGTAATAGTCGAGTCACCGGCAAAATCAAAAACTATTAAAAAGATTTTGGGAAGTGATTTTCAAATTGAGGCAAGCTATGGGCATATTAGAAACTTACCGACAAAAGATTCTGCAACGCAAAATTTAGGTTTTGACGTTAATAATAATTTTGAGCCTAAGTTTGAAGTAATTCCGGGCAAACAGCAGGTTGTAAAAAAATTAAATGACTTAGCTAAAAAAGTTGATAAAATATATCTGGCTTCCGACCCTGACCGTGAAGGAGAAGCTATTGCCTGGCATGTAAGACAGGTTTTGAAAGTGCCTGATGAAAAGATTTGCAGAATTGTATTTAACGAAATTACTCCAAAAGCCGTCAAACATTCTGTAGAAAATCCGCGCGGAATCGATATGGATATGGTTCAGGCACAGCAAACAAGACAAATTTTGGACAAACTTGTGGGGTTTAAATTAAGTCCTGTCTTGTGGAAGCAAATCGGAAATAGAAATTTATCAGCCGGCAGGGTTCAATCTGTTGCACTTCGTATGATTTGTGAAAGAGAAGATGAGATTGAAGCATTTATTCCGCAGGAATACTGGTCAATTCATGCCGATTTGGATAAGGACGGAAAAGTTTTCCAGGCTGAGCTTTCAAAAATCAAAAATAAGGCTGTTGAAAAAACTATTAAAAATAAAGAAGAAGCACAGAAAATTGTTGATTATTTAACAAATCCGCAGACTCAATATGAAGTTGCAAAGGTTACTAAAAAATCAACAAAACGCAAGCCTACTGCACCGTTTATAACTTCAACAATGCAGCGTGCCGCCTCTTCAAAACTGGGGTTTGGGGTTTCCAAAACCATGCAGGTTGCCCAAAAACTCTATGAAGGTATTGAAATTGACGGAACTCCTGTCGGTTTGATTACTTATATGAGAACGGACTCTGTCAGGGTTTCAGATGATGCTCAAAATATGGCACATGATTTCATTTTAGAAAATTACGGAGAAAAATATTATCCGGAAAATCCTAATATTTATGCAAAAGGCAAGCAAAATGTTCAAGATGCGCACGAAGCTATCCGCCCTTCTTATCCTGAAAGAACACCTGACAGCATCAAACAGTATCTTGATAATGATCAGTATAAATTGTATAAGCTTATTTGGGAGAAATTTATGTCTTCTCAAATGGCACCTGCTGAGATTGCAAATAAAACAATTGAGATAAATTCAGGTGATTATACTTTAAGGGCAGGGACAAGCAAGATTACATTTGACGGATTTTTGGCACTTTATAATGATTCGGAAGATGAAGAAGATAAAGCTACAGATGCTAAAATCCCTGATCTTGAAAAAGGAGATAAAGTTGTTTGTAAAAAGATTAATCCCAAACAGCACTTTACTCAGCCGCCTCCAAGGTATAACGAAGCCTCACTTGTTAAGGCTTTAGAAGAATACGGAATTGGTCGTCCGTCAACTTATGCAACGATTATTACGGTTATTCAAACAAGAAAATATGTGGAGAAAAAAGATAAGGCTCTGCGTCCTACACTTTTGGGCCGCACGGTTTCAAAACAGCTTGTATCACAATTCTCTGATATTATGGATTATAAATTTACAGCCGGCATGGAAGCAAAGCTTGATAAAATCGCTGAAAAAGAAGCGGTTTGGGTGAAAGTTCTTCAGGATTTTTATACTCCGTTTATGGAAGAAGTTAATTCTGTAATGAAAACTGCGCAGAAGGTTACAATAGAAACCAATGTAAAATGTCCGAACTGTGGAAAACCAATGGTTTTGAGAACAAGTAAAACCGGATCGCAATTCTTAGGTTGTTCCGGCTATCCTGATTGTAAGACTGCAATGTCTATTAATGTAATGCAGGAGATGGAAGCAGAAGCAGAAGGTGGCGAAGGTTCAGCACCAAAAACTCAAGAAGTTTGTGAAGAAAAATGCGAAAAATGCGGTTCTGATATGATATTTAAAATCGGACCGTATGGCAAGTATATGGAATGTACAAATGAAGGCTGCAAACACCGCAAGCCATATAGAAAATCAACCGGTGTTACCTGTCCAAAATGCGGCAAAGGTACAATTGTTGAACGTAAATCAAAACGCGGAACGGTATTTTTTGGCTGTGACAAATATCCGGAATGTGACTTTGTGCTTTGGAATGAACCTACGGGTGAAAAATGTCCGGATTGCGGCAGTCTTTTAGTTAAAAAAGTTTTGAAAAAGGGTACTGTAATTTCCTGTTCAAGTATGAAGTGTTCATTCAAAAAAGAACCAGAACAAGCAGAAGTTGAAACTGTACAGGAATAAATTTAAAAGGATTTGAATTATGGCTGTTAGTAAAGAAGAACTTTTTGCCCGTTATAAGCAGTTAAAAGCAGAGGGTGTCAGCATTTCTATAATGGAACTAAAGAAACAGATGGAAGCTGAAGCCTCCCAGGCTGAAGCTCCGGCACAGTCAATTTCGGAACCGCCTTATAACAGTAGTTATACTGGACAGCCTGAAACTCCAAAGCAGACGGGGTTTAGTGCATTATCTTCTTCTATAGCCCCGGCACCTGCCCAAAATTCGGAACCAAGGAATGCCGCAGAACCTGCACCTGCAGGTTGGACAACTTCGTATTATTCTGAACCTGAGCCGCCTGCGGTGATAGAGTCTGCTGGTCTTTCACAGATATCAGATCCTGTTTCGTATTCCGGTAATATTTCTCAATCAACGGTTAATAATCAGGATTATATGAATAATTTTAGTACGACGTTTTCATTCCGACCAGAACATAGTGCGCCGTCTCAGCCTGTTGAAATGCCGCAAGAACAGCCGCAAAATCCGGAGACGGCTGCTGTTCCATATACTGGAAATGTGATTTCGCAAGAAGCAGATTGCCAAAAGCCCCAAAATATAATTAAAAAATACTGTTTGATTGGTTATCCTTTGGGACATTCCCTTTCAAGTTATATTCACAATGCTGGATTTAAAAGTCTTGGACTAAATTCTATTTATGAAGTTTTGGAAACCCCGCCTGATAGTCTTGTTGATAGGATTAAGTTCTTGAAATTTCATAATTATGCGGGATTTAATGTTACCATACCATTAAAACTTCCTGTTACATTGTTTTTGGACGAAGTTGATGCTTCTGCAGATATTGTGGGGGCAGTTAATACGGTTGTGATAAACCCGGATAAGACAATGAAGGGATATAATACAGATGTCATCGGGTTTAGAAATGCGATACCTGATGATTTTACAATTGCAGGAAAAACCGCAGGGGTACTTGGAACAGGCGGTGCTGCAAGAGCTGCGATTACTGCACTGGCGCAATCACAGGCAAAACAGATTAAAATTTTTACAAGAAATATCCCGAATGCGGTAGAATTACTGAACTTTTTACGTAACAAATTCCCGCATGTAGAGTTTAATGCATTCCAAATTGAGCGTATAAGAGATTTATCAGATATTCAAATCCTTGTGAATACTACACCGATTGGAATGCAAGGAAGGGCTGCTGATTTGACTCCGGTTGAAGAAAATGAATTAAGAACGCTTCCATCCGGTGCGCTTGTTTATGATGTTATTTATAACCCTAAAAAGACTGTGCTTATTAAATTAGCACAGAAAAATGGGTACCGTACGATTAACGGTGTTGATATGTTTATACATCAAGCACTTGCAGCGGAACAAATTTGGACAGGCTGTACTCCTGATTTTAAAGATATGAAAATCGCGGCATTAGAAAATTTATAAATTAGATATTGTATTCTTTCATAATTTGTTTTGAGATAATTGACATGTGATTGGCTATATTGTTTGCCCATTTTATGTTTGTTGGTGCATATCTTTTATTTATTTTTCCTATAGTGTCAAGTTTATTTTTTGTAATATAATTTTGTTTTAAATTCCGGCCAAGTTTATCAAGGCATTCTTTGTAGCTTTTGGAAGTTCTGTCGCCTGTTCCGAATATACTGAACGGATTTTTCTGTGGTTTTTTCCCGTAACCTGATTCACCTCTTGCTATTGCCATTAAAAATATTGCATTGATACCGTATTTTTCCTGGGTATCAAGAAACATTTGCCCCATTCCTGCAAGCTTTGTTCCTTTAAGGCATCTGTTTAAATCTTCAGCACTGCCGTTAAATAAATCTTTTGTGACATTAAAGTTTTTGTTATAGCTTTTGTGACAGTTTGGTATTATCGGGGTTTTATCGATTTTTATTTCGTGTGCCGGTTCAATAATATCGAACGGTACAGCCGATGCAACTCGTAAAGCATCCGGTTCACATATAAAATTTTGATTTATTTCAGGTTTATTATTTTGAAAATGCTTTAATAATTCCTGAAAAGTCGGCTGTGTATTTGACAATTGCTGAAGGTTGAAATTCTGGTTATTTGTCCCAAAAATCGGCCATGGTAATTTGAATTGAGTAAGCTCTGTTTTATTTTGCAGGGGCTGCCATTGTTGCGGGTTCCAAAAATTATTTACCGGTTTGTTATCATCTATCGGCATACTTCAAAATCTCCACTTGATATCTTACGTATATAATAAGTATATTAAGTGGGGAAAATTGTTATATATTTTTCTATTGTGAACTAATGTAAAAGGTTTTTACCTAATTTTTTAACGGTTTCAATATCTTGTGCCGGTTCTTTGCCAACGGTTGTTAAGTAATTTCCGATTAAAATGCCTTCAACACATGTTTTTAGTGCGAGTTCTTGATTTTCTTGAGATAATTTCATGCGCCCGCCGCAAAATCTTACAACAGCCTGCGGGTTAGCTATCTTAAAGATTGCCATTGTTCTTAAAATATTTTCCTCATCAATTTTATCGTGATAATTTTCAAACGGAGTTTGAGGTATCGGCATTAATATATTTATCGGGATTGAATCAGGTTCAATTTCCGCAAGTTCCATTGCCATTTCAATTCGTTGTTCAATGCTTTCGCCCATTCCTAAAATCACACCGCAGCATAATTCCATACCGTATTTTTTTACAAGTCTGCAAGTGTTTAATCTGTCTTCAAAGGTGTGTGTTGTGCAGACTTCAGGGTAATATGAGCGGCATGTATTAATGTTGTGGTGAAATCTTTTTAAACCGCTTTGAGCGAGCTGTTTTGCCTGTTCTTCATCTAAAATCCCGATAGATGCGCAAGGTTTCAATCCGCCAAGATTGTTGATTTCTTTTATCATATCAAGTTCAATTTGGAAATCTCTGCCTTCATCAGGGGTCTTTCCGCTTGTAACTATTGCAAATCTGGAAACATGGTTTTCTTTTGCTTCTTTTGCAACTTTTATAACTTCATCAACACTTACAATCGGGTATGATTCGATATTTGTACAATAATGTGAACTTTGCGCACAGTATTTACAATTCTGTGAGCATTTGCCGTTTCTTGCGTTTATCAGTGAGCAAAATTCTACGTTATTCGACATATATTTTGATGACTCGTTTAAAAGCTCATCAAGCGGCAAGTTATATAACTTTAATAATTCTTCTTTAGTGTAAGTTTTTTTCTCTACTGTGCTGTTCATATCCCGTGTGTCCTTTTTTATAAATGTATATACCCTGATTTTATTGCAGAAACACTCTTATGTCAATTTAGGAATTCTGGCACTTATATCCCAGATTCCACTAAATGAAAAACGCACATCACTGCGAGCGACAGCGAAGCAGTCCAGAAAATTTTATTCAATCCCAAAATGATACTGGATTGCTTTGAAAATCATAGATTTTCTCGCAATGACGATAATGTTGGTGGACAACATGTATATAGCTCTCGGAATTCTTGTGATAAAATTATGGAAAAGAGGATATTTTATGACGGGAATTTTAAACATACAATTGAAACCTGCTATAGGTAAAAAAGATGTAAATTTGAAAAAAGTTGAATATTATATAAGTAAAAATTCAGATAAGAAATTAGATCTTGTAGTAATTCCGGAATTCTTTTCAACAGGTGTGGATCATCAGAGTTTCTTGAATGCCCCTGAAGATGAGTTTGGCGGAGAAACTGTTAAATTTATATCAGAGCTTGCAAAAAAATATAAAACTAATATTGTTGCAGGTACTGTTATAGAAAAATCTCAAGATAAATTATATAATACAAGTTTTGTCATTAATCGTGATGGTGAAGTTGTTGAAAAATACCGAAAAATTCATTTATATAATTATATGGGTGGAACAGAAGGCGATAGGATTACACCGGGAGATAAATATATAACAGCAGATTTAGATTTTGGTAAAATCGGAATAGGAATCTGTTTTGATATCCGCTACCCTCAGCATTATAGAAAACTTGCACAGATGGGTGCAGAAATAATTGTTCTGCCTACAGCCTGGCTTGTTCCGACTGAAATTTATGAGGATTCTGAAAGTAAACAGTATGCACAGGAAATGTGGGTTGCGATGAATAGAACCCGAGCTTACGATAATATGGTCTATGTTGTATCTTCAAACCAGGCAGGGAAAATTAATGACAATATAAGCGGGCTTGGTGCCTCTTTGATTGTAGCGCCGACAGCTCAAATTTTAGCAGATGCTAAAGATGAACAAGGTGCAGTATATGCTGATGTTGATTTAGATGGTGCAAAATATCTCAGAAGTCTTTATCCGATTACATCAATAGAATAATTTATAAAATTAAAAGCGCCAATGTTCGAGTCTGAACATTGGCGCTTTTTTAGTCTTTTGATTATTAGTCAAAAACGTAGCTGATAATTGCAGCTTCTCTAGCTTTTTTAATTGCTTTAGCAATCATTCTTTGGTGAGCTGCACAGTTGCCTGTGATGCGTCTTGGAATGATTTTTCCTGCTTCTGTTAAGTATCTTTTTAACTTTGCTGCATCTTTGTAATCAATAGATTCTACGTGATCTGCGCAGAATGAGCAGGTCTTACGTTTTTTTCTATCTTGTGCATCTTGTTTTGCCATTGTTTTATTTGCCTTTCTAGCCTTTTTTTCAACATTTGGTCGGCAGACATTCCATAATAACTACCAGCTTTATATTCAGGACTTGTCCGTCTGCCTCTTGAACAGCCCGTTCGCTAGCACTAGAATGGAATCTCGTCTTCTCCGATTAATTCATCAGAAAACTCTTCCTGTGAAAATTTTACGATATCTTCGCCAGAACCGGAAGATTTTGCTGCCGGAGCAGAACCTGCCCCCATCGGTTCTATTGTATTAGCGTCGATTTCATAAATTCTTCTTTCAGCACCGCTGTCATTTTTCACAGCTGTAATCTGCAGTCTGCCTTCTACAAGCACTCTGTCATCTTTAGAAAGAGCAGATACAGCTTCATCCAGAGCTGCACGCTTTACGATAACTCTTAAAAGCATCTCTTCTCTGTCACCTATGTTAAGCACAAAAGAAGATACCGGCACGTTATTTTGGGTGAAACGTTTTTCCGGTGCTCTGAATACTGTTCCTGTTACAACTGCTTTTGCTAATGTCATTCTTTTTAATTCACTTTCTTTCTG
>URYF01000047.1 GCA_900551965.1 uncultured bacterium
GAGCAACTCTTGCCATAGCAAGGTACATACCAACCTCTGAACACTCACCTTCAAAGTTAGCTCTTAAATCAGCTCTTTCTGCTAGAGAAGAACAATTAGTAGTAGTAAAAGACTTCTCAGCTATTACTGAACCAAAAACAAAATTGATGGCTGGTATCATCAAATCATTAAATCTTGCTGGCAAGATTCTTGTTATTGCTGATACAACAGCAGAAGAAAATAAATATTTAAGTTTAGCAGCAGGTAATATTCCTTCAGTAAAACTTTTATTACCTTCAAACTTAAATGTTAAGGACTTACTTGAAGCTGATTTCGTTGTAATGACAGAAAAAGCTGTAAACGATGTTACAGAAAGGTTGCAATAATGAGTAAAGAAAGAAGAAATATCGAAAAGTTATACGATGTAATCAAAAGACCGATTATAACTGAAAAATCAATGATGGCAACAGCTTTAGGTAAATATACTTTTGAAGTTCAAAAAGATGCAACAAAAGTTGAAATTGCTCAGGCTGTAGAACTTGCTTTCCCTGGCAGAAAAGTTAAAAAAGTTCAAACAGTTTATATGCCGTCACATGAAAAAAGAATGGGTTTAAAATTTGGCAGAACAGATTCTTCAAAGAAAGCAATTGTTACTGTTGAAGGCGATCCAATCGAAGAATTAACAGCTATTTAAAAAAGATAATAATAGGAGAAAATAAAAATGGCAATTCGTAAAATTAATCCGACATCTCCGGGACAAAGAGGTATGACAAAGAGTGATTATCAAGAAATCACTACATCAACTCCTGAAAAATCATTGCTAAGATCATTGAAAAAAACAGCAGGAAGAAATAATACAGGTAGAATTACATGTCGTCACAAAGGCGGCGGTGTAAAAAGAACTTACCGTGTAATAGATTTTAAAAGAGATAAATTCGGCGTACCGGCAACAGTGAAAACTATTGAATACGATCCGAACAGAAACGTAAGAATTTCATTATGTTTCTACGCTGATGGTGAAAAAAGATATATCTTAACACCGGAAGGTTTAAATGTAGGCGATGTTATCGTAAGCGGTCCGGAAGCACCTGTTCAAAACGGAAATGCTTTACCGCTTGAATTAATTCCGTTAGGTTCTATTGTACACAACGTAGAATTAAACCCGGGTCGCGGCGGAGTTATGGTAAGATCAGCAGGAAACTCAGCTCAGGTAATGGCTAAAGAAGGAAACTATGTAACAATCAAACTTCCTTCAGGCGAAATGAGAATGGTAAGAAAAGAATGTATGGCTACTATAGGTACACTTGGTAACTCAGAATTTAAAAACTTATCAATCGGTAAAGCCGGTAGAAAACGTTACATGGGCATCAGACCAACTGTACGTGGTGTAACAATGAACCCTTGCGATCACCCTCACGGTGGTGGTGAAGGTAAAACAGGTCCGGGCGGACACCCTAAAACACCTTGGGGTAAACCTGCACTTGGTTACAAAACTCGTAAAAAAGGTAAAGCTTCTGATAAATTAATCGTTAGAAGAAGAAAATCAAAATAATTCAAAGCTAATGGGAAATAAGTAATTTAATATTACTTTTTCCCAAAGCAAATTCACAAAGAAGTAAAAGGAGAAATAAATGGCACGTTCATTAAAAAAAGGTGCATATGTAGAAGAAGCTCTACAAAAGAAAATCGACAAGATGAATGCAAATTCTGAAAAGAAAGTTATCAAAACTTGGTCAAGAGCATCAATGATAGTACCTGATATGTTAAACCATACAATTGCTGTACATAACGGAAAAACTCACGTACCGGTATATGTAACAGAACAAATGGTAGGACATAAATTGGGCGAATTCGCACCTACAAGATTATTCAAAGGTCATGCTGGTGCTGATAAAGCAAAAAGAGGTTAGTACAAATAATCCAAAGTGATATTTATATTAAATAAAGGATAAAAAAATGGAAGCAAAAGCAAAACAAACAGACATAAAAATGACAGCAAGAAAACTTCGTAGAGTTATCAACGAAGTAAGAGGTAAAGCTGTTATTGAAGCTCAAGATATGTTACGTTTTATGCCTTATTTTGCAGCAAGAGTAGTTGAAAAGAACTTGAAAGCTGCAGTTGCAAACGCTCGTGAGCAATATGGCGTAGCTCCTGAATCATTAAAGATTTCACAAATCTTTGCTGACGAAAGTGTTACATACAAACGTGCAAGAACAAGAGCACAAGGTCGTATGTATTCAAGAATGAAACGTACATCACACCTTACATTGGTAGTTAGTGATACATCAAAATAGGAAATAATAAAATGGGACAAAAAACACATCCAACCGGATTTAGAGTAGGAATAATTCAACCTTGGGTAAGCACTTGGTTTGCTAAGGTTAAAGACTACGCAGTATTTGTAGCAGAAGATGCTAAAATCAGAAAATTCGTTAAGAAAAAATTATACGCTGCAGGCGTATCAAGAATATTAATTGCCAGAAAAGCACAAAATATTACAATTACTGTAGTAACAGCTAAACCTGGTATCGTTGTTGGTCGTGGCGGACAAGGTATTGATGAACTTCGTCAAGATGTTACAAAATACATTGGCAAACCTGTTATCATCAACGTTGTAGAAGTTGCAAGAATTGATGCAGATGCTCAATTGGTTGCAGAATCAATCGCTCAACAGCTTGAAAAACGTATCGCATTCAGAAGAGCAATGAAACAAGCAATGCAAAGAACAATGAGATCAGGCGTTCAAGGTATCAAAGTTATGGTATCAGGACGTTTGGGCGGTGCAGAAATTGCTCGTTCCGAATGGGCTAAAGAAGGAAGAATTCCTCTTCAAACTCTAAGAGCTGACGTAGATTACGGTTTTACCGAAGCTGATACAATTATGGGTAAAATCGGTGTTAAAGTTTGGATTTTCAAAGGCAATTTGATGCCAGGTGAAATGGCAGACCAAAACATCAAACACAAAAGCGGCAAAGATAATTCCGATAAAGGCGGAAGACGTCCAAGACGCAGCAGAAATGTTGAATCAACATCTCAAAGCTAGTAGGTATAAAAATAATAGGAGCAAAATATAATGTTACAGCCTAAAAAGACTAAATACCGCAAAATGATGAAAGGCAGAATGAAAGGTACTGAAACAAGAGGTACAAAACTAGAATTCGGTCAATATGCATTGCAAGCCGTTGAGCCTGGTTGGATTACCAGCCGTCAAATCGAAGCTGCACGTCGTGCAATGACTCGTGAAATCAAACGTGGCGGTAACGTTTGGATTAAAATATTCCCGGATAAACCGATTACTGCAAAGCCTGCAGAAACTCGTATGGGTTCAGGTAAAGGTAACGTAGAATACTGGGTAGCAGTTGTTAAACCAAACAGAATATTGTTTGAACTTGATTACTTTGACAGAAACATTGCAGTTAACGCTTTAGAACTTGCTGCACAAAAATTACCTATCAAAGTTAAGATAGTAGAACAACCTAGAGAACAAGCATAGCAAGTTAACCAGCCTTAACGCGAAGATTTCTTCGGGTCGGCATAAGGCAGGAAACAAGATAAAGGAAAAATAAAAATGAAATTAAGTGAAATGCGTGAAAAATCAGTAGATGAGTTACAAAATGCTATCGTTGACTGGAAAAAACAGTTACTTGAAGCAAGATTGCAATTATCAACTCATAAATTAGAAAATACTGCAAGTATTTCTAAAACTAAAAAACTCATCGCTCAAGCAAAAACAATAATAACAGAAAAAGGGGTACAAAATGCCTAAAAAAGAAAAACAAGGATTAGTAGTTAGTAACAAAATGGACAAAACAGTTGTAGTAAAAGTTGCTGATTATGAGCCACATCCAAAATACAAAAAAATTATGGAAACAAATAAAAACTATAAAGCACACGATGAACAGAACGTTTGTAATGAAGGCGATACAGTAAGAATCGTTGAATCAAGACCTATTTCAGGCGGCAAACGCTGGACAGTAGCAGAAGTAGTTGAAAAAGCACGTTAATATTTAACGGATTTAAAATGCAGCATTACCACAGAGTAATGAGAGGCAAAAGTAGTAGTTTAAAATACTAAAAGGAAAGAAAAATGATACAACAAGAAACAAGACTAGAAGTAGCAGATAACACAGGTGCAAAACAATTGTTATGTATCCGTGTTATGGGAAGCTCAAATAAAAAGTTTGCAGCAGTCGGCGATGAAATCGTTGCTTCTGTAAAAGATGCGACTCCGAATATGGCTGTGAAAAAAGGTGAAGTTGTACGTGCTGTAGTTGTAAGAACTAAAGCAGATATCAAACGTAATGACGGATCAGTTATTAGATTTGATGAAAATGCAGCAGTTATTATCAACAAAGACGGCAACCCAAGAGGTACTCGTGTTTTCGGACCTGTAGCCCGTGAATTAAGGGATAAAGGTTATATGAAAATAGTTTCTCTTGCACCGGAAGTAATTTAGTTCTTAATGAACGTATGTGAGTTTAGAAATAAATTATCCTGAACTTGTTTCAGGATCCCCATAAGGGGCATAACCATGTAATAGACCATCATGGTCAGTCCATGAAAGATACAAATCAGGAGAAAAAAATGACAAACAAAGATAAAAAGAATTTACATGTAAAAACAAGCGACAGAGTCGTTGTTATTGCAGGTAAAGACAAAGGAAAAATCGGTAACGTAAAAAAAGTTGACCTGGAAAAAGGCAGAGTGATTGTAGAAGGTGCCAATATGGTAACTAAAGCTCAAAAGCCTCAACCGGCAGCAGGAATTCAAGGCGGACTTATTAAATTAGAAGCTCCGATCGATTCTTCAAATGTAATGATTATCTGCCCTGCTTGCGAAAAAGCAACAAGAGTAGAAATGAAAGTTATTGAAGGTAAAAAAGTTCGTGTTTGCAAAAAATGCGGTGAACAACTGGATGTATAACGCAAGATAAATGCTTGGCGCAAATCATCTAAAATATAAGGAAACAGAAAAATGACAGTAACAAAAAACTTAAAAACTAAATATCAAGAAGACGTTGTACCGGCTTTAAAAGAAAAGTTTGGTTACAAAAACGACCACCAGGTTCCAAAATTAGTTAAAGTTGTTTTGAACATGGGTGTTGGTGAAGCTTCTCACAACTCAAAGATTGCAGAAGCAATTGAAGCTCAATTAACAAAAATTGCCGGTCAAAAGGCAGTTGTTACAAAAGCTAAAAAATCAATTGCATCATATAAATTAAGAGAAGGTATGCCGGTTGGAGCAATGGCAACATTGCGTGGCGAAAGAATGTATGATTTCTTACAAAAACTAATTTGTGTTGTATTACCAAGAATCCGTGACTTCCGCGGAATCAGCGCAAAAAGTTTTGACGGTCGAGGAAATTATACATTAGGCTTGAAAGAACAAGCTTTATTCCCTGAAATCACTTATGAAGAAGTAGATTTAGTTAAGGGTATGAACGTTTCAGTTATCACAACTGCTGAAACAGATGAAGAGGCAAGAGAATTATTAAGACTTCTCGGAATGCCATTCAAAGGTAGTAATAAATAATAAGTACAAGATAGGAGAAATTCATGGCTAAGAAAGCGATGATTAACAAAGAACTTAGACGCGAAAAACTTGCTGCTGCCGGAAAATACCCAACAGTAAGACTTCACAACAGATGTTCTATCTGTGGTAGACCTCACGGTTTTCATAGAGATTTCGGTTTGTGCAGAATTTGTTTAAGAAAAATGGCTCACGAAGGTTTGTTACCTGGTGTTACCAAAGCAAGCTGGTAGTGGATCGAAATGTTAATATTAAAAAGAGTGGTTTAATCGCCACTCTTTTTTTGTTCGTTGTTTTGAATTGATATATCTCTTATTTTATTTTTGAAGTTATCAGGAAGTTTTATAGAACTTTCGATGTTCATCTTCCAGAGTTTAAGGTTTCCGATTTCTTCAAGATTTTCAAGGATATTTGAATCTTCGGGTTGTTCTTTGGGTGTGGGATTTTGGGTGGTCTTTTGGGTTAAGTATTTACTTTCAAGTTTAGATATTTCATTTTCAATGTCGCTGTAGTATGCGCCTTTTGGCAGATCATAAATAATATTAGCAGTAATGTAGTCATTTATACTTATCCAGTTTTTTGTAGGGTAATAGCCGGGGGTCATAATATTTTTACAACTTTCATCGCAGTGCCCAAGTCCAATTGCGTGCCCAAATTCGTGCAGGATAATAACATATTTGTCATTGCTGTTTAGCTTACTATTGCAAAATTCATTTGTGACCCCTAATTTTATTGTAAGTTTTTTGAATTCGGAATTCACAACACTGTCATAGCAGCACATTCCCCAATATTGGGTTGAAACTCTTATGAATCTAACAGATATATCAGCATCACTTGCGTTGTTTGTAATTATAAAGCGCATTTTGTTATTTAAAATTTTATTCCAGCAGTTTAGTCCGCGTTTTAATAGTGCTATATATTCGGCTTGCTCCTTTTTATATTCCGGATAGGTTATTTCAGTTATGTGAACATAAATGTCTTTTTTGTTCCATCTGCGAATTCTGTTATGTTCTAAGGATTCTTTTACATAATTTTTTATTTTTTGCATGAAAGTATTATAATTATAAGAGCAGGTATTGTCAATTTGAAGATAAACAGAAGTCTTAAATAATAGTTTATTGTTTTAATAATTTGTTACGAAGAGCTTGCAATTAGGTATTATTTGTGGTATTTTGAATTTGTCAGACTGTCGAAACAAGCCTGCAAAGGGTGCTCATTAACGGGTACCGGAGTTAATAATTGAGAAATCGATTAAGTAAGCTCAAGGGTCAGGCAACGTTAATTCGATAAGTGACGAGTACATAAGAAACCACCGGGTACGGTTTAAGTAGATGGCATGTACGTATGATGTACAGTTTAGAAAGGTAACCTAAATTCGGCAGGTCTAATAGGAGAATAAAAATGAATACAGATCCAATAGCAGATATGCTAACAAGAATCAGAAACGCTAACATGGTTTCTCACCAATCAGTTGAAGTTCCAGCTTCTAAATTGAAAGTTGAATTAGCTAAACTTATGAAAGAAGAAGGTTTCATCGCTGATTATGAACTTAAAGATGCCGGAAAATTCAAAGTTATTTCTATCACTTTGAAATATCAAGCTAACGGAAAACCGGTTATCACTAAGTTAGAAAGAATTTCTAAACCAGGTTTAAGACACTATTCAAAAGCTAAAAACTTACAAAAAGTATTAGGCGGTATGGGTGTTGCTGTTGTTTCAACTCCAAAAGGATTGTTGACTGACAGAAAAGCCAGAAAAGAAAATGTTGGCGGCGAAGTTCTTTGCTACATTTACTAATGCACAAGCCGGTGTGAAGTCCGAATCTGGTTGCGTTAAGTAAGCAAACTGAGGACGGAACATAATATGACCGCCGTTGCGTCTGTAGCGATAGCGAAAGGAACGAACAAATCTTTGATTTGTCAGGCGGTAAAAGCAGGCACAAGCCGGTGTAATATCCGGAAAAATCAGAGCATAATTGGTAGAAAAGTTCTGATAAATGTACAATATATACCAAAGGAGAAATTAAAATGTCTAGAATCGGTAAAAAACCTATCGAAATTCCTCAAGGTGTTGAGGTTAAAATAGAAGGACAAGTAGTTACAGCAAAAGGACCTTTAGGTACTGAAGTTGTTAATGTTCGTCCTGAAATAGCAGTTAAAATTGAAGATAATAACGTTGTATTGTCAAAAGTTGGCACATCTCGTGAAACTGATGCATTATACGGTTTATCAAGAACTTTAGTTGCAAACGCTATTCATGGTGTTAAAGAAGGCTTTGTTAAAAAGCTTGAAATTAACGGTGTGGGTTACAGAGCACAAATGCAAGGTACTACTTTGAATATGGCTTTGGGCTATTCTCACCCTGTAAATATTGAGCCTCCTGCAGGTATTACAATTTCTGTAGAAGCTAACACAAAAATCACTGTTAAAGGTGCTAATAAACAAGCAGTTGGTGATGTTGCAGCTTTGATCAGATCAAAACGTAAACCTGAAGTTTACAAAGGTAAAGGTATTAAATACGAAGGTGAATACATCAGACGTAAAGCCGGTAAAGCTGGTAAAAAATAAGGCTTAAACTAGCGAGAAATCCAAATTTGTTTGTGTTGAGCAAACAAATTGAGGACAAAGCATAATATAAAAGGCACTTGCCTTATTGTAGTAAAGCCCGTATAAACTCTTGAATTGGTTTTTCAAGTCGGTTTGGGCAATGAAAGGATAAAAAAATGATTAAACAACAAACAAGAAAACCATTAGTTCAAAAAAGACACAGATCTATAAGAATTAAAATTTCAGGTACTGCAGAATTTCCTAGACTTGCAGTATATAGAAGTACAAAACACATCTATGCACAGCTTATTGATGACGTTAACCACGTAACATTAGCTTCTGCATCATCAAACGATAAAGAGTTAAAAGAAAAATTATCACACGGCGGTAACATTGAAGCTGCTAAAGTTGTTGGTGAAGCTATTGCTCAAAAAGCTAAAAAAGCAGGCGTTGAATGTGTTGTATTCGATCGTGGCGGTTTCTTATACCATGGTAGAATTGCAGCATTAGCAGATGCAGCTAGAGAAGCTGGCTTGATGTTCTAATTTTTGAATGAAAGTTCTTATACAAAACTCCAATCCTTTTGGGTTGGAGTTTTTCTATTCTTGAAGTTTTGTGTTTCGCCCCTTCATAATGACAGATCTAGGGCATGTCTTTACGAGCGAATGAAATGAGCGTAGTAATCGCAAAATTGTACGCATATATTCTAAGGAAATCTTCTAAAATACGGAATTTTTTACCTCTATTGAATTTAGGTAATGCTTTAATGACTCAATGGAGCGTTTAGATAATAACTCCCCTTTTAATTTTTTATTTTTACGTTCTTTTTTAGGAAGTTCAATTGATGGCATAATACCCCAGTTTGAATTTATCGGCTGGAAGTTAGTGTGTTCAGGGTTTGTTATGTAATGAGTCAGAGCCCCAAGCATGGTATCAAGTGGTAATTCCAACAATGGTTCGTCGCTTAATAATTTTGCCATATTAATTCCTGTTAAAAGCCCGGAAGCGATTGATTCTGTGTAACCTTCTGTTCCTGTTATTTGTCCGGCAAAGAAAAGATCTTTGCGTTCACGGGTTTGGAGTGTCGGGTTTAGTAGTGTTGGAGAATTTATAAAGGTATTTCTGTGCATTACTCCGTATCTTATTATATTTACCTCCTCCAGTCCCGGGATAGATTGCAGTAATTCTTTTTGTGCGCCCCATTTAAGATTTGTTTGAAATCCTACAAGATTATACAGGGTTTTTGCAGAGTTATCTTGTCTTAACTGAACTACTGCATAATTCTTTTCACCGGTACGTTTGTCAATTAGCCCTACGGGCTTCATCGGACCAAATCGAAGGGTATCGACTCCGCGTGATGCCAAAACCTCAATAGGAAGGCAGCTTTCAAAGAATTTTGCACCTTTTTCAAAGTCATGCTGTTCAATTCTTGGTGCGTTGGTTAAAATCTCATAGAAATTCTCATATTCACCTTTATTCATCGGGCAGTTGATATAAGAAGCTTCTCCTTTATCATACCTGCTTGCCCAGAAAGCTTTATCAAAATTAATGCTGTCTTTTTCTACAATCGGAGCGATCGCATCAAAGAAATGTAAATATTCGCTTTTGGTAAATTCTTTTATCGCATCTGTGAATTTTGAACTTGTCAATGGCCCCGATGCAATAATTGTCGGACCTTCCGGAATTTTTGTTACTTCTTCTCTTATTAAATTGATATTTGGGTGTTGTTTGATTTTTTCGGTCACGGTTTGAGAGAATAAGTGCCTGTCTATTGCAAGAGCATTCCCTGCCGGAACCTGACATGCTTTTGCAATTTCAATAAGTTCACCGCCCATTATCTCCATTTCATGCTTTAACAATCCGCTTCCATTTGTAATGTCGTATGAGCCTAAGCTGTTTGAACATACAAATTCTGCACAATCTTCTGTTGTATGAGCTCCTGTTGTCTGGACAGGGCGCATTTCATATAAATTGACTTCAATTCCTCTTTTAGCAAGCTGTAATGCTGCTTCTGAACCGGCTAAACCGGCTCCTATTACATTTACTTCCTTCTTCATTCCTGTAGTTTATAAAAGATATAATCCTATGTCAAATCGCTTATGTTTAGTAATGTTACAAAAGTGTTATAATTGTAGTAAAATCTATTGCTATTTATATGAGGATTAAGTATAATAAGTACACTTGTTCTGAAACTTATCGTTTAATGTTAAAGTTTTGAAACATTACCCGAAAAAATAGCAATTATGTGCGAGTTGTTGTTTTTTTAATTGTGTAGAAGATTTGGAAAATTTTAGTAGGGATCATGTCAGTAAAACCAATAATACCAAGTATAGACTCAAATAATAATAATGCGAAAATAAAACAAAACGCAGTACAGATAAGACCTTTGGCACCGTCGGCGGGGCACAGGGTTTCTCAATCTAAGCAAGTATCATTCCAGGGTGCGAATCCTATTGTTGGATTGATGGATTTTATAGCTGCCGGTGGTTATGCCGCTGCTTTTATTATTCAAGATGGCCTAGGTTTTGTCGCTCCTCGTGTTGGTAAAGGTTTGCTGCGCGGCGGCAAAGAAAAACGTGATGAGAACGGTAATGTTGTTCTGGATAAGGACGGCAAGCCAAAGCATGAATTAAATTGGGCTTATGCTCGTAAAGAAGGTATCCGTGAAATTGTAACAGGACCTAGTGCTTTTATTATCCCATATTTAGCACTTAAATATATCAATAAACATTATGGTGCCGGTAATAATGTTAAATTAAATTATATTGATGGTTTTAAGGCTCCATTTACAAACTTTGTTTCAAATAATTTAGATGTTATTAAAAATGGTGAGCCTCCAAAACAATTGTTCTATGAAGAAGTTTTCAAAGATGTAATTAATCGTTCTGTGAACGATGTATTGCCTGACGCTGAAAAAATGAAGCCTGCTGAAATCGCAGATATTGCAAAAGAATACGCACAAAGACAGGTTCAAATAGAAGGTATTAAAGCTGATAAATCCTTAAATAAAAAGGCAAAAGCGGAAGCTCTAAGTGCAATTGAATCTGTTGAAGATTCATTTATGAAGCTTAAAAAAGGTAAAATTGGCGGAACTGTTAATGAGCTTGCTATAAATATTACCTCGTCAAATGGTTCATTAAAAGGCGGCAGTATTGGGGAATTGCTTGGTGCAATGAATGATTACTTTGGTGATGCTGCATCTAATATGAAGAAAGCTTTGAAGGATAGTACAACAGCTGAGCAAATTGAAAATGCAATGAAATCGTTTACTCATAAGAGAATGGGTACAAGAGTTTTGACAAACCTTGGACTATTCGGGGTTGTTGCAGCTTTCTATACTCAAATCCCTAAATTATATAATATGGGATTAAAAGGTAACCCGGCACTTCAAAAAGAAGAAAACCATGCTAATACGACTGCCGAAGTTGCGAAAGATACAGCAGCTGCACCTGTGGATAAATCAAAGGTTCCGTTTACCGGTTGGAACTCTTTCCTTGAAAGAACCGGTGAAAAAATGTTTAATGGCAAAAAATCAAAATCAATTTCTGATCTTTTTGAACTTAACGGACCTGTAATTTCCGGTTCTGCAATGCCTGTTTTGCTGTATGGATTTTGTATTCCGCCAAGGCTGAAACATGCGCAGGATAAATACGATTACGGTGAAATTGTTGTACGTGATATGACCGCATTTACAGCATTGTTATTTGGTGCAAAAGCTCTTGCAAGATTGTTCTCTGACGGATTTACAAAAATTACCGGTCTTGCTCTGAATCATAAAGATATGGACGGTAAGAGTGTATGGAAAAAAGTTGTTGGATATCTGAATCCGCATGATACAATTCACAGTGTATTAACAAGTAAGCAGTTACAATCTAAATACACAAATCTTGAAGACTACAAAGGCGGTGTAAACGGATTTATGGAATTTATCGAAAAAAGCGGCGGTAATGTTAAAAAAGCTTTTGCTCAAGACAAAAACATTAAATCTGTTGTTGAAAATATCTTACAAGGTTTCAATGGTAAATCATTTGCAGATGCTACTGTCGGAGAAATTAAAGATGCTTTGCGTGCCGCTAATAATAATAAAGATGGCTTAATCAAAGACTTCTATAAATTATTCAAAGGTGATAATGGCTTGCTAAGAAGAGCAAAAACATGTAACAGTACATTTGATTTCTTATCTACATTAGTACTTGTTCCGGGCTTAATCATTTGGCTGACTGATGTTTGTGAAAAAATGACAAACAAACGTACTGCAAAAGATAAAGCTGATGCTCAAGCTAAAAAAGCTGTAGAAATGAATAGAGTTTCACAAGCAAAACTAGCTTCGACAACTCCGTCAATGGAAGGTTTCCTTGGAAAAGCTATAAGATAATTTTAGTAAGAATAAAAAAGGGCGGATTTTAT
>URYF01000048.1 GCA_900551965.1 uncultured bacterium
TATATGACACTTGCTGCTGCAGAACTTGGTCTTGGCTGCTGTGTAGTCGGAGCTATGGCAAACGAGTTAACAAAAAAAGATGACTCCATTACCGGACGGGTAAAAGAAGCTTTAGGGCTAAATAACAGGCAAGTTCTTGTGGATATGCTTACTCTTGGTTATGAAGAAGCGCCAACAGCAGCTAAAAAAATAAGAAAAGAATATAACGAAATAGTTTTCAATGAAAAACTAAACTAATAATAGGAGAGAGCTTTATGACAATTCCAAGCATCAAAGGTAATGGTGACAGCTTGAATAAATTACACTTAAACCAGCTGAACATACCAGGACAGCAGCCGGCAGAACCGGTAATTGCGACTGAATCTATCGTACAACCTCAAGAAATTCAACCGGCTACGACACCGGCTACGGCTGTAGAAGAGCCCCAAGCTGCAGAACCGTTTCAACCGCAGGAAGTTCAAGATCCGGCATTACAGGAAACTCAAAATACTACAGCTGCAGAAAAAGAATATTCAATAACCCAATTTCAGATAGATTATGCTGATTTAGTCCAGAAAAAAGTTCTCCCGATATTAAAAGATTTTGAAGGTGAACGTAAAAAACGATTAGCCGGCGCAATCATTGCCGCTACAATTTGTATTTTCCTTGCGATATGCGTATTTCTATTTGTAGACGGCAGAGGTTCAGGTGATTTATTCTGGGGACTAATAGCTGCAGCTTTTGGTATATGGTTTTGGATTAAAAAATCCTTTGAGAAAAAAATTAAGCGGCTTGTTATGCCAACTCTAATGCAAGCTGTACCGGGGTTTTTCTGGCAAGAAACTCCGCCGGTTACAAAAAGTGATATTCAAGAAAGCAAAATACTTCCATTTGCAAATAAAATCAGCTATTCTTTTGATGACTGCTTTATCGGTGAATACAGAAACGTAAAAGTTGCAATATCTGAAACTGAATGTATTTTGGGCAGCGGAAATAACAAAAAAACAATACTTGAAGGTGTTGTTATCAAGTTCCAAATGAATAAAAACTTTGACGGTATGACGATAATCCGACCAAGAAAACCCGGATATCGTGATAAGCAAGACGATTTAAAACGTGCTAATATGACAGAAGTTAAGCTTGAGGATCCGGAATTTGATAAAAAATTCATCGTATATTCTACAGACCAAGTTGAAGCTCGTTATTTAATTACAACATCTTTTATGGAAAGATTTAAACAAATAGAAACAGCTTTTTCTTCTAAGTTTGCATACTGTTCATTCTGCGGGGATTCGGTATTTATAGCTCCGCACACAGGTAAAGACTTGTTTAACTTGTGCTCGCTTATAAGACCGATTGGCAATACTGAGCAATTTACGACTTTATTTAACGAATTTGTTTCAATATTGGCTCTTGTTGACCATTTCAAACTCGATCAAAAATTAGGCTTGTAAAACTCTGAAAAACATGGTAAAATAAATTAGTTATAGTTAAATATGAGGATTGTTAATGAACTACATAAATGAAGGAGATTTTTTAATGTTAGGAATTACGGCTATTATTGTAATACTTGGTGTAATTGTACTTATTGCGTTATACGGAATGTATGTTGCACTTATCCAAAAACGCAACAAAGTCAAAGAAGCAATGGGTGGTATTGACGTACAATTAAACAAAAGATACAGCTTGATACCAAATATTTTGACAATTGCAAACAAATTCATGGAACACGAAAGAGGCTTGATGGAAGATATCACTAAGCTAAGAGCACAAGCCGCAGGTATCAGATCTACCGCTGATACTATTTCCGAAAAAATTCAATTAGATAACCAGATCGCTTCTAAAATGGGTCAATTGATGGTTAATGTTGAAAATTACCCACAATTGAAATCAGATCAAACAATGATACAAGCTATGCAGACTTACTCTGAAGTTGAGGAACATATTGCTGCTGCCAGAAGATTTTACAACAGCGCAGTTAATGACCTTAACAACTCTGTAGAAATCTTCCCTAGCTCATTAGTTGCCGGAATGGTTGGTATATCATCTTATCCGTTCTTTGAAGCAAGTGAAGCTGCAAGACAAGAAGTTAACGCTTCTGCTTATTTCAAATAAGAAGCAATTTAATATTCAACTTAAACGGTTATGTTTTTAGTAAATTTTGACATTTTGTCAGGGTTTAGATAAACTAAATAACATAACCGTTTTAATTTGAAAATTTATAAGTGTCCGTAGCTCAGAAGAATAGAGCGTGAGTTTCCGAAGCTCAAGGTCGGGGGTTTGATTCCCCCCGGGCACGATTTAAATCCACAAAATCTTTTAAGCTGATACCGGCATGAAGATTGCCGTCGGAGTTTTGTGAAGGTTTCTTGTAACTCCGTCAGATACAGCACGTCCATCACCTGTTGTTATTTCGGTATGACCGTATTTAGAACTATATCCGGCAACTCCGGCTCCGTAAACTAACACGCAGCCTGCAGGCAATGACTTTAAGTTGACCCCGTTTGTTGAAATTTCTTTAAATTTTTTATTTCTCCTCATTATAGAAACCATATCTTTTGCATGTCCTGATTCATATTTACCCAGCCCAGCTTTTGATATAGCAGTTTTTACATATTTTGCACAATACCCGATAAATCCCACAACTCTTGAAAGCGCAGTCTTAGCCAATTTCAAGCCGGCATCGGCACAATAACCTAACGTCTTCCAAAAAGAAGAATTTTGATTTTTACCCGAAACTGAAGCTCCGCGTGATGCGCTCACAGTACTACCCTGGTTAAAGTTAGTATTCGGTGTATATTTATAAGTTGAAAAATTTCCAAAATTGAATAAAGGCGGAAACGCACTAAAATTAGCGGCTGCCGGTACTGATAAATTACTTAGCAGCATACTTGCATTTATCGTCGGAGCTGGAACAGCTGCCGGTAAAATCCATTGTATAGTCATAATATTTTCCCTTTATATCCCCTGTATATATATAAAGGTTATACAACATATAAAATTGCGTTATACTAATGAAATATTACAAAATATTACAATCAAGAATTTATCGGTCTGTACGAGAGTCCAAAATCCTCATTTCCTTAACCTTCTCACTTGCCATTCGCTTGTATTTGTCGTGTTCTAATGCCATTCTCAAAAGTTCGTCAGATGTCTTGCCAAACGGTTCAAAATTCTTTCTTATTTTATTTGGATATTTAATATCTGTTTTTACAAGATACTTATTTGGCAGCAATATCTTATATTCTTTATTCAAATCAATTTTTTCTGAGAACTTTTTATCTTCACCGCGGAGAATTATTGCATCTGTAAATGGAGCCTTAGATTCTCCTTGCAAAATTTCATCAATTAATTCTCTGTTGATTTGAATATTTGACCAATATAATAAGGTATTCCTATCCCGTTTGTCCTTACCTAGGTTATCTCGTACATTTTCAACAATCATCCCGATAAGATCTTTTCCTGAAACCTTACCGATATATAAACCTGATAAATCTTCACTCACACCATCAAAAACTTTCATCAAGTCAAGATTTGTAGCACCTTCTTTTATACCGCCTCGAACACCTGAGGTCTGAACAGCAACTGCAGTAACGTCTTTATATTTACCGCCGAATTCATTTTTTACAACGCCATGTAGCGCAGAAGACAAATAATTCAGCAAATGGCTGTTCTGCCATCTTATAAATTTGCCATACTTAAACTCGGTTAGCTCATTATCCGGATCTAAATTTTCTACCAAAGGAACCAAATCTTTTGCAAAGTCCTCTTGAATCATATTGTAGATACGGTTTTTTGACAAATCTTCCATATTAACGGTACGAGTACTATATGTCTGCATACTTACTCTACGGTCAATATTTCCGTTATCATCAAAATGTAAATTAAAAGATTTCAAAATCTCATTATCCATACCCAAAGAACTTGTTATCTGTAAAGTATCTCCTTTGGCGCCCTGCGCAACATTTACAACCGTTGTATCTTCATGGTCATGACCGTTCAAAATAATATCAATATTTGGAATTTCTTCTCTTATCATGTTAGAAATAGTATTTCCGGTATGTGACATTAAAACAACAGCTCCTTTCGGATGATGCTTTTTAAACTTATCAACTACCTGCCTAATCGAGGCTATAGAAGTTTCCATATCTTCTTTTTGTATTTTTACGTCTTTCTTATTGTTATTGCCGTAGAATTCTGTTCCTTCCAACAATCCCGGGGCATAAAAATCCATCGTAGGAATAGTTGCACCGACAAACAAAACCTTATGTCTTAAATCCGGGTTCTTATCATCTTGAACAGTTAAGATTTTGGATCTGACAAGATTTTTGTTATTTTTGGCATAATCTTTTAATAACGGCGAATGTTCCATATTAACATTTGTCATAACTGTAGTCATAGGAAGTTTTACAAGGTTACTGATAAGCCATTTATCACCACCGTCAAAATCGTGATTACCCGGAGTATATAAAGCTTCAAAATTATTACCATTTACAACATTTTTGGTAATATTGATAAGCTCTTTCAAATACTTAACCTGAAAATCTCCATTAGAATATTCAGGATGAGTTATATAGCCTTTCTTAGACGGGTTTATGACAAAATCACCCGGCATAGCAAGTATATTCAACGTACTTTTTGCTTCTGGATTTTTAAACATTTTCCCCGCTCGGTTTTTAATAGTTTGCTCAACCTGCGGCATTGACATAATGTTCCCATGCTGATCAGCCTGCGCCAAAATATTAACATCGGCAGCCTTAAAACTCGGATTAGATCTGCTTCTGTTCTGATTAAAATAACTATACCCTACGCTAAAAATTCTCATACTCTTTTACCTCAAATTAGAATGCACACTATATTTTATATACTTGTATAAATACCCTGAAAATATTTTTTGCTATCAATAATGTAAAAATTTGTAATACCCGAGAAATTACACACCCCTGCAAGATAAAACAATAAATTTGGCCCCGGCGCGATTGTCTTGGAGCGTTCGCATTAAACGGCATTTCAGTCGGGTCTCAACGCCCCGCCTTTCAGCCTCTGCTCACTCTCCGCTCGAACGACTGACAAGGCTTTCGCCTTGTGCGTTCTCATCGCGTTTTATCCACTTTTACTACTCAATCAAATCATATATAGAAAGAATTTCATTTAAGAAAACATCCACTTGCTTAGGACTATTTACCGGAGCAAACAAACTTCCAATTTCAAAAACATTTTTAGAAGTTGAAATAGCAAAAAATACCTTATCTTTGAAGAACAAACATTTTGCATTGTTAGATCCAAATGCTGTATGAAGATTTTTAAATCGCTCCATAAATCCCGTTGTTAAAAGATATCTTCCTTCAATTTCATCTGAAGAATATGATTTATATTTCTTAGAAAACTCCGTATCCTCAAGTTTTATCTCATTCATTTTTGATGGACGATATGAGCCCAAAAGTATAAAAGGTAATAGAATAATAAAAAATATTCCATAAATTATAAAACCTGAAGGGTCATTATCACTAACAAATCGAGGGATACCCAAAATAATAACAAGTGCAAGAAGCGGCAATATAGATACAAACACTGTCTTCCAGTTAAATACTCCAGAATACAGATCTCCACGGGTTACAACCATCGTTTTGTTTTGAATCATCTTATTAGTATCAAATGTAAGAATAACTCCATCAAATATTTGTTTAACATTTTTACGTAAACCTGAACCAGACTCATACCTCATTTCTGATTCAGATACAACAAAATTTACACCTTTGTACACTCCTGAAAAAACATCATCATCAGTTCGTCTATTGTACATTGCAAACAATTCACTATCAACTAAAAGATTATTCGGTATTAATTCAAACTTCGGCTTCCAAATTATTGCCAAAACACTTAAAAGTTTCCACATAAATTTATGTTTCATCTCCGAGCAAAAATCAGATGTACTTTTTCGAACAATAAAAATTGAAAACCAAATTGATGACAGTAATACCAAAATATACAAAGGCATAACAATCGAGATATCTGATATCACTGAACTACAAGAAATAAATATTACCAAATTAGCAGCAAGCACAATACCTAAAGTACATTTTAGGGACCCGAGTTTCTGCTGTCTTACGATTTCATATTCTTCAAATAGCGGAGCAACTTTTTCTGCATAATTTATTCTGAACTCATTAACTATTGAACTTTTTGTATCATTTTTAACTTCCATATACCTCATTATATAGTATTTTTAATAATATTTCAATAAAAATTTATACATTTAACCTTTTTGCGGTATAATAAAAATGTAAATGGAAGTGTATAACTAAAAGGCGCAAAGAAGCGCAGAAAGAAAAGGTATTTTATGAAACCTGAAACAAAAAGCTTTCAATTGGAAATCGGCGGCAAAACCGTAACCATTGAAACAGGAAAGTATGCACAATCAACTAACGGTTCAGTTACAGTAAGATGCGGAGATACAATGCTATTTGTTCATTGTGTCGTATCAAAAGAACCTAGAGTAGGTATCGACTTCTTCCCGTTATTGATTGACTATGAAGAAAGAATGTCGTCTATCGGCAGAATCCCTGGCGGATACAACCGTTCTGAAGGTAAAGCCAGCGATAAAGCAATCTTGGTATCAAGATTAATTGACAGACCAATCAGACCTTTATTCCCTAAAGGTTATAGAAATGATATCCAAATCGTAGCTCAATTATTCAGCTATGATCAGGAAAACCAACCGGATACATTAGCAATGTTAGGTGCTTCTTGCGCTTTAATGTTGTCTGGGGCTCCTTTTGAAGGTCCTATCGGTGCAGTTAGAGTTTCTCGCGACAGCGAAGGCAACTTAATTGCTAACCCGACTCACAGACAAGCTAAAGAATCTGATCTTGATATCGTTGTATCAGGTACTCACGATTCAGTTATCATGGTTGAAGCCGGCTGTAAATTCGTTACAGAAGACGATATTATGGCAGCTGTAGAATTTGCTCAAGCTGAAATCAAAAAACAGTGTGACGCTCAGGTAGAGTTTGCTAAAGCTTGCGGAGTCGAAAAACAAGAATTCGTTAACCCTTACGATACAACTGAATTGAAAAATATCATTAACGAAACAGCTCATGACATGATTTTTGATGCTTATCACAATTTTGACAGAGCTTACCGCCAAGAAAAATTGGAAGAAGCTAAAAAATTAGTTAAAGAAAAAATTGATGCTTTAGCTGATGATCATTATATCAAACAAATCATTGAAGAAACAGGTATTGACTTTGTTGCAGAAGAATTTAAAGCTGCAGAAAAGAAAATTATGCGTGCAATGATTCTTGATGAAGGCGTTAGAGCTGACGGAAGAAAACCAACCGAAGTTCGTCCTATCTGGTGCGAAGTTGGGGTTGTGCCTCGCGCTCACGGTTCAGCTGTATTTACAAGAGGTCAAACTCAAGTATTATCAGTTGCAACTCTGGCAGGTCCGGCTATGAAACAAGAACTTGACGGTGTTGATCCTGAAACAGAAAAAACTTATATGCACAAATACATATTCCCAGGTTTCTCAGTTGGTGAAGTTAAACCTTTAAGAGGACCAGGAAGACGTGAAGTTGGTCACGGAGCATTAGCAGAACGTGCCAACATTCCGGCACTTCCTTCTCTGGAAGATTTCGGATACACAATCCGTGTAACATCTGATGTTTTAGAATCAAACGGTTCAACTTCAATGGCATCAACCTGCGGTTCATCTATGGCTCTTATGAATGCCGGTGTTCCTGTTAAATGTATGATAGGCGGTGTTGCTATGGGTATGATTACCGAAGAAGGTAAGGAACCTGTTGTATTAACAGATATCCAGGGTATTGAAGACTTCCTTGGCGATATGGACTTCAAAGTTACAGGTAATGACACCGGTATCACAGCTTTACAAATGGATATGAAAGCTAAAGGTATAGCTAACGAAACATTACGCAGGGCTTTAGGACAAGCTAAAGAAGGCAGATTACATATCTTATCAAAAATGAGAGAAGCAATCACAGAACCTGGTCCAATGTCTCCATTTGCACCAAGTATTACAACTATGACTATTCCGACAGAAGATATCGGAACTGTTATCGGACCTGGCGGAAAACAGATTCGTGCAATCATTGATGCTTCAGGTGCAGAAATCGATATTCAAGATTCAGGTGTTGTAACAATAACTTCTAATGATCAGGAAGGTGCTCAAATCGCAATCAAAATGATTAAAGATTTGACATTCAAACCTGAAGTTGGAATGGTTATCAAAGGTAAAGTAGTAAGAATTATTCCTATCGGAGCCTTTGTTGAACTTGGCGGCGGTAAAGACGGTATGGTTCACATTTCTCAAGTTTGCAACGAAAGAATTGAAACTATTGAACCGCACTTAAATATCGGTCAGGAAGTTATCGTTAAAGTTGTTAAAATCGACGAAAAAGGTCGTGTAAACTTAACAATCAAAGGGGTAACCGAAGAAGACAAAGCTAAAGTTCAATAACTATAAACTTTTACAGCTATTAAAAAGGATGATGCAAATTGCATCATCCTTTTAACTTTATTTAGAGTTTTTATATAATCTATCTAACTCCATAATTTCTTCATTTGTATATTCAAAAAGTTTTCGATCTGTCGCTTGCAGGGAATTAGCAATAGTTAAAAATCTGTCGTAGACTTCCGGAGATAAACCATGGCGATGCTTATCCAGAGTTTCCCTATTTATCAAAGTAGCCAGAATAGGGCTGTTCAGTGTCGGAGAAAGTAAATCTCTTATGAGAATAGTCATTACCTGTTCAAATCTTGCCTGACGATGTTCTTTATCAACAGATTTATCAAGCAATCCTCTTGCAATTTTATATTCCGGAATCATAAACCCAAAACTTTGCCTTAAAAACTTACGTTTAATTTTCGTAGTTGTTGCTGACTCTTTTAACATTAATAAAATTTCTTTAATATTATTATCTGCAACTATATTATTACCATTGTATTGGCTTAACTGCTCAAGTATCGCCAATTCAATTTTTGTCGTTTCAGAGCTGCTCATAGGTCTGGAGTAGTACGCATATCGATCATCCAATTCTTTTTTGTTAGATAATAACATTTTGGTAATATCTTGTTCTGCAGCACAACCTTTTACCAAATCATTAAATTCATGAACATATAGCCCGTAAATTCTGGCAGGAGCATTGCCATCAAGCTCTTTATTAATTATATCCGCCATTGCTGCTGATGCTGCCATTGCCTGCTCAGAATGTTCTAAATAATACATACATTGAATACTATATGCAGTATCTAAAAACTCTTCATCACCCATAATCTGATCATCATCAATTTTATCCTTAATATTTCTGGTTAAAAGACTTAATTTATATTTATCAGTAATTTCCGGATTATTTAAAAGTTCATTAACATATTGTCTTGCGTAAGCACTGGGATAAATTGCAGCCTCTTTCTTTAAATGCTCGCCAAAAGCTTCATTAAGATTGGCTGTAATAACAATTTCCTCTCCGTTTTTTCCATTCAATCTAAAAATTTGAGCATTATACTGAGCAGCAGTTTCTTCTAATATGGCATCAGGATTAAAATCAGGATACTTAGCCAAAACTCCTGCAAGCTCATCTTCAAGATCATCATCTTCAATACTTTTTGTATTTGCAGCATTCAAATCACCATAACGCTCATTAAAATGAGTTTCCCACTGTGGCTGCAACTCATCATGAAGTCTATACCGTTCAGATCTTTCGCTTTCAATATTTTTAACATTATCAATTAAATCAATAAAGTTTTCGCTGACATAATCAATAATCTTTTTATTTGAAGTTTCAGAAGTTACCTGTTTAAATTCATTATTTATTGGAATTAAACCGCCGGCACCGTAATTATCTTCAAACAATTCAATAGTATCGGTTATTGCAATTGCATAATCTTTTCTTAATTCCGGATTATTTTTCCAGAAACGTTTTAACATATGAACATCGTCCCCGATTTTGCCGTTTGCTTTTTCAGAATCATTAAAAGCCCTGAGTTCCTCTGAAAGATGAATTCTATCAGCAGCAACAACCATTATCGGGCTTAAATATTTTACAATAAATGAAGCTTCCGGATCATCTTTTTTAAAACGTCTTACTATTTTTCTTTCAACATCCTTATCAGACATGTCAGAATCTTTAAGATCATTTGTCAATTGATCTTTTCTAAATTTTTGTATTTTATATTTTCTCGGTTTTGGAGTTTTATCAATATCAGACCTTGTGCCTGAAACTTCAGAAGAATTTGAGACTGAAGATTTACCATGATTAACTCCGCCGGTTCGAGCGGCACTCACAAGATTTTTAGGAAGGGTCACAAAAAACTTTTTGTATTCTTCTCTTGTTGAGATAAAAGAGTGCCAAAAGGCATTATTAGGGAATTTTATACCATAAGCAGATGTTGTTGAATAATCAACAGCTTCGGTAATCAGCCCCTTGTATTCATCATTTATGTCTTTTTCTAAAAAGTCTTTACTTATTTCTTTTAAAGTTTTACCTTCTGTGTAGATTTTTCTTAACAGATACATTCCAAAATCATCACTGCCATCTTTCAATAACGGAGTATCGCTTAAATCTCTTGCTGCTTTTATTTCGGATAAAAGACCCTTTCGAGAATTTTTAGATAAGGAATGAAGATTTTTAAATAAGTCTTCATTAGGGTATAAAACTTTAACCTCATCAAAACTATCAGCAGTTTTGATATCTTTAAAGACTTCGTGCATCATTTGTTCAGGCGGAACATGCTGCCACTGTTCATAATCTGAATATAAGCAGTCTTTCATTGTACGCGGCATATTATTCCTGTTAAAATCCTGAGCATAAAAATCCTCCGGAGTCCTGCCTCTAAAAGAAATATTATAGTCCTGATAAGCGAACATTTTTAGCGCTGCAGGTTTTGTAATTTGCTGTTTTGGGTTAGATTGTAATGCTTTATTAGGTTGTTGTTTTGGTTGGGTATTGATACTTTGTAAACCCGGGGTAAATGTAATTCTCATATTATCTTCCTATCATACTAATTTTTATGATTATAATACCTGTAAAAAATATTTTTTGCGCTTTATTAATAAACATTTACACTTTTATGCTAAAATTAAAATATAGGAATTAATGGGGGAAAGAAGATGAGTGATATTATTACAATCGGAAGCGCTACAATGGATGTTTTTGTCGAATGCGATGATGCCAATATCGTTTCTGTACGAAAAAAAGATAAAAAATCTGAATATATGAGCTACCAGTATGGTGCAAAAGTTGAGATATCTGATTTTGCATCACAAGTTGGCGGCGGCGGAGTTAATACTGCAACAAACTTTGCAAATCTTGGATTTTCAACAGGTGCTATATTTAAAGTTGGTGATGATATTTATTCTCAAGGACTTTTTAGATTTTTCAAAGATAAAAATATTGATTTATCATCCGTGATTCAAGATAAAAAAGACTCAACCGGTTTTTCGGTAATTCTTACAAGTTTTGAAGGCGACAGAACCGTTCTTGCTCACCGCGGAGCTAACGCTCATATAAAAAAATCAGAAATCAATTTCGATGCAATTAAAGAAGCTAAGTTTTTATATATAGCTCCACTAAATGGTGATAGCAACAAGGTTCTGGATGATATTGTAAACTTTGCAAAAGATAACGGTGTTTATGTATGCTTTAATGCAGGCTCTACAGGCATTAAAAAAGGATTTAACTATTTAAAAAAGATTTTATCCTCCGCGCAGATTGTAGTTCTAAATAAAGAAGAAGCCTCAATGGCAACCGGCATAACACTAAGACCGGACACAAAGGATGAAAAATTTTCTCATCAAATGGTTCATCCTGATCTTAAAGAAATGTTTAATAAATTAAAAGTTTCAGAATATCAGCTTATCGTAATAACTGACGGCGGAGCCGGGGCATACGCATATGATGGAAAAAAATACTATTACTGCCCGTGTTTTGACGGTCCGGTCACCTCAACTCTTGGAGCCGGAGATGCGTTTGCTTCAACCTTCTGTGCATCACTGCATAAATTTGACAGCAATATAGAAAAGTCACTGATTGCAGCATCAATAAATTCAGCAGGTGTCGTATCAGAATTTGGCGCAACTGCAGGACTGCTAACATTTGATGAAATTATAAAAAGAATGGAGGAAAACCCTGATTTCACCTGCCAGGTTGAACACGCATAAGAAATTTCCAATAATAATTAAATGAAAATTATCCGGTTATCTATTGTTTTTTAGTTAATCGGATTTTTGTATATTACCGACTCTGGTAATTTAAATATCAAGCAAATTAATGTTTAATATTTATACACAGAAAGGCTGGATTAGG
>URYF01000049.1 GCA_900551965.1 uncultured bacterium
TTGAATATTTTATAATAAAATACCGTTCTTGATATACTGTAAAATATGTATTTTATTTCTTTGTTATTATAAATATCATGCTTTATTTGTTAAAATTTTTGAGCATACCTTTTAAATTATGGATTAAATATGGCAAATTTATCCATAACTTAATAAAAATTTACAATAAATTTTCCTTGTAATTTTTATTAAATTTGGCAAATTTTTAATAAATAATAGTGTATTTATGACATTATTAATTTAAACTCGTTTAAAAATATCGTATTTTTATAAAATTATGCAAAAATTCATCTTTACATAAATTTTACATTTCGTTGTTTGGGCGCAATTTTTTTTCTTCACTACTTTTCAATATAATGTGTCTTGGTTATAATAAAGGAACATTCGGCAGAAATAGTTAAAATATTATGATTAGCAAAGTTGAATTAGGTAGTGTAAATAGTAATAAATATAAATCCCCGAATATATACGCCGGTCAAAGTGTAAATAGACAGGCTAATTTTACGGGTCTTGGAAGTCTCGCACTAAAAGGCATACAAAAGTGTGAAGAAAAACCAATGATTAATGTTGCGGTTCTTGATTTGTCAACAGCTATCTTGCCGAGAACTTTTTTTGAAACTTTTATCGGATCCAAGAAAAAAGATGAAAACGGTAATGAAACACAGGAAAGAAAGCTGAATGTAATGGGAGGCTTTGAGGCTTTCCGAAGAGAATCTTCCGGTTTATTAATCAACTGTATCATACCTAGTTATGTTGTTTACGGGGCTGCAAAATTATTAAACAGACCGATTATGAAGTCTTTCAATATGTCTAATTTGGCAGGCAGCTGGGCTAACGGTGATACTATCCAACAAGTTGGTAAATACTATTCCAGCGCCAGTGGTTTGACAAAAGAAGATCGTGTTTATGCTTCATTAAAATCAATGTTTGATGATATTGAAGGTGTTAATGGACATATTGATGAAGGCGGATTAAAAAAATTCCGTGATATTTTTGCTAATGATGAAGGCTATAATGAAGCTTTGAAAAAGATGGCAAAAAATATTGTCAGCGACAAGCCTGAAAAAGGATTTACCAAGGAAGTATATAAGTATCTTGTCGAAAAAAGCGGTATTGCTGAAAATATCAGATTTGTCGGTGATAAAGGGTTCTTCTCAAGCAATTTGGAACATTTATGTGATAGTGCCGGTGATATTCTCCACGGTGCATACAAAGAAAACCTTGTAAAAAGCGCTGTTGAAGAAGTCCCGGAATCTGCTTTAGCATTTGATAAATATCTTTCTAAGGCTAAAAAACTTGTAAACGCAAAGAGTTTGGCAGGGCTTGGAGTTATTATTCCGCTTGCTATTGCTGCTCAGCCTATCAATAGATGGATTACCCACAAAATGTCCGGTAAAAAGGGCGCTCCTATTTATAATGATGATCAGGAACGTATTTTGACTCCTGAAGAAAAGAAAAAGCTGACTATGGAAAAATTTGTAGCTGTTCCTATGATGTGGGCGGTTGCAGGTTTGTCTATGCTTATGGACAGACCTACTTTAAAGATGTTCCAGTTTAAAAATATTTTCCCTACAATGGATCAGGCGAGAGTTATTTCTGCTGCGACTTTCTCAAGCCGTCTTGCTGCAGCTGAAGATTCTAATGAATTAAAAGAGAATACTATTCGTGATATCGCAACTTTCTCAAGCTTCTATTTCTTAGGCGATTATGCAGCTAAGGGGATTGCTACTTATCTTGAAAAGAATAACAAAGATGGAATAAAACTTATTAACAGATTAAAATCAACAGAACCGGATGCCAATATATTGAAACGCTTCTGGAACTGGGCTAAACATACAAAAATGAAATCAACAGATGAATTAGGCAGTATTGCTAATGAAGCTTTGAGATCTAAAGCTAAAAACCTTAGAGCTTTTTGTCAAATTGGTAATCTGGCATTCTCATTGATTTCGCTTGGTGTGTTTATTCCTATATATACAAGAACCCAAACTAACAAGAAAAATAAAGATGCTGCACAAACTTCCGTCGCAGCCACTTCGACGGTGCCGCCTACGGGTGCAACAACTTTCACACAGAATCTGATTAAAGAAGATTCAAAGACATTTAGAAAATTTTTCGGTTAGTATATAATAAAGTAGAAAGTAAATAGCAAATGATAGTAAATAATAATTACACACAATTAAATATAAAGCAGATTCAGCCAAATAACAAAAATCAAGGATTCACACCAAAGCAAAATAATTATCAATCAAATCCTAGTTTCACAGGCGGCGGCTTTGACTTGTTTTTAAGGTTTTTAGATACTAATCAGGCTTGGGGGGCTAATGCTGTTGATTTATTCTGCATGGTTCTTCCAAGAACTCTTACAGATTTTACAAGAGGGTCTGATGCCGGTATTGAAACAGCCCGTCGTGAAGGTATGGGAACCGCTAACCACTCAATGGTTGGGGCTTATGGAACTTTAGCAGGTTTAGCTCTGGCTGCCGGTATTAACAAAATGTATAAGTTTGGCGATAATGACGTTAAGGCAAGTTCTATATTCGCTGATGCTGAAACCTTGGATATGCAGGGCAAAATTTATGATTCTAAATTAAAAGCTGCAGCTTCCAATCCGCAGGTTAACCCGTTAAAAGAATTTGTTGTAGATACTTTAAAACACTATGAAGCATTGAGCCCTACAGAAAACGGTAAATGGGTAAGATTTAGCGAAACTGATATTCACAAGGCTGCAGATGTCTTTGTTGAAGAATTTGGCAAAACCGGAAATAAAATGAGCAAAGAAGGTTATGCTAATCTTAAAACTTCTTTAATGTCTTCATTGGGTGTTGAAAATAATTTCAGAATAGTTGCAGAAGAAGGTCAAAAACTTCATACTTCCCGCTATACACTTGATTCTATTATTGAAAATATTTATAAGTTAGGTAAGGCTTTCTCTAAAGAATCTGTAAAAGAAGCCTTTATGAACTCTCAAAATGTTGCAGAAAATGCATTCTTATCTACTATGAAGTCTATGAATGTTAAACGTTCATTGCTTGGTATCGGTATTGCTTCTGCAGTCGGGGTTTCTGCACAGCCGTTAAATATTTATTTAACTAAAAAGAAAACAGGCAGTGACAGTTTTGTCGGCGGCGGTAAAAAAGATGATTCTGCCGGATTTAAATTCAGAAAAGCTCTTGTTGCCGGATTATTTGGAGCAGGCGTTTTAGCGACTATAGGTAATCCTAAAAATCTAGTAAAAGATTTACAGTTTAAAGGTTTTACTCCTACTATTAAACAGTTCAAATTTATTTATGGTATTACTATTATGTCAAGATTCTTGTCTTCTCGTAATGATAACGAGTTGAGGGAATCAACAATCAAAGATACATTAGGGTTTGCAAGCTGGCTGATTTTAGGTAATTTTGTTCAAAAACTTGTTGCTCAAGGTCTTGATAAATCAAAATCATTGATTAAAAAAGATGGTGAAGGTACTATGAACTGGATTAAGAATTCAGTTCTGAAATCAAGAGATGAAGTTTTGCATGCAGCCCTTGGTGATAAGGTATTTAAAAACGGTAAACCGTTAAGTTATAAAGAAATGGTAAAAGCTCTTCCTGCTAACAGCCCGGCTTTGAAACAATTAAAGATTTTAAATATCGCGCAGCTTGCAGGTTATGCTTATTCTGCCTTAGCTTTAGGTTTTGGTATCCCAAGACTTAATATCTTTATTACTAATAAATTAGAGGCAAATAAAAAGGCAAAAGCCGAAGCCGGTGCTCAAGTTAAACCTGAGGCTGCTCAAGCTCCTGCTGATAATATGTTTAAAACTGAAAATATTGAATTCTTAAATCAGAAAAATTTTACAGGAAAAAGTATTTTAATAAGATAATTCAAAAGCCGGTTTGTTAAACAAACCGGCTTTTATTATTTTTGATTTGTTTAGCGCATTTGTGAATTTGCCCCGGAAACAACCTCGACAATTTCTTGTGTAATTGCGGTTTGACGGGTTTTGTTATATTCAATTGACAAATCGTGTATCATTTTTTCGGCATTTGTTGTGGCAGCAGACATTGCCGTCATTCTTGATGCCAATTCACTTGCTTGAGCTTCCAGCAGTGCTTGATAAAAAATATTTGTCATATACATTGGGACTATTTTTTGCAAAATATGGTGCTTGTCAGGTGTAAATTCCATCAATGGATCAAGTATATTATCATGAATCCTTTCATGTGTGTCTAATACCCCAACCACAGGTAATACCGGCCAATCTTCTACAAAGTAACTCATCATGTTTTTAAATCTTGTTGTCACAATTTCTATTTTATCAATTTTTTCTTCGACAAAATATTCAGCCATATCTTCGGCAATATCTCTTGCTTCCATAGGTGACGGGTTATCAACAGCTGAAAAATATTTTTTTACTATCGGGCAGCCAATTTGCTCGCATTTTTTTCGTAATGAAGATATCCCTTTTTGACCGGCAACAAACAGGATAACATTAATTCCTTGTTCTTTATATTCTTTTATTCTTCTTAGAACATCTCTTACCACATTGGCATTATAGGCGCCGGCAAGCCCTTTGTTTGAAGTCATAACAAGCATACCAACAGATTGAACTTCGCGTTTTTGCAAAAGCGCAGGATAATCGTCTATGGCATATTTAATTTTTAATGTCTCTTTACTAAATTCAGTTACTGAATTTAACAGTTTTTGAAACATTGAAACCAGTTCTTTTGTGTATGGTCGTGAAACTTTTACAGCTGTTTCGGATTTTTTTACCTTAGCTGCCGCAACCATTTTCATTGCACGTGTGATTTTTTTTGTGCTTTCAACACTTTGTATTCTGTTTTTTATATCTTTTAAATTTGCCATTGTCGTTTTTTACCAATTTATATTTATAATATTTTCATAATAAACATTACAACTAATAATACAAATGCAACGATAGCTGCGGTTTTGTATTTTCCTAATGCATCAGCACATTTATTATTTTTGCATATAATAACACCTTTTTCTTCTTTTAGGCATTCAAGGCATAAGCCTTTTCCGCAAACTTTACATATACCAAATGCATCTCTGTCGTGGTGATTGTAACATTTCATTTTCTTTCTCCTTATTCTATTTTCTAAAAAGTACTTTTAAATGTGGTTAAACCGCCGGTTAAAAGTTTTTTATCTTCATCAGATAGAGCAGAACCTGCATTTAAACGGTCTGCAAGGTCTTTCAAGTTAGCATTGAAATAAACAAACCAGTCTTTTTTAAATTTTGCAATATCAGTGTTTTGAATATCATCTAATAAACCCTCGTTAGCCGCAAATAGGATTGATACCTGTTCAGCAGCACTTAACGGATTGTATTGAGGCTGTTTAAGAACTTCTGTTAATTTTTGACCTCTTAATAATTGCTTTTTAGTTGAGGCATCAAGATCTGACGCAAACTGTGCAAAAGCTTCCAATTCTCTATATTGAGCTAAATCAAGACGAAGTTTTCCTGCGACTTGTTTAATAGCTTTTGTTTGAGCTGCTCCGCCAACACGGGATACAGAAATCCCAGCATTAATTGCCGGTCTGATACCTGCATTAAAAGAGTTGCTTTCCAAGAATATCTGACCGTCCGTAATTGAAATAACGTTTGTCGGAATATATGCTGAAACATCTCCGGCTTGGGTTTCAATAATCGGTAATGCTGTAATACTGCCGCCGCCAAGTTCATCATTTAATTTAACGGCACGTTCAAGTAATCTTGAGTGAAGGTAGAAAACATCTCCAGGGTATGCTTCACGTCCCGGCGGTCTTTTTAACAAAAGACTCATTGCACGGTATGCTTGAGCGTGTTTTGATAAATCATCATAAATAATCAAAACAGCTTTACCTTGTTCCATAAATTCTTCACCTATTGTAACACCTGCAAACGGTGCAATATATTGAAGAGGCGCAGATTCATTGGCGGTTGAAGATACAATAATAGAGTATTCCATAGCTCCGTTATCTTCAAGGGTTTTTGCAAGTTGAGCAACAGTTGATGCTTTTTGTCCGATTGCTACATATATACAAATAACATCTTTTCCTTTTTGGTTAAGGATTGTATCTATGGCAATTGCGGTTTTACCTGTTTGGCGATCTCCGATAATAAGTTCTCTTTGCCCTCTGCCGATAGGTGTTAAAGCATCAATCGCGGTTAAACCTGTTTGAAGCGGTTCGTGAACTGATTTTCTTGTTACAATCCCCGGGGCAACTCGTTCAATTGGTCTGGTTTTTGAGTATTGATATTCCCCTTTTCCATCAAGCGGTTTCCCGGTAGGGTCAACTATTCTGCCGATAAGCCCGTCACCTACAGGAACTGATGCGATTTGACCTGTTGTTTTAACAACGGTTCCCTCTTTAATATTTGTATAATCTCCTAAAATTACGACTCCGACATTATCTTCTTCAAGGTTCATTGCAATCCCTAAAGTGCCAAGTCCGTCTTCGAATCTGACAAGTTCGTTTGCCATAACATTTTGAAGTCCGTAAACTCTGGCAATTCCGTCACCGATTTCCAAAACTGTTCCGGTGTTTGAGATTTCTGTTTGTAGTTCATAATTATCTATTTTGTTTTTTATAATCGAACTGATTTCATCAGGTTGTATTAATACCATAATGCCCCCTTACCTGTTTAATTTCTTACTTAAATCTTCTAACTTAGCGCGGATACTTGTATCAATTACGCAATCTCCGATTTTAAATGTCAGTCCCGCGATAAGACTTTTATCCACCTTCCATACAGGTGTTATTTCACAATTTAATTTATGTTCCAATTTGAACAGTACATTTGTTTTATTTTCAAAATTCAATTCTATTGGTGAAGTTATTTCAACGGTTTTTTTGTTTGATAAATCTTCAAGCATATTTGAATAAGCTTCTTTTATAGCAGCAAGTTCATTAAATCTGTTTTTTTCGACTAAAATTTTTAATAAATTAAGTAATTTCTCATCTATTTTATTTTCGAATATTGAATTCAATATTTCTACTTTTTTTGAAATAGAAATAGAAGAATTTTCCATAACGATTTGCAAATCTTTTGATGATTTTAATATTTTTAAAATTTCGTCGAGTTCAATTGCAATGTTTTTATAAGCACCACTTTCGGAGGTACTTTCCAAAAGTGCCTTTGCGTAAGTTTTTGAAATTGTAGAAATCATTGTTTTAGTCATTACAGTTTCACCTTATCTAATTCTTCCAGACTCTCCATAAAAAACTTGTTATGAAGATTAGGGTTTGAATCAAGTGTTTCCAATATATATTGTTTTGCAAGTTCAACTGATGCTTTTGAGGTTTTTTCGCACATAAGATTTGATATCTTTTTTTCTTCAATTTGAACTGCGTTTTCTACGTTTTGTTCAATATCGGAAATTGTTTTATTTGTGGTTTCTTCTATTTTTGATTTAAAAATAGATGCTTTATCTTTAGAATTGTTTTTTAAGGTTTCAATATCCTGCGGGAGTTGTTTCATCAATTTTTCAGCTTCGTCTATAAGTCTTTGAGATGAGATTTTTTCTTCATCCGATTTTTTTAGACTTTCTTTTACTTTGTCAACTGCACCGTCAAAAGATTTTCCAAGATTTAATTTTTTTACAATTGCACCCAAGATAATCAACATCACTATGAAGTTGAAAGTATTTGAAGTTATCAGTAGTTTTAAAAATGAAATTATTTCCTGCATGTTTAGTCCATAACCTTATTTACCGGTTCTAAATTAGTCTTGTTTATTCTTGTTTCCGCACCCAAAAGCTTATATACAATATTTGAAGCTAAATTTTTCACTACGGTTTCTTTTATTGTATTCTTTATTACTTCTTCTTTTTGTGCTAATTCATCTTTCTTTGCTTGAATCTCAGCTTTTGATTTTGCTCTGGCAGAAACTATTTTTTTTGAAGATTCACTGTGAGCAATTTCGACAGCTATCCTAATTTCGTGCCGGCATTCTTCTTTTGTTTGTTCCAATTTAGCGTTGCGGGTAAGATTTATATCTTGTGCAGAATTTTTAAATCTTTGAGAATCCTCGTAATTAGAACTGATGTACTCGTCACGTTTTCTTATTATATTCAAAATCGGATTATAAAATATCGCATTCATAATCAGGATAAATACAATAAAACTAAACATAGCTATTAAAAATGTAGCATTAAATTCAAACATTAGGTTTCCTTTTATTTAACAAAAATCAATAACAATGCAACAAGTAAAGCATAAATTGCTGTTGCTTCAGCTAAACCTGCACCCAAGATAAAGTTTTTGAAAGCTTCGTCTTTAATTTCCGGTTGGCGTGCAATAGCATCTAATACACCTTTAGTTGCAATACCAAGTCCTAAACCTCCGCCGATTGCGCCGAAACCGATTGCAATCCCTGCACCTAATTTTGCTAAATCCAAAGTTTGTTCAATTGCCATAAAATCCTCCTTCTTATATTTTATTCTTCTTTAATTGCTAACGAAATATATGTTGTTGATAAAAGTGTAAATACCAGAGCCTGAATTAATGCGACAAATAGTTCAAACAGCATAAAAGGCAATGGAATAAGAACTGCAGCCAAACTCAAAACCGTAGCGACAAGCACTTCTCCTGCAAAAATATTTGCAAAAAGTCGCAGCGCCAGTGAAAACGGTCTTACAAACAGTTCTAAAGTATCTACAAGGGTAATTATAATACCTTCAATAGAAAAACCTTTGAAAAAGAATTTAAAACCGTTTCTTTTTACACCATAAAATATATAATATATTGAAACAACAATAGCCATAGCTGCTGTCATATTTATATCGTTATTAGGAGATGCCAGTTCTCCGTGTGTTAAGTGAATAAGTTTTAAAGGAAGCTGTCCAACTAAGTTTGCTGTCAGGATAAACATAAACAGTGTTAAAATAATCGCGATATGTTTTTGAGCCTCATCATTACCCATTGAAGACTTACAAATATTGTTGAAATATTTGACAATATTTTCTCCGACCAGTTGAAGTTTTCCGGGGATTAAGCTAAGGTTCCTAGTGGTGGTAAATGCAAAAATTATTAATAACAGCATAGATAGCCACATTGTAATAAGTGTATCCATATTAAATGATACACCATGACCTAAAAAGCTTATTTTATAAACCCAGTGTTCCATTTTTCTCCCTTCGTGACTTCCATGGTATCACCGAAAAACTTTTTTAGCAAATGTTTTTTCTAGTTAAGGTTTCCTATTTTATTAATATAGTTGGTATTATTTATTTTTAAAAGTTTTTTATAAATATTTTTGTTTGTTATATAATCATGGTACACGTGTATAGTCCGTAAGGGGAGAAAATGAAAGTTATTATTCTGGATGAAGCAGATTCTACGAATAGCTATGCAAAGTTAAATATTGATAACTTTGATGACAGAACTGTTGTCCATGCTAAAAAACAAACTTGCGGAAGAGGAAGGTTAAATCGTAAATGGGTTGATTTGGGCGGTGATAATCTGTTTATGTCTGTTATTCTGAAACCTTCTGATACCTTTAAAGAGATTTATCCTAATATTACCCAGTATTTATCTGTAGTTTTGTGCCATGTGTTAGAAGAATATGGAGTTAAACCTCAAATAAAGTGGCCGAATGATGTTTTAATTGATGGTAAAAAGATTGCGGGGATTCTGTCTGAAACTGTTATGCAGGGAGCAAATTTCAAAGGGTTAGTACTTGGCATTGGGGTTAATTTAAATTCTGAGCCTGAAATATTGGACAAAATCCCGGATAAAATCGCAACTGCCTTAAATGTTGAATTTGGTAATAATATTGATTTAAAAGAATTTAGAGATAAGTTACTTGATGAATTTTTTAAAAATTATGATGAATTTTTAAAATCAGGTTTTGAATTTATAAAAGAAGATTATTCAAAAAGAAACTGTTTTTTAGGCAAAGAGCTTAAAGTTCAGGTATTCAATAAATTAGAATGCGGGTTTGCTAAGTCGATTAATGACAAAGGTGAGCTTGTTTTGGAAAAAGACGGTAAAGAATTTGTACTTACAATAGGAGATATTTTATGAGTGGAAATTTATCAAACGGGTTAGTATTACTCGGAATGGGCATGGGATTTGTACTATGCTTTTTAGTAATCTTGATTTTTTCAATGGGGATTATGTCAAGATCTGTTCAATATTTGAACAAGCTTTTCCCTGAAGCTGTTGAAGAAGTTAAATCAACGGTTAAAAAGACAGTTGCAAATGCTGATGAAGCGATAGCTGTAGCAATTGCCGCTATTATGGCAAAAAGAAGCTAGGTTTAACCTGCTTATTATTTAATGTTATTCATTATTAAACGAAAGGATAAAAAACATGGGAAAGAAACTTATTAAAGTTATGGATACATCTTTCAGAGATGGTTTCCAATCTGTTTACGGAGCCAGAGTATTTGTTGATGATTTTATTCCGGCATTGAAATCTGCTGTTGATGCAGGTATCAGACATTTTGAAGTTGCGGGCGGAGCAAGATTCCAATCTCCGATTTTCTATTGCAATGAAAATGCTTTTGAAACAATGGATAAAATCAGAGCTGCTGTTGGTCCTGATATTAACCTTCAATCTTTATCAAGAGGGGTTAACGTTGTAGGACTTGATTCTCAGTCTCGTGATGTTATTGATCTTCACGCAAAAATGTTTGCAAAACACGGTGTTACTACTGTTAGAAACTTTGATGCGTTAAATGATGTTAACAATTTATTATACTCAAGCCAATGTATTAAAAAACACGGTTTGAAACATGAGGTTACTATCACAATGATGGAACTTCCTATCGGTTGTGAAGGTGCTCATGATGTAGCTTTTTATGAAAAAGTTCTTCGTTCAATTTTAGATGCAGGTATTGAATTTGATTCTCTTGCATTCAAAGATGCTTCAGGTACTTCAGCTCCAAGAAAAGTATTTGAAACAATTAAAAGAACTCGTGAAATTTTGGGTGCTGATGCTGATATCAGATTCCACTCTCACGAAACTGCAGGTACCGGCTTAGCTGCATATTTAGCTGCTTTAGAAGGCGGAGCAAATTGTATCGACTTATCAATGAAACCGGTTTCCGGCGGTACTGCTCAACCTGATATCGTTTCTATGTGGCATGCATTAAAAGGTACTGAATACGATTTAGGTATTGATGTTGAAAAAATTCTTGAAACCGAAGAAATCTTCAAAGATTGTATGAAAGATTATTTCTTACCTCCTGAAGCTTTATCAGTTAATCCAATGATTATTTCTTCACCATTACCTGGTGGTGCTTTGACTGCTAACACCCAAATGTTACGTGATAACAACTTGATGGAAAAATTCCCTGAAGTTGTTGCAGCTATGAAAGAAGTTGTTGAAAAAGGCGGTTTCGGTACATCTGTCACTCCGGTTTCTCAATTCTACTTCCAACAAGCATTTAACAATGTAATGTTTGGCAAATGGAAGAAAATTGCTGAAGGTTACGGAAAAATGGTTCTTGGATATTTTGGTAAAACTCCTTGCGAACCGGATGCCGAAGTTGTTAAAATTGCAGAAGAACAACTAGGTTTACAACCTACAACTGAATTGGTTGTTGACTTGAACGATAAAGATCCTAACAAAGGACTTGAAGTTGCTAAGAAAAGACTTGAAGAAGCTAATCTTCCTGTTAATGACGAAAACTTATTTATTTCTGCAGCTTGTAAAGAAAAAGGTATTTTATTCTTGCAAGGTAAAGGAACAATCGGTGTTCGTAAAAATGAAGCAAAAGCGGAAGCTAAAACTCCGGATTCAGGTGCATCTAGCAACGGTTATACAGTTACAATTAACGGTAAAAAATATGCTGTTGCATTGGAAGGCGGAAAAGCTACAGTTAACGGTAAATTATTTGACTTTAATGTTAAAGAAGGTATTGAAGCAAAAGCTGTTGATTCAGGTGAAGGTACCCCTGTAAAAGCTGCACTTCCTGGAAACGTATTGAAAGTATTAGTTTCTGAAGGTGATTCTATTGCAGAAGGCGATGTAATTGCGGTTGTAGAAGCTATGAAAATGGAAACAGAAATTAAATCACCTGTTGGTGGTACAGTTAAATCTGTAGAAATTGAAGTAGGAAATAAAGTTCAGACAGGTCAAGTCCTGGTAACAGTAGGTTAGGAGGTCGCAGATGATATTATCAGAAGGATTAATGCAGCTGTGGCAGTCTACAGGTATTTACAATATGGTAGAAAAAGCTGATCCTGCAATTACCAGTTCATTAGAACAGTTTTTACACCAGTTTGGACACCCGATTATGCTTGTA
>URYF01000050.1 GCA_900551965.1 uncultured bacterium
AAATCCAGCCGTTAGTAAGATCGATTTTTATAGGTTGTAAAAGTTTCATATTAGCTGTGCCTTCAGCTTGAACTTCCAGTTTTTCTCCTTTGAATGCCCATCTTACGAATTTCATCCACCAGTTTCTGTCTTTTTTAATTTCGCCTATTGCGCTGAAACCTGTAGTTTGGTCATTTTCGGTTGTAATAAGTGCATTTTTTAGTACTAAAACCCCGTTTCTTACAAAGTATTTACCCGGTCTGACATCAAGTATTTGACCTTTTAGGGCAGCTCCTTCTCTTACAAGAATAAATTTTTCTCTTGTAACATAGTTTTGAGGAACTGTTGCTGTGTACATTGTACCGCCTTCTGTTGATTGAGAGCTGATGTAGGTATTCAATTTGACCGGCAGGATTGTTCCTGCAGGGATTGTTCCAACGCTTCCTTGTACTGTAGCACTATCAATTACAAAACCTTCGCCGGTTTTCTTTCTCATTGCTTCTGCTAATTTTGCGTTAGGATTTAGCTTTGCTTGTTCCATCATGTTGTATAAAATAGCGGCAACCTCTGCTCTTGTTGCTGGTCTTTCTGCATCAAGCGATGATTTTGCGCTTGGTGCAACAACTATCATATTTAAAATTTCGGCTTTCCCTGCAGGTATTAAGAACCACTCAGGAATAGAAACGGTATCATTATATTTTCTTTCTAAAACTTCTTTAGCTTTTTGAGCACTGATGGATTCTGTTGTCAGTGCATTAACCGCAACTGTCATAGATTCTGCTCTTGAAACAGAGTCCTCCGGTCTGAATAATTCACCTGATTTGTCGCAGGAAATTAAATCAAAATACAAAGCTTTTTGAATATCTTCATAAGCCCAGTGTGCCTGGTCAATATCTGTGAAATGAACAGGCTGAGCTACTTTTGTATGTTGTTGTCCTAACGCTCTGATTGCCATTGCTGCAAATTCTGCTCTTGTAACATTATCGTCAGGTTTGAATGTTCCATCAGGATAACCTACAATTACACCTTGTTCAGAGAGTAGTTTAATCTGTCCTGCTGCCCAGTAGTTATCACTTACATCAGGAAATGCCAACGCCGGCATAACTCCTAATGTCGCAACCGCTATAGCAAGAAGTGATTTTAAAATATTTTTCATATTACCTCCTATAACATATACACTTTATGAATTTAACATAATCAAACTGATTTTTATACCTTTTAGTTTGTTTTTTGTAAATTTCTGTGAACTGTTTTTTATTTCAATCTAAAAATATGTGCAAAAATTTTTATTACGTGGTTTAATTATTGAATAAAAGTGTTTATTCGTCGGGGTCAGTATGGAAATTAATTCATTATACTCTCAGAAGTTTTATTCAAACGTGTTTGCGTTAAATGCTTCGGTGCTGCCTGTGTTTGGGGCTGTTCATCCGTCTAAATACTTTGTTAAAAATCAGGATGGTAAATATGTAGAGGTTAAATCTGTTGAATTAGTGAAAACTCTTCAACGCAAACTTATCGGCTGGCTGAATAAGCAGCATAATGATAATTTAAATATTGTAAGCGGCAGGGCAGCTTCGGTAAAGCCTGTAAATGCTTCGGAAAAACCTTTATTTTCTCGATTAGTTCGTTTTTTTATAAATCGTGATGAAGACTACAAAAAAAATCCTATAGCAAGGTCTTTTTATGATTTAAACAGACAAAAAGGTGCGGAATCTTATATATTAACCGGCCATTCTATCAGTATTGTTGAAGATGCAGCAAAACCTATTAGAAATGTAAAGCGGGATATAAAAGTTGATTCAAATGAAATAAGTGATACCTACGGTTTGGATTTGGATAAAACAAAACGCTTTGTGTCTGAAAATTCAAATATTGCGTTATTAGAGGCTACCAAAACTTATTTTCATAGCGCTAAGTCTGTTATTCGCAGGGTTTTACAAAAGTTTGATAAGAAAAATTCGGTATTTGAGGCATATTTTACTCCGGTAATAAAGGGCAAAAAAGTTAAATATGAATTAGAAAATGCTACTTTTAATGGCTCATAATAATATTTTTACCTGTTTTTTCGACAAAAGATAGTTTTACTATTTATAGATATTCTATTGTCTAATGTGTATTTCTGTTCCTCTTTTATAAAATGATTTTGTTTTAAAAATATAAAGAGGGTTGTAATGTCAAAAAAAAGTCTTGTCGTTATTGGATTATTGTTATGTTTGTTTTTTAATAATTTAGCTGTATCTGTATATGCTGCAGAAACGAAGTATCCGGATTATTCTTATGAGTTTTTGGGAGAAGACAAGTGGGAAGGTTTTAATCGCAAGATGTTTAATTTTAATACCGGACTAAATAAATATGCATTGCGTCCGATTCATATATTGTGGTCTTCGTTGATGCCTGAATATGGAATGGACAGAATAAAAGGAATTACAAATAATATTGAGTATCCAATAAGGCTTGTAAGCAGCTTGCTGCAAAAGGATTTTGAGACTTCCAAAATCGAAACAATCCGCTTTTTTACCAATACCATTATTGGACTTGGGGGAATGTATGATCCTGCAAAACATTTATTTAATATGGAACAGTCAAACGAGAATATGGAGCAGGCTCTTGCCGGTTGTAAATTAAAACCTGGGCAGTATTTTGTTTTTCCTGTTTTGTCTTTCACTTGTTTTAGGGGGATTTTGGGTAAAATTCTTGATACTGCATTAAACCCCGGTTCGTATATCGCAACTCCGGTATTGGCAGCAGTCAAAGCCGGGCTTACGATTAATCGAACATCTTATATGCAGCCGCTTATAAAGATGATTGAATCAACTTATGCTGATCCTTATGAGATTGCAAAAAAGATTTATGGGATTGATACTTATATAAAATGTGCAAATTTAGACAGAGTCGATGTTTTATCTTCATTAAATGTTCCAGTTGTTGATGATTTACCTAAAGAAAAGAAAGAACCGGTTATTGATGTTAAAAAGTCTTCACCAGATAAAACTCCGGTAAAAAATGACAGTATTGTGAAGTTTGAAGTTTCTTCAGAAATTGTTATTCCGGATTTATTATATGGTGGTACAAATATTGATGAAACTGTTTTGAAAAATTACAGTGCGGAAGAATTTAAACTTGATCCGGATATGTATCTACCCGGGTTTAATCCGCAAAATCCTGTAGTTGATTCTATGCGTACAGCTCTTTTTGATTTGCCGGGAGTTGATGAATCCGTTTGGAACGAACTTTCTATTTGGAATAGGAGTTTTAGTAAAAGGATCAGGACATCTTCTGTTAATATTGCAGAGGGCAGGGATGATTATAAGTTTAGATATATTATGCAAAAAGATAAAAAATCAGCTCCGGTTGCGATAATTTATCCATCAATCGGGGAAGGAATTATGTCGAGTCATTCGGTTTTACTTGCTAAAATTTTTTATGATAAAGGTTATTCAGTTGTAATTCAGGGAAGCCATTTTCAGTGGGAATTTGTAAAAAGTATGCCTGATGGGTATAAACCGGGTTTGCCATCTAGCGATGCAGAGAATTTAAAGCTTGTTACAACAAAAATTCTGGATAACTTATCTGAAAAATACGGGTGTGAGTTCAGAGAAAAAGTTTTTATAGGCACTTCGTTCGGAGCTTTAACCGCATTGTTTTTGGCAGATAAAGAATCCCGCAATAATACACTTGGAAATACAAAATTTATTTCAATATGCCCGCCGGTTGAGCTTATTTATGCGATGAAACAAATTGATAAAAATTCAGAAGAATGGAATAAGTCTTCCGATGATTTAAAACAAAGGGTAGCATTAACTGCGGCTAAGGTTATGAAGCTTTATCAGTCAAAAGATAATATTGATGTTGAAATAAATTCATTGCCGTTTACGGAAGATGAGGGAAAACTTATCACTGGTTTTTTAATGCATCAAAAGTTATCTGATTTGATTTTTACAATTGAGGGAGCAGAAAAATCTAAGCAAAGTGATATTTATCACAGAATTAATAATATGAGTTATCAGGATTATGCGTTGAAATACCTGACAGAATCTAAAGATGAAACTTGTGATGATTTATCTTACGAGGTTAGTTTGCATTCAATTATGGGGTATTTAGAAAATAATGATAACTATAAAATTTATCATTCGCTTACTGATTACCTGACAAATCCCGCGCAGCTTAAAAAATTAAAACAATATACCGGAGATAAAACTGTTTTGATTGATAACGGCGCGCATTTAGGCTTTTTGTACAGGGATGAATTTATTGAGCATTTAAAAGCGGAAATCCCTCAAAAGTAACAATATATTAACCTTAATTCTACCAAATACGCAAATTTTAATATTCAGCTTGTTTAACAATAATGTATAAAAAGAAGGTTTAAAAGTAATGAATATTGAATTATCCCCGGTTAGAAGCTCATCTTTGGCATTTCGCGGAAATTTTGTTCAAAAAATTTCGGAAAATATGGCAACAAAAGTTGCAAATGCTAAAGTCTTTAAGGATTGTACTGTTGATGATGTTAATAATTTAAGAGCATACATACAATTAAAACCGTATTCTCTGGGTATAACTCCTCAAGAGATTGCGGAATTATCAAAGTTTGACGGAATTGATTTCATTGCAAATTCTTATAATTATCTTATTACCAAGATGAAATATCCGCCGGAAATTGTACCTCAGGCTATGCTTGTCCCCAATTTAAACAAAGGGTATTCAATGGGATATTCTCCGGCGCAAAATATAATGTGTATTCACTCAGATTTAGGGGTGTATGAAGGAGTTTCAAAACAACAACTTTTTGCATTGTTAAGACATGAATTTCAACACTATATTCAAAATGTTAATATTATTCGGCATAAAACTTTAGGACATGAGGCGCTTGAAAGATATAGTGAAGTCTACGCAGCCGGTCAAAAACAATTGTTTATAAATCTTATTGAATCAGGTGATGATGGGTTGGTAAAACAGAATTTACCTGCAGAGACTATGCCATTTTTTGAAAATATTAAAGCGCTTTATCTGAATAATGATATGGAAGGCTTCAATAAAATATTTGAGGACCTAAAGTCTGAGTATAAGCTTTCTTATTCTTCTTTTAGAGATAAAGTTGTAGCAGCTCTTGGCGAAATTGATGAAAACAGTTCTTTAACTCCTAAGCTGCAGGGATATCTTGATGAATTTTGTAATGTAAATTATCTTAAAAGTGACAGTTCTGTTGATTTGAATAAGTATGTAAATGTTAGTTCCGAAGCTGATGCTATGAATGCTCAAGCTCAAGCTGATTTTGAGTTCTCCGGTGTAGGCTGCTTTTTTAAATGGATGAAAAATGAGGTTGCAGGGTTATTAAATAATCCTGAAACGCTTCGTCAATATGAAGAGCTTACACTATAAGTGTCTTTGTTTTATAATATGGCTATTAAATAAAACGGAGAAGTTATGCTAAATCAATTTTCAAGAACAGAGATTTTGCTTGGTCAAGAAGGGATTGAAAAACTTTCAAAATCAAGAGTTGCAGTATTTGGAATAGGCGGTGTCGGCGGATTTGCTGCAGAAGCTTTAGTTAGAAGCGGGCTTGGTACAATTGATATTGTTGATAATGATAGAGTTTGTCTGACGAATATTAACCGCCAGATTATTGCAGCGCATAGTACTGTTGGAAAATATAAAACAGAAGTTGCAAAAGAAAGATTTTTAGATATAAATCCGAATGTTATTGTAAACACCTATCAGACTTTTTATACTCCTGAAACTTCTTCGTTGTTTGATTTTTCAAAGTATGATTATGTTGTAGATGCAATTGATACTGTTGTTGGAAAACTTTCTCTTATAGAAAAAGCTAAAGAATATAATGTTCCGATAATTTGTGCAATGGGTGCAGGTAATAAGCTAGATCCAACAAAGTTTGAAGTTGCTGATATCTCAAAAACATCAGTCTGTCCGCTTGCCCGTGTTATTAGAACAGAACTTAAAAAACGTGGTATAAAGAGGGTTAAGGTTGTATATTCAAAGGAAATCCCTGCAGAGCCAAAAGTTATTGTCGAAAGTGAAAACCCGGCTAAAAAGACAGTTCTGGGCAGTGTTTCATTTGTTCCGCCTGTAGCCGGCATGATTATGGCAGGGGAAGTTATAAAAGATTTGTTAGGGCTTGAAAATAAATAGAGTGTATAAAAAAATGGAGCGTAGGGGATTTGAACCCCTGACCCCCACACTGCCAGTGTGATGCGCTACCAACTGCGCTAACGCCCCGAGCTTTTTTATTATACCTGCTGATTTTCTTTTGTAAATATTTTTTTAGGTTTTCTAATAACTGTTTCTTCAATGAAGAATACAAATGGCAGTATAAATATGGCTGCAAGTGCAAAATATCTGAAAGTTTCTACATATCCCCATAAAGTGGCTTGCTGTTTAAGCATGCCGTATATTTGAGTTTGTGCCATATGTGTTGCCGTTGCTAAATCCGTATGACTTGTAAAACTACCAATCATTGCGTTTAATCTGTTGATATAAACTTCATTTGTATCATTTAATCCTTTAACCATCATCATTTGATGCATTTGAGAAAATCTTGAAATCATAGTTGTTGCAATAGATGTTCCTATTGCAGCTCCGGTATTTTTGAATAAATTCTGAACCCCTGCCGCATTAGTTTGGGAATGGTTAGGTAATGTTGCACAAGACACATTTGACAGCGGAACCATTGCAAGTATCATTCCAAGCCCGAAGGTGAAATTTGGGATTGTTATAGTTGCAAGAGAAATATTTGTGTTGATTTCTCCAAATAACATTCCGCCGATAGCCAAGATTATCAGCCCCGCAATGATTATTGGTTTTGCTCCGGTTTTTGGCATTAAAAGTCCAAATACAAAAGATGCCGCAAGACAGCCAAGTCCACGTGGAACCATTGAGATTCCGCTTAGAAATGACGTATAACCCATCAAAGATTGAAGCATTGACGGTAAAATAGCTGCCGATGCCATCATAACACCCATTAAGACTACTTGACCAAGTGTTCCGAATACAAAATTATGGTTCTTTAATATAGATAAGTCAATAAGAGAATTTCCGGTTTTTCGCTTTTTTAGCTGAATTCTGATAAAGCAAATAAAAGAAAGCATTGAAATTGCAAAAGTTTTGCAGATCCATTCCGCGTGGAACCAGTCAGCATCGTTACCTTTGTCCAATACTATTTGTAATGTCAAAAGCCATATTGCAAGAAAAGCAAATCCTGCAAAATCCATAGAAACCCCTTTTTGTTTACGAGAATAAGGAGGTTCTTCAATATATTTTCTTACGAGATATAAAGTCACTATTCCAAACGGTATGTTTATTAAATATATAAAAGGCCATGACCAATTTTCGGTAATCCAACCGCCTAAAGCCGGTCCCATAATAGGTGCCATTACAACTCCAAGTCCAAAAACAGCCATAGCGGTAGGCAGCTTTTCTTTTGGAAATATTTCAAAGATGATTGCCTGACCAATCGGCATAATTCCGCCTCCTCCGATACCTTGTAATATTCTTGCAAAAAGCATCATTGGCATTGATGTTGCAAGACCACATAGGACTGAAGCAAGGGTAAATATAGTTATACTAAACAAAAAATATTGTTTACGTCCTACTAACTTGCTGAAAAAATCAACTGCAGGAATTACAATACCGCTTGCTACAAGATAACTTGTGATAATCCAGGTTGATTCATTATGGCTTATTGAAAATGTTCCCGCCATATAAGGAAGAGCAACATTTGATATTGTTTCGTCTAATGCAAACATAAATATAGAAAGCATTACCGGAATCATGGTAACCCAGGGGTTTATTTTAAAGCTCCACTCTTTTTCATCTGTAATTGTTTGTGTCATGTTTTCGGCCTTTATAAAATAATAAATAGGGTAGAAGTTTCTACTCCGTTTTTATTAAAATAGAAAAATTTTAAAAGCGCAAGTGAAAATTATGTTTTTTTTACTCTATGTTAAGAAAATATTTTGATGAGGCTATTTATGATAAAGTTTCATCTTTAAGTAATCGCCCTGATGAATATAGAGTTCGTCCCCTTTTTCAATATATACCAGTGGAGAATTTTTGTAGGCGCAGCGCCCGCCTGAAGCCATTCTGGATTTGCCTTTTTCAGGATTTGCAAAGCCTTTGCCGAAATAAAAAAGTTGTGCAAATCCCGGAAGCATAATACCTGCCGCGCTGACAGCACCTTTTTGAGCTGCATTTTTTTTGTTCATTTTTTTATAAGGTGTAATTTTTGCGTGTAAATCTCTGCCTTTTCTGTCAGGAATATTCAAGTTTGTTGGGTGTACAACTACATATACGTTTCGTTTACCGCGTTTTGGTTCGGTAACTTTTTCAACACGTGAATTGATAACAGTACCTTGTTTAATCGTATATCCTTCTTTAACATCTTTGGTTTCAGCAGCTTTGAAGGTTAAATTGCTTTGAGGTTTTGTGCTTGAAAAGCTGCTCATGCTTTGAACAATTATTGTCTTTGCAAATACCGGCGATGATAATGCTAAACAAACCATTATTAGTAAAAACTTTTTCATAAACACAACCTCCTAATTTAATAATTCTATTATAGTACAAAACAAAATAATAATCGAGTTTGAAATTTTGGGAGTTATATAAATGTTTCCACCAACATTATCGTCATTGCGAGAAAATCTATGATTTTCGAAGCAATCCAGTATTATTTTGGGATTGAATAAAAATTTCCGGACTGCTTCGCTGCTGCTTGCAGTGATGTGCATTTTTTTATTTAGTGAAATTTGGTATATAGTCTCGAAATTTTAATACGTTTTAAATTATATTTTTTAATTCTAATATTATCTCATCTAAGATTTCGATAGTTTTATTGTTAGGCCGGGAAAGTAACTTTAAAAGGTTTTCTTCAAAGTTTTTGGGTAAACTGTTACAATTCTTTTTTGCAAAGTTTATCAGTCTCTTTTCTCCGGGATGAAGTGTTTCATTTAATGCAAAAATAATATCAAAATAACTTGCAATAAACGCTGATATTCTATGATTTATGCTAATTATATCATTTCGTTTTATGGCTTTTTGTATTTGTTCATAATAAGATGCAAACGGCTTGTCCTTTATTAGCATAAAGTTTCTTTTTATAATATTTTCTTTCAGTCTTTGAGGATAAGGCTTAGTTAATTTATCTTGAAGATTTTTGAGCCAATTATTGGGGTCATATATGATTTCAAAGTTTTTTAAAGTGTATAGAAAACAAGTCGTATATCCGTTTGAGGGATAATGTTTTTCCCAGACATTTTTGATTGAGTTTTCAAACCAAGTTGTATTCCAATACATAACATCTAATTGTTGATTTATACAATCAACTAAAAATTCATCACCGGATCCAAAGTATTCTCCGCCAATTTCGGCTTTTGTTGAATATTTTTGTATTAATTTGGCTCTTTTTTCTATTGGTATATCTTTTTTAACAAATATATAAACATCTATATCCGAGATATTATCAGATGTTTTAGCACTTGAAGAGCCGCCTATTGCAATTGCCTTGACCTCATTGAACATGGTATAGTTATTAATTATTTCTTGTATGCATTTCATATTATCAGTCCTCGCATATAATGATAACTAAAAAACATCAAAGTCCGTACTTTGTGCTTATGTTTGTAAATGTTTGTAAAAAGTTGTGTTTTTTAGCGTAATATTAGCAATTTTATTTATGTTCGCTCTTATTAAATATGGTATATGCTGCTATAAGTTAGGAAATAATGGAATGAAAGTAAATTTATTAGTGAAAAATCTTTGGAAATTTGCAGCCGGAGAATCTGCACCTTATGGTAAACAAGTAGGAAAAACAGCGGCAGATGGAGCTAAAACATATTTAAAAAAAGATACATTTACCTGTGTAAATGCAGATGGCTCTATACGAAAAACTGTACAACGTATTAAATCTCCTAATTCCACATTTTACAATATAAATATTCCTATGCAGACTGATGATGGGGTTGTTGGTATTTCAAAGACAGTAGATATTAATAAATTAAATGGAATAATAAAAAAGCTAACATGTAAAACAGTTTGTGATAAAGGTATATATCGCAATATTCCGATAGAGGCTGTTAATTTAGCAAAAACAAATGAGGGTGTATTTAAGCTTCGTGCAACAGATAAATCTCCGCAAAAAGGTCCGTATGTTGATGTATTCAGCTCTACCGGATTAGGCAACTGGCAGTATTTTATTGATGGAAAACCGGTTGAAAGATCTGCGGAATTCTTTCCTCAGCTTAAAAAATCAGGTAATACTGCTCAGGTTGAATTATTTTTATATTAGTAACGCTGCAACATAGGTCGGAGTTGCTAATTTAATAATTTAAAATTTGTATTTGGGTTTTTATACAATTCTATATAATTGTAAATAATTGTGAAGTATAGTTTAAAATAGTTTAATGTCTCTTGTAGTCTGCGATATGTCCAATTTTTAGATCGGTTCATTGGCAATTTTTGCAAATAAAAAACTTTATATAAGGGAGGATTATAAAATTAAAGGGGAAATTTATGGTATCAGAAATTGGTTTAGTTGATGTTAACGTTTTTGTTAAGGGAAAAGCACAACTTATAAAAATGGAAAAAGGTGTTGCATTTGAAAATAATGGCGGTAAATATTTGCTTAATGAAAAAGGTCAATTGACTGTATTTGATAAGAAAAATAATAAATGGAAAAATGCCGATGCAATCAAAATGAATGAGTATCAGTACAAAGCTTTTTTGAATGTTGCAAATAATGATAAAGATGCTAAAACTTATACAAAAGCTGATGTTAAAAAGTCTATCGAACTGTTTAAGGCTGGTAAGTTTACGGAAGATATGTCAAAGGGTTTACCTAACGGTTACAAAATTGAAAAAGGCTCGCAGCATAGAACTCAGAGTTCAGTTGAAGCTAAAGTAACTAATAATAAAGGCAGTGAAGCAATTTTAAAATTTTCGATAGATAAAAATACGACTAAGCCTGCAACAATAAATACAACTCATGCAAATGCCGATGAAAATACTGTTGTCCGTACGGAAAAAACATATGACGGTTGGACAGAGGGCTATAATAAATATGGACAACGTATTTCTTCTAAGGGTACTATTTCTACATATAAATATGAATATCGTAATAAAACAGATAAAAAACCATCTACAATAATCTTAGATCAAGATTGTGGGGAGGGGCGATGGGCTCACCAAGAGGTAAGGAATATTCAACGAGATAAAGATGGATATGTTGTAAGTTGTGATATGATTACAAATAGGGATGAAGCACACGAATCTCTATCCAATTTTGAGACTTATGATAATTATACCGCAGTAAGAATAAAAAATGATAAAGTGTACTCGATTGTTACTGATATAAAAGATAGAAAGAATTGGCAGCAAATGCTGAATAAGAGTAATGTCCCAATATTTGACTCGGAAACCGTTGCTTATTATATGCTGAGGCACCTAGGAGTTTATGTTACAGATGACGGAACAGGATATAGATTCGATCCCTTCCTTTATTAAATAAAACTAATTTGCCAAAAACCCGTTGATTTTATCAACGGGTTTTATAAGTAATAAAAAAAGACTCCAGAAGGAGTCTTAAAAGTGGTGGGCAGGGGTGGATTCGAACCACCGA
>URYF01000051.1 GCA_900551965.1 uncultured bacterium
AAAAAATATAAAATATAATTGCATTATGAAAGATTTTGATTATTTAACCGATTATAAATATTATAATAATAATTATTCGTATGCGGTGGCAGATAAACCGTTTCGATATGTTGATGTTTCAAAAAATTTATCCCGCTCTGCACAGCCAAGAGTTGATCAGTTTGAATGGCTGAAGAAACAGGGCGTTACCGATGTTGTGAATCTTCGAAAACCCAAAATTGAATTCATTAATTTTGATGAAAAAGCTGTAGTTGAAAACTTAGGTATGAAATACCATAACATTCCGACATATACCCGTTTCCCTAAAGAAAAACAAATAAGACAGTTTTTAAAGATTGTTAATCAAGTAGAAAAAAGTAACGGAAAAGTTCATATCCACTGTAGAGAAGGAGTTGACAGAACAGGACTTTACTCTTTTATTTATAAATCAATAAAAAATATCGGTTCAGTTGGAAATAACCTTAAAGAATGGATTGAAATAGGATTTCATTTTGATTCTTACAAAGAACTTGTTCCTTGGGCTGTGAATTTTGTTAATAAAACTAAAGGCAAGAGTGTGTATTTTAAGTAGTGGATTAATTTTCGGGACTTAACTTTTTATAAATTATGCGTTATCATGATAGTAAGAGATAATTATAAAAAGAAAGAATCGGAAGAACTATGAAATCAGTCAAGGAAATATCAACAGAAACCAAGATTCAGGGCAGGTTGAAGCACCAGCCTAAGTGCCTTGAGCTTGTTAACTATTTATTTGAAGATGCCGAACTTCAGGAGATGCAGGAATATGCCAATAATGTATCAATAAGGAGGCTTGGGTATAATGATCACGGCCCTGTTCATATGCGTCAGGTTGTCGGAAATGCTATTAAAATGTTGAATATTCTGCACGAATTTGAAATTAAAACTTCATTGGAAGCTGAGGAAATCGGTACTTTTGAAGACAGCATGTGTGCGGTTATTCTGGCAGGTATGATGCATGATTTGGGTATGGCAATAGGCAGACAGGGGCATGAGGAGATGTCTGCGCTGTTGGCTCAGCCTATTATTGAACGTGCTCTTATGCACCTGTTTCCTAAAGATTTACATAAAAGGGTTATTATTAAAGCTATTGCCACTGAAGCTATTGTAGGGCACATGTCTTCCCGCCGTATTCATTCAATTGAAGCCGGTATTATTCTGATTGCCGACGGTTGTGATATGACAAAGGGCAGAGCAAGGATTCCTATGGCAATAAACACAACCCCTAAAGTCGGAGATATTCATAAATATTCGGCAAATGCGATTAATCGTATTTCTATTCATAAAGGGGAAAGAAAGCCTATAAAAATTGATATAGAAATGTCCGGGGATGTAGGATTTTTCCAGATAGAAGAAGTTTTATTGCAAAAAATTGATGTAAGTCCTGCTAAACAGTTTGTTGAATTATATGCCGGTGTCGCAGGACAAGAGCGCAAGTGCTATTTGTAGTTTTCAATTTATAACCTGAATAGTGACTGAAATTATTCTTCTTCTTGCGGAGAAAGTTGCGGAATTCCTTTTTTTATCTGTTTGGTATTTATTTGAGATAAAATAACTGCACTTATCATAAATATGCAGCCAAAGATTTCTTTCAGAGTCATTGATTCGTGTAGTATAAATCCGCCGCCGACAACCGCAAAAACTGATTCTAAGCAAAGGATTAAAGATGCGATTATAGGAGCAGTGTATTTTTGTCCGAAAATTTGCAATGTATATGCAACCCCGCAGGTTAAAATCCCTGCATATAAAATCGGGATTTTACAGGCTATAAATCCTTGCAGATTTGGGGTTTCAAATAATAACATCAGCGGGATTGACAGTATTCCTACCGCGAAAAACTGAATACATGAAACTTTTGTCGCATTAACTCTTCTTGAAAAATAATTAACAACAAGTATATGTACTCCATAGAAAAATGCACTGATTAACAATATTATATCATATTTTCCAAACCCGCTTCCGTCATTTTTAAAACATAGCAGATATAAACCTATAACTGCTATTACAACACTCCATTTAATGTTGCGGGATAGCTTTTGTCCAAAAAACATTGATATAAGCGGAACATAAATTATGTATAATGCAGTTATAAAGCCAGCTTTTCCTGCCGGGGCGTATTGCATACAGTATTGCTGGATACTCATTGCAAGAAACAAGGCTATACCGCATGATATTCCTGCTTTTGCAAGTAGGACGTGTTGTAAATGTTTTAATTTTTGGGATCGGTTATCTTCCTGGATAAGTTTTGCTATAAAAATAACCGGTATAAGGCTGAAACCGCCAATAATACTCCTTGCAAAATTAAAACTGAAAGGACCTACAAAATCCATACCTGCTTTTTGAGCAACAAATGACAGCCCCCAGATTAGTGCGGTCATAAACAGTGCGATATTTGATAATATCTTTTTATCCATAATTTTCCCTTTTGCTATTATTATATTTAATTTTATATTATAATCAAATAAAGATATAAATAAAGGATTGATATGAGCGACTATAAATATTATCTTGATAATGGAATTTTTGATATCCAGAGTGGAAAATTTGAAAGTGCTATAGAAAACATTAACAAATCATTAGAATTGAAAAATGATTGGGAAATTCCTTATTTTTACAGGGCTGTAGCATATCAGGCAATGGAAAATTTTGATGAAGCTATGCTTGATTATACAAAGGCTTTGCAGATTAATGATAAGATGACAGATGCTTATTATAATAGCGCAAAGATTATTTTATCAAGAAAAGATATTGAAAATCCGGATTATAAAAAAGCTGTTTCAAACTTAGAAAAAGCACTTGAACTTGACAGTAATTTCATAGATGCTTTGTATGCAATTGCTGTTGCTTATAAAAATTTAGGTGATTATCATAAGGCTTTAGTGTATTTGGAAAAACTTCTACAGCTTGAACCGGAAGCAATTAATGCGCGGGCTTTAAAGAAACTGATTTTGCAAAAATATCTTGTATAGCATTTTATTTAATAATCAGTAAAAATATTGCAAGGCAGAATGATATGATTGAGAATATGCCGACCATAATCCAATAAGGCGTTATTTTTTGAGGTTTCGGGCATGATTTCATTGTTGTTTGTTGTTTCAAAACCTTTTTTGCAGCCGGTTTTGATTTAGTTGTTTTCTTGGCTGATTTTTTAGAGGTTGTTTTTTGTTCAGTAATCATTTTTGACTTAGCTTTTGCATATTTCTGGGCAAGTGTTTTATCTCGTTTGCCGGTTGCAAGCAGCTGGATATCAAAATGCCTGTTAAGATTTTCTTTATCCTCTTTTAGGTTATATACAGAGTAATTTATAGCAACTTCAAATGCTCTTTGAAGACATTCTAATGCGTTTATTCCGTCTTTTTTAACAGAGGAGGAATGGACGGATTTATTTCCGCATTTTTTTAGGAAATATAAATCGTCTAAAAATTCTTTTTCTTGTTCTGAACCTTGAGAATTATCTTTCAGGGTTGCAAGCATTTGGTCAAAAGTATCTTCTGTTGTGCGTTTATCTCCAAGTACTTTTTTGCAGACATTTTCTGCAAATCTGCGGGTTTGTCCCATACATTGCTCAAAATATTCATCTCTATATAATTTTTCAGCATCAGAGATTATCTCGTATAAATTCTTGTCGGCTTTTTTTAAAAAATCAAAATTTGTAGGCATAAATATATAATAGCAGGAAAAGGGAATAAATAAACTGTTAATAAATCCCTAAGTTCTTTACTATTATTTATTTTATTTTTATACTAAAGTATAGTAAACTGTACAAAAAAAGGAGAGAAATAATGTTAACTAAAAACTCATCAGTAAAAACAAGTTTCTCAGGTGTTGATTTTTCGAAATATTCTTCAAAAACATCTGAATTTGTAAAAGAATTTGCATCACGTGCAAACAAAAAAGGTTATTTCCTAAACTGGGTAAACCTTCCATCTGAACAATTAAAAAGAGTTGATGAACTTTATTCAATGGTAGAAAGTTTCAAATCTCAAACAGGTGCTAAAAAATTAAGCGTAATGGGTATTGGCGGTTCTAAACACACTGTTGAACATATGCTTTCAATTAACGGTTTAAATATCTGCCATGACAGTGTTGAATTTTATTCAGATGTTGATTCAATCAGTTTTGCAAGATTTTTGCACAGATTAGGTGATGTAACTTCTTCAAACTTCATGATTGCTTCAAAATCAGGTTCAACTTTTGAAACAAAAGACGGATTTTTAAGAGTTCAACAAATGTTAGTTGATTCATATATGGCTAAAGGACAATCAGAAGAAGATGCTAAAAAATCAGCTGCAAAACATTTTATTGCAGTTACTGATGCTAATTCAGAAAAAAGCGAACTTCGCAGAACATCTATTGAGCAAGGCTGGCTTGGTGATTTGTTTATTCATGATGATGTTGGCGGAAGATTTTCGGCATTTGATGATCATGCTCTATTTACGCTTATTTGGGCCGGCTTGTCAAAATCCGATATGATTTCATTGTTAAATGCTGCTCAAGAAGTTTCTGAACAATCTTTGTCAGAAGATTTAGATATAAATGATGCTTTAAAAGAAGGTATTTTCTGGGCTGATGCTAAAATGAACGGTATTGATGCTTCTGTTCATCAATATATGGGTTCTATGTTTGAAAATACAGTTTACTGGCATGCTCAAATGCAGAATGAATCTGTAAAAGATACATTGAAGCAGGTTGCAAAAGTGCCTGATGCGATGCATCACTCTGCAGAAGCTCATTTTAACCCTGCAAATAAATTAGTATTTGCATTGACTGTTCCTGTTGATAAGGGTGTATGTTCTGAAAATGCAGAATCTTATATTGATGCATTGACAAAATCATACGAAATCACAGGCGCATTCTTTAAAGAAGAAGTTGAAACTTCAAATATGGGCTTAACTGCAGCTGCTGCTGGTGCAATGACTCAATTAAGAGCATTTGCTACTTGCTATCAGGAAATTGTAACTGCTGTTATGAGCGGTAAAGCGTTACCTGAAGTTTTGGACAGCGTACTTCAGCCACACGTTGAATTCTACAAAAAGAATTTAAAAGGCGGAGTTGTTGTTCCTGGTAGGATTTCTAAATAATCAGGTTAAAACTTCTTTTATAAGGCAGCTGTGTTTACACAGCCGCCTTTTTAATAAAATATATTAACTACCCTATTGACAAATTTTATAATATAGTATTATACTATACTTGTAATATAAAGGAAATTATGAACAAATTATTCGCTAACAGCAATAACTCCTCCTCCTCCAAGTTAACCTATTCGGGACTTGGCGGTTTTAGCGTGTAATTTTTGATATTATTTTTATAATTATACCTAGATTTTAATTTTGAAAGTCCCGATTTGTCGGGACTTTTTTCGTGTGCAGATAATTTTTGACGGAGATATGATGAATTTAACAGTAAATCCTTATGATATAAGAACTAAACAGCCGAAATTTACAGGAGCGATAGACGGTGTATTAACAACAGCATTAAGAACTTTAGACACAAATGATATGGCAAATGCCGTGTTGATTGATCTTGGAGCTATGGTAGGACCAAGAACCGCTTACGATACAACTCACAGAAATAAAGAAGCAGGTTTTGAAACATTTTTTAGGGAGGTTAGCGGAACATTTATTAATTGTTTATCTGCAGGGTTATTTGCGGTTGCTATTTCAAGATTGATTGCAGATAAGGTTATGCCTGAGGTTAAAATTTCTCCTGATACCTGGTACAGTGATGATTCTTTAAAAACTTTGAAAAATGCCTGGAATAGCGCTGATGGTAATACAGAAAATTATGTTCGCAATGTTTTGGATAATTTGAGCGGACGTGATGGGGTAAATGTTAATAGATTCCAAGATATAAACTGGCAAAATGTTGAGTGGAATGATGAAAAGGCTTGGAAAAACATAACCTGGCAGAATGAAAAATATAACAATATAACAGAAACATTAAAAACTAAAAATGGTGTTATAAAAACATTGGCTGAAGTTATTCATGATAAAGAAATTGCAAAAACTGATAAAAATAATATTTTAAAAATTATGGAAGCTCGTATAACAAATGCTCTTGGTGCTAACAGAGATTTAACGGTTGATGTTGGCGGTGCAAAATGGGGTGAAAAATTACAAAATATCCTGAGAGATACTTATGATATGGGAAGAGATATTTTCACTAATAAAAATGTTGATATAGATTCTGCATTGAAAAAAGCTGCAAAAATCAATAAGATTAAGATTTTTGGAGCACTTGCCGGAGCTTCTGCTTTGGGGCTGACAAATCAGTATATCAATAGAAAACTTACAGAAAAACGTACAGGTAAAAAAGGTTTTGTAGGTGATGTAGGTTATGCTGAAAATAAAGATAACACTGGAGCTGAACCTGTTAAGAAAAGCAAATATCTATGGCTTAAAAAGCTTGTGGCAAGTGCCGGCATGATCGGTATGGTAATTGGTGTTATGAGGGTAAAAAATCCTAAAGATTTTGTTAAAAAACTTCAATTTACAGGGCCGGTTACAAGTGGTAACGCAATTAAAACAGTTTATGCTTCAACTATTGTTGGAAGATTTTTGGCAGCGGATAATGATACCGAACTTAGAGAATCTGTCACACGTGATTATTTTGGATTCTTAAACTGGCTTGTATTTGGCGGGTTTGCAGCAAAAGGGGTTGCTAACCTTTTAGATAAAAAACGTGAAAACTTATTTAATATTTCAAAAGACGGCAAAGGGGTAAAACACTGGCTTAATGATATCAGTTTAAAAACACATTCTGAGATTGCCGCAAAAGGTAAGGCTTTTGCTAAGAAAAATATTTGGAAACTTAATGTTGCACATATTTCAGGTTTATTGTATTCAGGAATTACGCTGGGTTATTTACTTCCTATGATTAATGATAAGCTTACAAAAATGCGAGCTAAAAAACAGCAAAATATTCATACATTAGGATAATGAATAATATTTGAACGAATGGTATAATTTATCAATAATACAATTCAGGAGAGATGTGCTGTGAATATTAACATTTTAAAAAATTTATCATACGGTGTATATGTTATTTCAACACCTGACGGAGAGAAGTCAACCGGCTGTATTGCAAACAGTCTTATGCAAATTACCTATGATACAATTGCCGTGAGTATAAATCATAAAAATTATACTAATGAATGTATAAAAAAATATAAAAGATTTGCGATTTCAATTTTAGGGGTTGAATCTGATGATAATGTAATTCCGATTTTCGGGTTTCAATCAGGGCATGATGTTGATAAATTTTCGGGCATTAAGACCATAAATATTGACGGTATTGATATTATTGAAAATTCTGTCGGGTATATTATTTGTGAGTTGGCTGATAGCATGGAAACAGAAACTCATACTGTATTTTTAGGTAAAATAACAAATGGTGAAATTCTGCATGAGCAAATTCCAATGACATACGCTTATTATCATGCGGTGAAAAAAGGTACAAGTCCAAAGAATGCTCCAACATATATTGAAGAAAATACGGAAGCCAAATTAGCGTATAAATGCAGGATTTGCGGTTATATATACGAGGGTGATATAACTAAAGAACCTGATACTTATGTTTGTCCTGTTTGTAAAAAAGGAAAAGAGTTTTTCGATAAAATATAATTGTTAAATTTAAGCTTTTGGCATGGTTTTTAACAATAATTAGTGTAAATTTTACAAATGTTAATTCTTCTTATCATGAGTTAATATTTTATGTTTTTTATTGCCATTTGCATGACCTTTGATTAGATTGTGTTTGGGCAAGTATGTTTAGTTTCGTAACAAAATTTATCGGTCAAAAGATTCATCTTTTTATAATTCTTCTTATTTTTTTGATTGATTTATGATAAAATAGTTGAATAAAAGAGATTAAGGGAAGTAAAGGTGAAAGTCCTTCACTGGTCCGCAACCGTTAAAGTCGGAATACTTAATTTGTCATGCGGCTTACGAGACTGAGGAGATTTATTATGCAAAATGCGGTAAATAAGAATGGGAAAGAAAATGTAGTCGGATTGTCACAGGCTCATGTATCTGATGCAATTAAAAGAGTTCATGACTCTAATACAATGTTTGCAAAACAGATTATTGAAAGTGCTTCCCGTCTGACTGATTCTGTTTGTATTATTAAAAAAGACGGTACAAAAGAATCTTATAATGTACAAAAAGTTATAAATGCTGTTAAAAAATCTGCAGCACGTATGTTGATAACTTTTTCCGAAGAAGATTTGAAACGAATTTGTGATTTTGTTAACAAAAATGTCAGCGATTTACAAAAAGATGTTATTTCAATTGCCGAAATTCACAATATTGTTGAAAGCGCATTGGAAAGCATAAGTCCTAGTGTTGCTAAAAGTTATAGAAATTATAGAAATTATAAAACTGATTTTGTTGCTATGCTTGATAAAGTTTACCAAGAAAGCCAGAAAATTATGTATATCGGAGATAAAGAAAACTCAAATTCCGATTCAGCTCTTGTTTCTACAAAACGTTCTTTGATTTTTAATCAGTTGAATAAAGAATTGTACAAGAAATTTTTCTTAACTGTAGATGATTTACAGGCAATCAGAGAGGGTTATATCTATATCCACGATATGTCAGCGCGTCGTGATACTATGAATTGCTGCTTATTTAATGTTGCAGAGGTTCTTAAAGGCGGATTTGAAATGGGTAATCTTTGGTATAACGAACCAAAAACTCTTGATGTTGCCTTTGATGTTATCGGTGATATTGTAATGGCTGCAGCAAGTCAGCAATATGGTGGATTTACCGTACCGGAAGTTGATAAAATCCTAGCACCTTATGCTGAAAAATCTTATCAAAAACAGTATGACAGATATATCTGTATGGGATTATCTTTTGAAAAAGCTAGAGAAGAAGCTATAAAAGATGTTCAAAATGATTATGAGCAAGGTTTTCAAGGCTGGGAATACAAGTTTAATACAGTTGCATCTTCTCGTGGTGATTATCCGTTTATTACAATGACTATGGGACTTGGCACAGGTGAATTTGAAAAAATGGCATCATTTACAATGTTGAGAATTCACGCAAAGGGTCAGGGTAAAAAAGATAATAAAAAGCCTGTTTTATTCCCTAAAATTGTATTTTTATACGATGAAAATCTTCACGGTAAAGGCGGAGAACTTGAAGATTTATTTGAAGCAGGTGTTGAATGCTCCAGAAAGACAATGTATCCGGATTGGTTATCTTTAACAGGTGAAGGTTATATTGCAAGTATGTATAAAAAATACAAAAAGGTTATTTCACCAATGGGCTGCAGAGCGTTCCTTTCTCCTTGGTATGAGCGCGGCGGAATGACTCCTGCAGATGAAAATGATGTACCTGTATTTGTCGGTAGATTTAATATTGGGGCAGTTAGTCTGCACTTACCGATGATTTTGGCAAAAGCAAGACATGAAAGCAAAGATTTCTATGAAGTTTTGGATTATTATATGGAGCTTATCAGAAAAATCCATATCAGAACTTATGAGTATTTAGGCGAGATGAAAGCTTCTGTAAACCCTCTTGCATATTGCCAGGGCGGATTTTACGGCGGTCATTTGAAACCGTCTGATAAAATTAAACCGTTATTAAAAGCTGCAACCGCATCTTTTGGTATCACTGCGTTGAATGAATTGCAGGAACTTTATAACGGCAAATCTTTGGTTGAAGACGGAGATTTTGCAGTTGAAGTTATGGAATACATCAATAAAAAAGTTAATGAATACAAAGAAGAAGACGGAAATCTTTATGCTATTTACGGTACTCCCGCTGAAAATCTTTGTGGTTTACAGGTTAAACAATTCAGAAAAAAATATGGTATAAAAGATAAAGTTTCAGATAGAGGATATGTTTCAAACAGTTTCCACTGTCATGTTGCGGAACAAATTTCACCGATTGAAAAACAGGATTTGGAAAACAGATTTTGGGATTTATTCAACGGCGGTAAAATTCAGTATGTGAAATATCCGATTTCTTATAATAAAGAAGCTATTAAAACATTATTAAACCGTGCAATGAAAAAAGGTTTTTATGAAGGTGTAAACTTATCCTTGGCATATTGTGACGATTGCGGACATCAGGAGCTTTCAATGGATGTTTGTCCAAAATGCGGAAGCAGAAACCTTACAAAAATTGACCGTATGAACGGATATCTTTCATATTCAAGAGTTAACGGCGATACTCGTCTTAACGAAGCCAAAATGGAAGAAATTAAGGACAGGGTGAGCATGTAATGAATTACCACGATATAACAAAAGACGACATGCTTAACGGAGATGGATTAAGAACAGTGCTGTGGGTTTCAGGCTGCACGCATCATTGTGAAGGCTGTCAAAATCCTATTACCTGGGATTTAGCAGGCGGTTTACCGTTTGACGAGGCTGCAGAAGAAGAACTTTTTGAAGCTATGGGTGCTGAACAATGTTCAGGAATAACTTTTAGCGGCGGAGATCCGCTCCATCCGTTTAATCGTTCTGAAGTTTTCAGGTTGGCTGAAAAATGTAAAAAACTTTTTCCAAATAAAACAGTTTGGGCTTATACCGGATTTTTATGGGAAAATGTCAAAGATGAAGAAGGTATGAAATATATCGATGTATTAGCTGACGGCAGATTTGTTAAAGAATTAAATGATAACAATCTTCATTGGGTTGGAAGTTCAAATCAGCGTGTTATCAATGTTCAAGAAACCTTAAAAAGTGATAAAGTTGTTTTACACGAATAGATGAAATTGTAGATAAGAAAAAACGGACTTTAAAAGCTAAAGTCCGTTTTTTCTTATAAATATATTGGCGCGAGCAAATAAATTATTTTTTTATTCCAAAGAATACAGCATTTGCAAATTCTTCGCCGTATTGATTTTTTATGCGTAGATAATCTTCGCCGTTCATAATTTTTTCACGGTAGTTTAGTTTTACAACCGCTGGCTCTGCTTTAGCTTCTACTGGTGTTTTAACCGGTTTTACTTCCGGTAGGGGTGCAGTTTTAGCAGGTTCTGCCGGTTGTTTTATAATCTGAGGCTGCGGAGTTTGTGTCAGAGTTTCTTCTATTTGAGGGTCTTGTTTTGTTTTAGCCGGTTCTGTTAATCTTCTTTCATAACGGCGTTGGTTTTTCATTTCTGTAGACATTCTTTTTTTGTTTTTGCCAAGTTGGTTGTAATCTCTAACGTCTAATTTTTCTTTAATAAATACATCTATATTTTCTTTTGGAATATCTTCCCCTTCGAATTTTTGAAATACTTTATAACCGATAGTTTTTAATCTTTTTACAAAGTTGGCATCTTCACTGTTAGGTATAGATACTCTTGCGTTTCCGACTTTGCTGTTTCCGATAAGCCCGTTTGGGTATGATTCAATAAGATCTTTTAATTTAGCCTTTTTAGCGGAATTAATTCCTGCTTGTGTTATAGGAATGCGGTATGTTGATGTAAAATTAATTTCTGTCATTTTATACTCCTTTTTTGTTATAAAACTCATAAAAATATTTTTTGCAAAATTTATAAAAATTTTGTTATAATTATTAAAAATTATTAAGAAA
>URYF01000052.1 GCA_900551965.1 uncultured bacterium
GGTTTATCAATTTTAAAGCTGGAGATTCTCTTCTTGCAGACTTAATTGGCGAAATTTATACAAAACGTGATAATTTTGGCAGACCTGATAGTATTGAGAAAGAAAAAATTATATTAGAATACATTTCGGCAAATCCGACAGGACCGTTCCATATCGGGCACGGACGATGGGCTGCAATGGGCAGTGCGCTTGCTAATCTTTTGAAATTCTACGGACACGATGTTTATCAAGAGTTTTATATAAATGATGCTGGTTCTCAAATTCAAAAACTGGGCCGTTCTCTTATTATAAGAGTAAAACAAGAGTTAGGTGAAAATATAGATTTTCCTGAAGATGAAATCGAAAGAAAAAATTATTACCCTGGTGATTATTTAATCCCTGTAGCAAAAGCTTTTGTTGCGGAAAAAGGCATAACATCAGCTGATGTTGATAATATTGATTTAGCTGTATATTGTGATTTTGCAAAGGCTTATGAAGAGAAGGTTCAGCGAGATTTACTGGATAACTTTAGAGTTTCTTTTGATAAATTCTATTCTGAATTATCTTTGCATAATTCCGGTAAGGTTGAAGAATGTGTTCAAAAACTTAGAAACAGCGGTAAAATATATGAAAAAGAAGGTGCTGAATGGTTCAAATCCTCTGATTACGGTGATGATCAAGACAGAGTTATTAAAAAGGCTGATGGTTCTAATACTTATTTAACTGCCGATATAGCTTATCATGTGGACAAACTTGAACGCGGTTTTGACAGAATGATTAATATCTGGGGTGCTGATCACCACGGTTATGTTGCAAGAGTAAAAGCTTCTATCGAGGCTCTTGGGTATAATCCTGACAAACTTGAAGTTTTATTGGGGCAGCTTGTTAACCTTGTTATAAACGGTAATGAAGTTCGTATGGGTAAACGTAAAAATATGGTTACCTTGGAAGATCTTATTGATGAAGTAGGGGTGGATGCGACTCGCTTTTGGATGTCAATGAGAAATATTGATACAACATTGGATTTTGATATTGAACTTGCAAAAACAAAATCTGATGAAAATCCTGTATTTTATGTTCAATACGCTCATGCCAGAGCCTGCTCAATTATTAGAAATGCCATAAATGACAGACTTGATACAGAAAGCGGCAAAACTATTCCTGCTGTTGTTTCTCATGACGAATTTGAAAAACTTGTGTCTGAATTTAATATGAATACAGCGTTGTTAGCGGTTAAAGATGCCAGAAAACTTGTATTAAAACTGGAAGAGTTCAAATCTTTAATTAAAACTTCAGCTCAAACCCGTCAAGTATATACAATTTGTCGTTATGTACAAGAATTGGCTTCTGAATTTCATTCATTCTATAACTCAACAAGAGTTATTACAGATGATATTGAGGTTACAAAATCAAGATTAGTCCTTGTTTGGGCATTCAAAACAGTATTGGCAAATGCTTTGAATATTCTTGCTGTTTCTGCACCGGAAAGAATGTAGGTGAACAAATGCTCAGGCAAGTTTTAGCTATATTATTTATAATATTATTTGGAACAAGTTCAAATGTTGCAGGCGCTGTAATTATACCGGATTATATAACTCCCTTATATCCGTCTAAAACACCGCAGAAAGTTGCTCAAACCCCTGAAGGTCCGGCTTGGGGAGCCTATATGAGAGAACTTCAACGGAGAATAAAAATGAACTGGATTCCTCCAAAAAATTCAGAAAAACAACGTGTAGTACTTTTGTTTGCTATTCGTAAAGATGGGTCTTTGGAGTCTAAAGACATTAAAGTTTTAAAATCTTCTGGTGATTTAAAGTGTGATGATGCTGCAATTCAGTCAGTTATTCTTGCTGTGCCATTTAGACCGCTCCCTGCAGAATTTAAAGGTGAAAAAATAGATATTCAATTTACATTTGATTCTAATTTTGTTGGTGCATCTATAAAATAAAAAAACCGTGCCACTGTCTATCGAAATTTATAAATCCGCTGTCCTTTAATACTTCCTACTTCAAAAATTAAAACACCCGCAAAATCAATCTTAGTGCTGCTGGGTTTCCCCCCTGACACGGTTCGAAGGTTTACGCCATCTTAACTTTTGCTATCAACAGTTATATTAAATTTCAACGTACTCATAAAGCCCTCACAACAGGCTCTGCACCCCGCGTTGGCTTCGGGTCGAGAGTTCGCAACACCCCGTGGAGCACGGCTTATTTTTATTCTAGCATAAAAATATGATATTAACACATTCCGGTTTACACTTTTTATTACCCGTTTGTCCTGCTCTGTCTTCCTAATGTATTTTTCTATTGAACTCTTATTCTTTAATTTGAAAGGAGATATTCAAACATGACAGAACGATTAGAGTTATATAAATGTGAAGTTTGCGGGAATCTGGTTGAAGTTATACTGCCGGGAGTCGGCGAACTTGTATGCTGCGGACAACCGATGAAATTGTTGGAAGCTCATAAGAATGATGATCAGTATTCAGAAAAACATATTCCTGTTTTTGTTGAAACTGATGATAAAGGTGATGAAATTCGTGTAGGGGCTACATTGCACCCGATGACAGAGGAGCATTATATTCAGTTTATTGAAACAATTTCTGATGGCAAAAACCATACAGAACTACAGTATTATACTCCGTTTGATCTGCCTATAATGCTTTTAAAAGATAAATTTGGGATAGAAAAAGCACGTGCATTTTGTAATCTTCACGGCTTATGGGAAGGTGAACAGGATTAATTGAACCATTAATAGTAAAGGAGTAATAATGATTAGTGATAAAATCAGGGATATCCTTAATGACCAGATTAACAAGGAATTTTATTCCGCTTATTTATATCTTTCAATGTCTGCTTATTTTTCAGAAATTGGTCTGTACGGCTTTGCTAACTGGGCTAAGGTACAGTCTAAAGAAGAAATCGACCACGGAATGATTTTGTTTGAATATATTCTTGGCAGAAATTCTCAGATTCATCTTGCGCAGATTGGAATGCCGAATTTTGATATGAGCAGTCCTATTGAGGTTTTTGAACAAATTTATAATCATGAACGCTCAATAACATCTGCTATAGATTGTGTTGCAGAAATGACAGAAGGTGAATGTGACTTGGCTACTCGAAATTTCATTGATTGGTATTTAAGAGAACAAATTGAAGAAGAAGCCTCTGTTTCACGTATAATTGCAAAATTAAAGGCTTTTGGGGCTGAAAAATCGGCACTGTATCTTATTGATAGAGAATTGTCCACGAGAGAATATTCCTCTTTGAACTACTAAACTTGTAGAATATTGCGGATTTGTAAACAATTTGTTTATTTTTCAAAAATATTTTATTATGTTTATATGACTTTAGGGAAGATATTATACGTTGATGATGATAAATTGTTGACTTCTACTTTTTCTACGTTAATGAAGGTTGAAGGCTTCAAGGACGTTGTTGTCTATAATGACCCGGTTGAAGCCATAAAATATTTAAAAACAGAAGCTCCTGATTTAATTATTTCAGACTTTTTGATGCCTGAAATGAATGGTCTGGAGTTTTTGCGTGAAGCAAAGAAGATTTATCCTGAAACAAGTATGATTTTATTAACAGCTTATGCTGATAAAGAAAATGCTATAAAGACGATTAATGAGATTGGGGTTTATAAATACATTGAAAAACCATGGGATAATGATGACTTGATAATGAATATCAAAAACGGTATCGAAAGAAGTCACCTGCTTGCTGATTTAAGAGAAAAGATCGCAGAATTAGAAGAGGCAAAATCACAGCTGACACAATATTCTGAAAAGCTTGAAGAACTTGTTGCAGAGCGTACCAAAGAGCTTACTTTAGCAAATATGAAGTTGTCAGGAATTATTAATTATTGTGCCGATGGGATTATAATCATCGATGCCAAAGGGCAGATTGAGCAGGTTAATCCTGCTTGTGAAAACATGGTTGGTCTTGCGGCTGATTCACTTTGTAATATGAAAATTCAAGAAATTGCCTATACTGATAACCCTCAATATAATAAAGCCTCTAAGTCCTCGGTTAAAAATACTATATTAGGGCTTTCTTGTGATAATTCCGAATTTTTGTTGCGGGATTTGTATATCAGAAACGTTCTAAGTAATGAATCAATTCCTGTAGAAATCAATTTTGCATCATTATCGAATGAATATTCTGATGATGAAAAATTTGTAGGTGTAATCAGGAATTTTAGTGTTCAAAAAGAAACTGAACGATTAAGAGATGATTTTATTGCAACCTTGACACATGATTTAAGAACTCCGTTATTAGCAGCTATTCAGACGCTGAAATTCTTCCTTGACGGCTCTTTGGGTGAAGTTCAAGAACAGCAAAAAGTTCTGTTATCTACTATGCTTCAAAGTAATGAAGATTTGCTTGGGCTTGTTAATGCTTTATTAGAAGTTTACAGGTTTGAAAGCGGTAAATTATCACTTTGCAAAACAGTGTTTAATATAAAAGATTTAGTAACTCAATGTTATGATGAGTTAGAGCCGCTATCCAAGAAAAAAGATATATCATTCAATCTGCATTGTGAGATTGATGATGGATTATTGATAGATGCGGATAGGGCTGAAATCAAACGTGTAATTACAAATTTATGCGGGAACGCGTTAAATTACACAAATAAAGGCGGAACTATTGATGTTCATATTAAAGCGCAATCAGGAGATTTGATTTTCTCTGTAATTGATAACGGTAACGGTATCCCAAAAGAAGATATTCCGCATTTGTTTATGAGATTTTCTCAAGGAACGAGCAAAAAACGTTCTACTGGTACAGGTTTAGGGCTTTATCTTTCCCGGCAGATTATTGAAGCTCACGGTGGTAAAATCTGGGTTGAAAGTAAAGTTAATAAAGGCAGCGAATTTTCGTTCTTACTTACTAATTCGGTTGCAAAATCAAGAGTATAAAGGTGGTTAAGATGTCTAAAAGTATTAAGGTTACAATAATTGAAGATCATGATATGACCAGAATGGGTCTGTCTTTCGCGCTTTCAAACAATGAAGCTATTGAAGTTTTAGGAACAGCTTCAGATGGTTTGGAAGGGGTTGAGCAGGCTCTTAGTGTAAAACCGGATCTTGTAATTATGGATATCGGATTGCCTACTATTGACGGTATTGAAGCAACTCGTAAAATTAAAAATTCTATGCCGGAGATTAAAGTTTTGATGAACACTTCCCGTGATAACGAGGATGATATTCTTGATTCGTTTGCTGCAGGGGCTGACGGATATATTACAAAAGGTGCAACTTCAGAACAGACAATATCTGCAATAAAAGCTGTAAGTGAAGGGGTTGGCTGGCTTGATCCTGCTATTGCCCGTGTTGTGCTTTCAAATATTAGAAAAAACAGTCAGCTTGATTCCAAATCAGGCGGAATTAATTACCAGAAAGGTAAGAATCTTTACGGTTTAACCGAGCGGGAAATGGAAGTTTTAGCTTTGCTTGTTGAAGGGTTAAAGAACCCTCAAATTTCCAAAAAACTTGTTATTACAATTGCTACTACAAAAACCCATGTTCATAATATTTTGCAAAAGCTTTATGTAAAAACCCGTTCAAAGGCTGTTGCTACTGCTATGAAAGATGGCTTAGTTTAGATTTTGGCAGGTTATGGTATGGATAAGAAGTTCTTAATCTCTTTATTTTTATTGGGCTTGACCTTTAATACGATGCCTGCATCTGCTTTCAAGTTAAAAAAAGAAAAAGATCACCGATCAAAAGAGCTTAAATACCAGTATGAAGTTTTAAAAGAAGATGAAAAAAATAAGATGGAAGGCAGGATTTTAAACATGTCTCCATCAGGTTATATGACGGTTGATGAATATGAAGCGTTGTCAGAGTATAAGGATAAATCAAATTTAGAATTAGATATTCCGCAAGTTCAAACCCCTTCTGATTTTAAATATGTTCCGAAGCCGTTATACAGAATTGTTAAGTATAATGATCCGCCGGGAAGTGTTGAGTTGACGCTTGGAAAACGATTATATCTCAATCGTCAGGTAAATGCTCAGGGGATTGTTTCTCCTGATTATTCAATGCTTGTTTATCCTGCAGTTTATTATTATACAGACAGTGCATCTGTTGCGTGTGATTTATTTATAATTCCGCTGCCGGATACAAACGATACAAATTTAAACAAAATATTAAAGGCAAATGTTGCAAGACGTATCCCTGAACCTATCTTATCAACAGATAAGGCTATTGATAATTATGCTGCTTTTAGGACATTGACTCCTGTTGATTTCTCCGCCGACGGTACAAAGCTCCTTGTGAAACAAAAAATCGGAAGCCGCGAAGACGGGATTTGGGAAACAACACTTTTAGTTTATGATTTCAGGTATAAAGTCGATTATGATTTATCCGAGGTTAGAGATGCTATTGTGTATTTTTGGAAAGAATATATGGACTTAAATCTTGATGATGTTCGCTGGGATATTTATCCTGTTGGTTTTGATATAGAAGAACCGGATAGAGTTGTTGTTCAAGCATTTGCTTTTACAGGTGAGAAACCGGTGTTTTTAGGTACTTGGAGTGTTGATTGGCAGGGAAACCAATCAAGGCTTGTGTCTTTTAGTAATAAAGTTGAACCAAAAGTAAGTATTAATGGTTATAAGGTTATAAAAGACGGAATTGCAGATTATCAAAGTGTTGAACGGCAGGAAAAAGTTCAAAAACAGGAATCTGAAATATTAAAAAAACAGTATAAAGAAAAACAAGATGAAATTGTTAAAGGTATCCGAGAAGATTACAAATATGCTATAAAAGGGCTAAATCTTGATTATAAAGAAGAGTATCGCGATTATAAGAAACTCCGTTCATTATCCGGATCAACTGAAAACGCACAGCTTCAAGATGCTTACAAAAAATATCTTGTAGACCAATTAAATAAAGATATTACTAAATCTGAAAAACAAATTGAAAAGCTTAAAAAAGATATTGAAAAAACTGATGATAAGTTGAATAAACTTTATGAAAAAAACGGTGATTCCTCAAATGTGGATATGCTTACTCCTGCTCAATAGGTTTTGTTTTTGTTGAATTTATCAGTTCAAGTTTTTGCTTTCTTGTAAGTTTATGTTTAATTCGATATTCTTCTTTTAATGCTTCTGATTTATTTGGAAACTCTTTCAACCAGGCAAGTTTTACCGGTTTATTTGCTCTGGTATATTTTGCCCCTTTACCTTCTAAGTGTGCCTTGTAGCGCTTTTCAATATTATCTGTATAACCGCAGTAAAGAGTATTTCTTTCTGTCAGCAGTATGTACACGAAATGCTTATCTTCCATACTTTAATTATATTACATTTTTTTACAGTATTTGAAATCTTTTGTCTAATTTCATATATTTGATATAAACTAAACGTATGAATAAACGCTATGCAATCTGTTATAACTCGTTGATGGAAAATTCCTCTGAATTGATGGAGAATTTAAAGGGCATTTTAGCTGATGCTTCTTTGGATTTTGATGTTTTAAATATTGATAATCTTAAATCCGGTTATGACTTTGCTTTTGTAATAGGCGGAGACGGCACAATATTAAAAGCTGCAAGGTTTTACTCAGAGTTTGAAACCCCAATATTTGGTATTAATCTTGGACGACTCGGGTTTCTATCTCAAGCCTCAGGCGAAAATCTTGAAAGTTCTGTTAAAAAGATTTTATCCGGGGATTTTAAAGTTGAAAAAAGAATGATGCTTGAAGCAGGCAGCTATATTGCCTTGAACGACTTTGTTATAAAGGGAGATTTAGCCGGCAGAACTTCCAGGTTTGCTCTTGAGATTAATGGAAAGTTTGTTTGTGAGTATTTAGCTGATGGTATAATTATTTCAACTCCGACCGGTTCTACAGCATACGGTATGGCTGCAGGCGGTCCTGTTTTGGCTCCTGATGTTCAGGCTATAACAATCGTTCCGATTTGTCCTCATACTTTTTCGGCAAGACCTATTGTTGTTTCTGCTGATGATGAGATTAAAATTCTTCCTTGTAAAAATAATGAGTATAAAGTAGCAGCAGACGGTCAAGTTGCGTTTTCAATGTCTTCTGAGTTTGTAATAAAAAAATCTGATAAGCTTGCTAATCTTGCTCTGCTTAATGAGAATGATTTTTATACTGTCCTTAGAAATAAATTACAATGGGGAATTTCTCCTGCTAAAATTTAATCTTTAAATAGTTAAGAGTAATGTTATAGCTTGACTGCTTTTATATTAACTTTTGTTCATAATTTTGTTAAATTTCTTGTACTTTTTTTCTATTTAAAATACTATATTGTTATAGTTACATTATGAGTAATTATATGTTTTAGGAAAAAGTTAATAGTTTTAAGAGGTAAATAACGTGGAAAATATCGTTTCAGATATCTTTGCAAGAAAAGATGAATCATCAAATGATCAAACTTCAAGATTAGGTGCAAACCCTACAAATATTAAGGTTATTGGTGTCGGCGGCGGCGGCGGTAATGCTGTTAACCGTATGATACAATCAGGTTTGTCAGGTGTTGAATTTTGGTTAATGAATACTGACTTGCAGGTTTTATATAATGGAAAAACAAATAACCGCATTCAGTTGGGTTCATCATCAACACAAGGTCTTGGTGCCGGTGGTGATCCTTCTGTAGGAGAAAAAGCTGCTGAAGAAGCTCAACAAGAAATCACTCAGGCTTTAGAAGGTGCTGATATGGTATTTATCACAGCAGGCATGGGCGGTGGTACCGGTACCGGTGCAGCTCCTGTTGTAGCTAAACTTGCAAAACAGCTTGGTATTTTAACTATTGCAGTTGTTACAAAACCATTTATGTGGGAAGGTAAAAAAAGACAAAATCAAGCTAATACAGGTCTTGAAAAGTTAAAAGAATCTGTAGATGCAGTTATTGTTGTTCCTAACGATAAATTGTTACAGGTTGTAGATAGACAAGTATCACTTAATGAATCATTCATTATTGTTGATGAAGTACTATTAAGAGGTGTTCAAGGTATCTCTGATATCATTACTGTTCCCGGTATTATTAACGTTGACTTTGCTGACGTTAAAACCGTTATGCAGGCTTCTGGTTCAGCATTGATGGGTATCGGTAGAGCTCAAGGTGAAGGTCGTGCGGTTAAGGCTGCTCAACAAGCTATCAATTCACAATTGCTTGAATCTTCAATAAATGGTGCCTCAGGTGTTATCGTTAACATCACAGGCGGACCTGATATGGGTATTCACGAAGTTAGTGATGCAGCTTCAATTATTCATGATGCGGTTCTTGACGATGCTACAGTTATTATCGGAACAGCAGTTAACGAATCAATTCAGGGTGAAATTCAAATCACTGTTATTGCAACCGGTTTTGAATTGAAAAATAATTCACCTGTTTCAATGTTTGGTTCTTCATCTTCTAATGATGATTCAAAACCACAAATTAATGCTGCAGACTTCTTCTCAGGCGCGTTTAATACTCAAACCAAGTCTGTGTTATCAAATAATAACTTTACAAATATTGAAATTCCTGACTTCTTAAAAAGATAGTGAATTATAAATATAAAGTTTAAAAATCCGCCTTAATTATTATTGGCGGATTTTTTATTTATTCGCTTAATATAGATAAATTCATTATTTCAATGTCGTCATAGTCTATATGATCACTTGGCATAAGATTTTGACCGGTTTTTATTGTTATTTGGTTTTTGCTGTTTGCTTTTATCAATGTGTTAGGTATTTTAATTCTCTGCCCATCTCCGTTTACCTGTAGTTGTCCGATTATTTTGCCGTTAAAGTATATTTCAACAGGACTTGAGTAAGCTGTTCTTATTCTATTTTGTCCCATTGATTTCGCCAGTTTTGAGTCTATTCCTACGATTGAACCGATAACCAAATAATTAGTACTTCTTTTGGCGTTATCTGTCATTATGAAATCTTTTGAATAATACGGGCCAATTGATTTTAGCCTAAAATCTCCGGCATTTGCTGAGTTTCTGGAGAAGCTGTCATCTCCAAGGTGTAAAATTTGACTGTCTAAAGAAATATCTGCAGCTTCACTTTGGGCTATTTCGATTTTCATTGGGTTATTAAGACTTTCTCCGTTGTTGATAGTTAGTGAGAACGGTCTGTAGCCCTCTTTTTCTACATTCATAATTGTAGGCTGGCTGATTTGAACTTTTTTTATTTCGAAATTTCCGTTAGCATCAGTATATGTTCGGAAATTTTTCTGGGGAATTGTAATTTTTGCAAATTCAACTCCCTGACCTGTTTTAGCATCAATTACTTGATTACTCTCTTGTTGTCCTACTTTTGAAACCCCGCCGGTAAAGGTCGTGGCATAAACAGGTGTTGATAAAATTGTAATGAATGTTAGTAAGTAAATAAGTTTTTTCATACAGATTTTATCTTATATTTTGTTCCCGGGCTCATTTTAGGTTGGGTCTTTAGGAAAACAAATAGGATCT
>URYF01000053.1 GCA_900551965.1 uncultured bacterium
CTTCAGCACCCGATAAACCTCGCGGAAGCACCGCGGCAGATCAGGCCAGAAATAGACGGTTTCAAAGGCCGTTACCGCATCGAACCAGTCGCCTGCAAAGATCATATTCGCCACGCTGCCTTGCAGAACGGCGCAGCGACCCTCTGTGATGGCGGCCTCGTTGACCTTTTTGGATTTCTCCACGCTGACGGGCGAATAGTCGATGCCCTTCACGATGCCCTGCGGACATTTTTTTAGAAGTCTCTTGATGTTCGCACCGCCGCCGCAACCACAGTCCAGCACCTTAGCGTCCGGAGTAAGCTCTAAAAAGCGAAGTCCCCACCGTGCCACGGCGCTGTGCCCCAGGTTCATCATGGCGACCATGATTTTCCCGCCAAAGCCTACGGGCTTGCGGGTATTTTCAAAGAATGACATATTACACCTCCAATTTTACACACTCGGCATAGGTCAGAGGGAACGAGGCTTTCAGCACAGCGCTTTGCCGCACCGTCCAGCCGTTTTGCCGCAGGAAACGCAGGTATTCCTCGCTCGTCCATCTGCTGTGGAGAGGGAAGCCCGCCGGCTTCATGAAAAAGCGTCGTCGCCACATCTTCGCCCCCGGTAGTTTTCTATTTCAAACAGCAGCCGTGAATCTTGATAAATGTTGAAAAAAGTTCGTTTATCCGTTTATAAGTATGATACAATCAAGTTAGCAATAACTAACCTAATTATATCAAAAAGCAGACAGAAAGTCAATTTGTTTGTCTGCCCTCTGAAGTTTCTGTTATCAGTAGGGAGCGTACTTTCCACCATATAAACTTGTCAGATAAGTAATCCTTTTGATGGCTACCTTTTCATTTTTGATGGATAAACAATATAAAAAACTATCTCGGTACCAAAAATTCAATATTTAAGTACAAGCTCATCATTTCTAGCTGATAATCCTACAAAAATTAGAACATCGGTTCTATAAATGTAATAGGTTTGTCTATATTGTTGACTAAAACACATTGCATTTTTTCTTCTAATTCATTTACGCTTTTTGCATAAACAGATTTATAAATTCATCAATTGTAAATATAAAATTCTGCCGGACACCGAGCAAGTATCAACAAATAAATAGCAATTGTCACAAAAAGCGAACTATTGACAGGAAAAAAGCTTTCAAACGAAAAAAGGCTGGAGCATTGCTGCTCCAGCCTAAGCTATTGATTTACTTGTTTATATACTTAACATACTTTTGAACATTGCTGATAGAATCGGAAGCTTTAACTTCTGTTGATGACTCCTTAGCTTCAGTTTTCTTGTAGTAATAAGTATATACCGGCTCTTGATAATACCAGCGTGTGCCGTATGAAACATCATCATATTCTCTGGACAGCCAAACAATATAATAATTTGTGCCATTATGATAATATCTATATCCTGCATGTCCGCTGTAATCCTTGTGGTATGTCAAAGCAGATGTGACATCATACTCTCTATAATTACAATATGTATTGCTCTGTGCATAACTAAAACTTGTGAAAGCTGAGTTTGCATAATGATAATACACATAGTGATGTGTTCTGCCCGTCTCATACTGTTCACTCCAAACATTTCTTGAACCATTGCTTGGATTTGAATATACAGGACCTTGTGTACCGCCCCAACCGGTTCTCTTAGTATCGTACTTAGTCCAACCGGACATACTTGACGAACTTGAAGAAGTTTTAGATGTAAGATCATATGTCCATTTTTGATCTACAACGCTTGCACCTTCAGGAAGTGCAGATTCAAGCACCCAATCGGAAGTAGGATTCTTTGTCCAATGAGCATACAATGTGATGTTCTCAGCAGAGTTAAACACAGATGATTCTGTAATTTTGTCACCACCATCTTTAGCTGTATACCAACCATCGAAGGTATAGTAATCTCTTGTCGGAGTTGGTAATGAACCGTAGGTTGAACCATAAACAACTGTCTTGCTTGATTCGTTTACAACACCTTCGTTAGCATTAAACGATACTGTAAATACGCCCTTGAGATACTTATTGAATTCATCTACAGTAATACCGACAATCTTTCCGGTAACTTTCAATAAGTTCTTACCTGAAAGAATATCCTTTTCGGATGTAGCAATCAAAAGATTACCATTAACCTTCAAAGAAGTAGCTAAAGCCGGATCAATTTGACTCAATGAAATTTGCTTACAAAGCATGGAATTACCAGTAGAAGCGGTTAATTCACAGTCGCCTCTAAGGGCTAAATTTGTCTTATCTGCAGTAAGTGCAAGACAAATGCCCGGTGATTTGATTGTTGTTTCATGCAATTCAACATTAGGCGAAGAAATCGTTAATGGAGTTTGACCATCGCAAACAAAATTCATTCTGTTTATGATTGTCTTCTTGGCATTAGAAACAATCCTTAAATTGTTATATGTTTTGCCAAAGCCATTGATAGTGAATGTCTCCATTGAGCTTGGAATTGTAAGAGTTGAATTATTCAGATTAGTACACTTATCGGTAACTCTTAAATAAACTTCTTTTGCGCCTGAATTTACAGCAGCTTCAACTATACTCTTATTAGCAGCAGAAACCGTCAATAATGTCTTATTGCTTACAATGTTGGTTCCAAGACTTGTGATATTTGCACCAATGGTTAATTCTTCCATACTGGTACAACCTGCAAAAGCATTGCTTCCGATTTTCTTTATACCGGCAGCATTAACAAATTTAAGAGCTGTACAATTCTTGAATGCATTAGCAGGAATCTCGGTTATATAGTCAGAGAGTTCGACACCGGTAATATTTTTGCCGGCAAAAGCTGAAGCACTGATGCCTGTAACCTTAATAACGCTATTTGTACCGTCTTTATTGTCGATTACCTTGTATTCAGGAATAACAACATAATCATCTGTTCCTGTGTAATTTGTAATAATACCGGATTTAGATACCTCAAGTCCATCACTTTCACAAACACGGTTTGCAACATACTTTGTGATATCCATAGGAATATCAAATTGAATTAACGAGCTTTCGTTGTCATCATAAGATGCAGTTTGGTAGGAATAATCCTCATACTCATACATCTTATCATCCATAACACTATATGTATTTGTGAAATAAGATTTAGAAGCAATATCATAACCTACAATTGCAAATACATGAGCTGTGCCAGCCATTATCCAACGATGATAACCGGACATTGTGTTTTGGGTTGTATAGGTTTCGGTTACTTCTTCACCGGTAGCAGTAGAGTAGGTAACGGCAGATGAATACTCATCTGACTTTGATTCAGAAGCTTGAGTTCCCTGTGTACTACTTTGAGAATCAGTATTGATATAACTCTTACCGATATTATATTCTTGACTGATCTTTTCGGAGATAGCTTTTGATGCAGTAGAACTTTGTCCTACTTCGGAGCTACCACCATAACCGGATTCATTATTCCAGCTTGCTGTGGAATTTTTAGTTGTTGATGATGATTTTGAAGAATTATAGCTTGCCGAATCGGTATTGTCCGTTTGAACACGAGAAGAAGTAGATTCTTTATCTGTTCTTGAAGCACTTAATCCAAGACCTATTTCTGTCTTGTTTTCAGCAGATATGCTTACAAAATCGACAGGAATTTTTGCTCCGATAGTTGTAGTGTTCTTTATATCAAGATTAGCTGAAACATTGGTTTCTGTACTTGTTGAATGCTTGTTGTCAGTTTTCTTGTTTCTTACCGATGAAAGCATAGCTGAACTTGAACTCGAATCACTTTGCGTAATTGAATCCGAACCGCTTGAACCGCTACTTACATACCAATTGTTACTCTGATTCTTATAATAACTATTGATTTGTTCTTGTGTAACTGAATTTTCCTTTGCCCAACTTTCATTAACCGTTGTTGAGTCAGACCATTCTTTTGCAAGTGTCCATGAATATGAATCAGTAGTAGCTTTCTTAACTGTATTGGTGTATTTATCCATACAGTCTTGGCTTATAGATTTCTTAAATGTTTCTGTATGAGTTTTAGTAACGCCATTAGAATTTATTTTGCCAAAATCATGAACAACTGAAAGCGGTACATTTCTGATTTCACCGATATTATATACGAAAAGAATTGTATTCGTATCGCTGTCTTCATACATTAAAGGTGTTCCATAGTCTTTATATGTCCATGCTTGATTTCTTTCACTGATCCAGTTGGCAGTATATGTTTTTGCACCTACTGTACCGGCAGGTATGTTTTTAATTACATTACCATTATCATCGGACCAGCCGGAGAAAATATAACCATCAAGTTTTGGAGATGGAAGAACATGTTCTTCATCTACAGTATAAGTTTCTGAAGCAACCGGAATTAATTCAGATGAGAAATTCACTTTGTAACTAAGCTTCTCCCATCTTGCATACAAATCAATATTGCCCGTAGTTCCTGCAGGAATTGACTTAATGTTTTCAGCCGCATCACCCGATGGCAAGTCATACCATCCAAGGAATTGATAGCCCGGAACAGACGGATTCGCAAATTTTGAAACACCTTGTTCACTTGTATATGTAGTAGGGTTGTCATTTTGAATTGTCTGTTGAGCTAAGTATTCGTCTCCGTTACTAATGTGATAAGTAATTGAATACTTAGTCTTAATAGGTATTGGAATAATCTCCTGCTTTTTAAGAACAGTTCCGCAAGTTGAACAATGAGAGCCCTCGGTCAAGCCAGTCTTCTCATCAGTAGGTGCTACAGCAGGATCAATTACAACAGTATGTCCTTTTGCTTTAATAACAGTATCCGCCTGTGATACTACATTATTGCCATCTTTATCGGTAAAATACTTTTCACAAGATGAACAGTACCAATATGCGATATTACCATTTTCAGTACAAGTAGCCGCTTTAGCAGCTGTTGCAGTCATTGTGTGAGTATGAACATTACTTCCTCCCGGAACTAATGTAACACCATATCCTTCGGCATCTACAACATATCGTCTGATTAAAACGACATCTTTCATTGTAATTTCGCCGTCACCGTTTACATCGGCAGCCAACTTATTAGCTGTAACGCCATAACCGGTAACTAATCTTCTTACTAAAGTGACATCCTTAAGATCAATAGTTCCGTCGCCGTTGATATCGCCGGGAATGTAATCGATAATAGTAACACTGCCATTATTGATTGTAACCGGAATATCGTTCAAATCCGAATCGATGATATTTCCGTTTTGATAAGAAAGTTTTACATTGAGTTTTGAATTTGCACTTACGTTCTTATCTACTGAAAATGTCAAAGTCAAAATAGTTCCGTCTTTGATATCCTCATCAGCAATTTCAAGAGCGTCCCATCCAAATTTACATGGTGAATTGTAATTTTCCGGTTTAGTCATTGACAGAGCGCTAAATGCATCTCCGGATTTTGAGTCGATCAAAGTCAACCCTTTGTCATAAGTCACAGTAAAGTTCGCAGCCAGGATGCCCGGATTGTTCTTAACATTGATGTTTACTTCAACATTAGAACCCGGAACAGCATTAACACTTTCAACTGTAACCGTTGCAGCATTTGCGGCACTTGCAATTATTGATGTAGGAAATACAGTTAACATCATCAGCAATGCCAAAAATACCGACAACAACTTTTTGGTTTTTGCCATAGTTTCTCATCCTTTCATAAATATTATTTAACGGTGATACCACCATTTTTAACATCAACTGAAATAGAGTTCATGTCATTATCAAATACATCATTTGCATTGTATGTGATAGAAATAGGATATGTCTTTGCAGAAGCATTTGATTTAACTTCGAATGTAAGGAGCAATACTTGACCGTCTTTTGTTTGGTCTTGCGAAATTTCAAGACCATCCCAGCCGAATTTGCATCCGCTTACAAGATTTTTCGGTGGAGTAAATGTAAGAACTTCACTTACAGCCGAACCCGTAGCGCCCTTTTTGAGAGTTAGTACACTGTCGTCATAAGTGACTTTTAATCCAATACCTAATAAGCCTGGATTATTGACGATAGATACAGGCACAGTAACTGTCTGTCCTGCACTTGCAGAAACATTACCAACAACAAATGTTGGATTTGTAATCTTGGTATATTGTGCGGTAACAATCATATTGCTTGTTACATTTGTGAATGTCTTATCCCATTTAGAGAACACATAACCTTCTCTGTCAGGAGCAGCAGGAGCTGTTGCGGATTTACCGGCAGCGACAGTTTCAGTTTTAAGTACTGAGCCGTCATAATCTTTAAATACAACTGTATATGTAGTTGAAGGCTCTGTTGTATCTTTAACGCCTACATATCCTGCATCAATCTCGTTACCGTTATCTAATACAAGAATGAGATGTTTATCCGAATTAACATAGGCATTCTTAACGCCTACACCATTAGTACCGTTAGCACCGTCTTTGCCGTTTGTTCCATCTTTACCATCCTTGCCATGAAGAGAAGCAAGCCATTCTTCTTCAGTGCCGGTATAGCCATATTCTACAGCAATTTGATATGCGGACTTACCATCTTTGCCCGAAAGGGACTTTAACCAATCGCTTTCAGAACCTTGATAACCATGTTCAACAGCAATTTCGTAAGCAGATTTACCGTCTTCACCAACTGCACCGACCAATGTAGCAAGCCATTCCTGGAGTGTGCCGACATAACCATTATCAACTGCAAGCTGATATGCGGACTTACCATCTGCTCCGTTTTTACCAATAAGAGAGGCAAGCCATTCGGTTAATGAACCTTCATAACCATTTTGAACAGCAAGTTCATATGCCGAAAGACCGTTCTTACCGTCTTTACCATCAACTCCGTCTTTACCGTCCTGACCAATTAAAGAATCAAGCCATTCAGAAAGAGAACCGGTAAAGCCATTATCTTTTGCAAGTTCATATGCGGATTTACCGTCTTTACCATAAGCACCGGTTTTGCCGGCAAGTGAAGCAAGCCACTCGGTTTCGGTTCCTTCAAAGCCATTATCAACTGCAATTTCGTAAGCAGACTTACCATTGCTTCCTGCTGTACCTTTCAAAGATTCAAGCCATTCTGAAGCTGTGCCTTGATATCCGTTATCAACAGCAATTTGATATGCAGACTTACCGTCTTTACCATCCTTGCCATTAGTTCCTGTTCCTGTTCCTGTACCCTTAAGAGATTCGAGCCATTCTTCCTCAGTACCGGTATATCCGTGATCTACAGCAAGTTCATATGCAGATTTACCGTTACTTCCGTCTTTACCGTCAGTACCATTTGTACCATCCTTACCGTTCTTGCCAACAAGAGATGCAAGCCATGCTTCTTCTGTTCCTGAAAAACCTTTATCGACAGCAAGTTCGTAAGCAGACTTACCGTTTTCGCCATCAGAACCTTTTTCTCCCTTGTCACCTTTTGCTCCGGTTTCACCTTTAGCACCGACTAAAGAGCCAAGCCATTCTTCAATGGTTCCGATATATCCATTATCAACAGCAATTTCATATGCAGACTTGCCATCAGCACCATTTGTACCGTCTTTACCGTCTACACCGTTAATTCCATCTTTTCCGTCAACACCGTTTGTGCCATTGACGCCGTCTTTACCATCTTTGCCGTTAATACCGTCAGCACCTTTAGCGCCGACGAGTGATTGCAACCAGTCTTGAAGTGAGCCGCTGAATCCGTTATCTAAAGCGAGTTCATACGCAGATTTACCATTAGTACCATTTTGTCCTGCTTCTCCTGCTTCACCAACAAGAGATGCAAGCCATTGTGCCTCTGTTCCGGTATAACCATTTCTAACAGCAACTTCATAAGCAGATTCACCGTTTTTACCATCTTTGCCATCTTTTCCTGTTTTATCAAGAATAGATGAAATCCATTCTGCTTCAGTACCTGTGTAGCCATTGTCTACTGCAATTTGATAAGCGGATTTGCCGTCTTTACCGTCTGTTCCTTTTGCACCTGAGAGCGAGAGCAACCAATCGGTAAGAGAACCTTTATATCCGTTGGCAACTGCAAGTTGATAGGCTGACTGACCGTTTAAACCATTTGCACCATCTTTGCCGTTAGTGCCGTCTTTACCGTCTTTGCCATTAGCGCCATCTTTACCATTTTTGCCGTTTTTAACTGTTACGCCGGATTTATCCATAAGATTGTTAATCCATTCTTGTTCGGTACCTTTGTAACCGTTGGCGACTGCAAGCTCATAAGCTGATTTGCCATTAGTACCATTTGTACCATTAGCGCCGATAAGAGTTTTTAACCATTCGGTTGTATCGCCCTTGTAACCATTATCAACAGCCAAGTCATAAGCGGATTTGCCGTTTTCTCCAGCTTCGCCAACAAGAGAGGCAAGCCATTGTTCCATTGTGCCGTCATAGCCATTATCAACAGCTAAATCATAAGCGGATTTTGCTTGTGTACCGCTAACACTTTTTGCTCTTTGATTAGTTATAACTGTTGCAGTACCAGCGGAAACGCCTGCAACAAGAACAACAGCTAAAACGGTACAAAGAACCTTTTTCCACACTGAGTTTTTCATTTTTTCCTCCATTGGTTTTATTTTTGTTGTCTTTTTGGTTATAATATAAATGTGTTATAATCTTAAGTGTACTTCTTTTTCATCCATAATTATTTCTCCTTTCAAACGAAAATAGATATGCTATATAATAATGTGAATTTATTAGGTTTTGCTTATTCACATAATGTCAATATCCAATCATATTAATATTACATTAACGGTTTTCGGAATTCTATATGCCATTAGCGTACTATTTGAAATTTTCGTAGAACTATCACATCTACGAATAAAGTGAGCAATCCGTTTATATAAACAAATTGCTCACTTATTTTGACCATAATGACGAGAATATTATCCCGTCAAATTATTCAATTTTTCCATTTGAATACATTTTTCTTGAAAAGACGGATGCACATAAGTATTCAGGGTAAAGGAAACGCTTGAGTGACCTAATATTTCACTAAGTGTCTTGATATCGACTCCGCTTTCAATGCATCGTGTTGCAAAAGTATGTCTGAATGTATGAAAATGATGTGGATACAAATCTGCATCTTTCAATAACTTGTGATACCTATATTCAAAAGTTCTTATATTTAAAAAACTTTCTTGACTCGAAACAATATATGGCGATTTTTTATTGCTAAATTCTGCTGTTAGCAACTGATAAAGATTATCTGTAATCGGAATATCTCGTTTTGAATGCGTGGTTTTAGGTGGTCCGATTTTATATATCCATTTATTATTTTCATTTTTAATACGGATAATAGTGGAATCTACTGTGATAATATGATTTTTGAAATCAATATTGTTCCATCGTAAAGCACAAACTTCACCGATTCTTAATCCAGCATAAAGAGATAACATTACACCTAATGCCGTAAGGCTTTGGTTATATTTGATGTATGTTTCTAATTGTCGTTGCTCATCAAGTTCTAAAATAATGACTTCTTTATTAGGCGAAAAGGGCATATTCACTTGAATATTAGACAACTCAGCTAACTGTTCCTTATGCCCATAATCAATTGCAGACTTAATAATTATTGCCATTGTTTTAACATACGATGAGGAATAATTATTTAATTTGTTATTTAAAAATTGATTGACTTGAACAGATGTAAGATCTTTTAGTCGTGTTTCGCCGATTTCGTTTTTTATATGCTTGTCTATGATATAACTGTATTTATCATGAGTCGATTTTTTATTTTTAATTTTACCATAGCATAGCCAAGAATAAATCAGTTCTATAAATGTAATAGACTTGTCTATATTATTGACTAAAACACATTGCATTTTTTGTTCTAATTCATTTACGCTTTTTGCATAAACTGATTTATAAATCGAACGATTATTTTTGTATCCTACAACATAACGACCTTCCCATCTGCCGTCTTTTCGTTTATAAATACTGCTTCCGTATTTGGACATTTGATTTACTCCTTTTACTTTAAAATAAGAATAAATTTCACATAATTGTTTTGAGATAAATTAACTGTATTTGAATAGGAAAAACTAAACATTTATATTAGTTGACCTATAGATAAAAATGTGATATTATACTATTATAAATAAGTATGTGTAGATGTGATAGTTCTACGAAAAACCAATTAAAGTTATGTTAACTTGACCTAATATAAATTGCAAGTAAAAAAGCGGTCTGTTTATTACAGACCGCTTTAGTTTTTTGATGACTACCTTTGCATTTTTGATGGATAAACAATATAAAAGGGCAAACTTAAAGTGAGGGTTTAAAGTTTTATTACTTTAAGCCCTCGTTATTTTTTTGAAATGTCTCTCAAATTTTTTGCTCATTTCAAT
>URYF01000054.1 GCA_900551965.1 uncultured bacterium
AAAAAGATGGTCTTAAATATGTTCACTTATCAAAAAAAAACGACTTGTGGAAGTCGTTGGAAAATCAATAGGAAAAAGGGAAAGGAAATCTTTTTTATTTTTTGTTTTTTATTCTTTATTTATTTTTTCTTTTTTCGCAAGTTAAAGGCTTCTCGTTATTAGTATCACTAATTCCTTCAACTCTGTTTATATTTTCTGGAAGAAGAGAATTAAGCATTAAACGTTTTGAATGAAGATTCTACGTTTTTAGATATTACTTTCTTAACAGCATCTAATTCCGTTGATATTGCATTCTCTTCTGTATCCAACTGTTTCAAACGCAATTCTAAGTCCTTATCCTGACCCTGGATTATTTCGATTTTTGCGTTTATTGATTGGATATCCTGATCATATTTTGCCTTATTATAATTATACTGATTCATTGCATCGTTATATGCATTGTCATCACACTGGGTTGATGCTGTTAACATATATTCTGTACCAGGTTTATCGGTGTTCACTGTACCGTCTGAATTCATTTCATATATATAGATGCTAATGTATCTGCCTGATGTATCTTGTTCTACTCGGGCTTGGGCATTCTTTACTTCTCGGGTTTCGATTGTTTGACCATATACATATGATTTGATTCCGGACAATGATGTATCTGTTTTATCACTGTAATCTGCATTTGCTACCTGTTCTTTGTTATAAAATACAGGTTCGTATGAGCCGGTTGTCGAATTCTTCTGGTATTTTACAAACCACTCAGACTGACCGTATTTTTCCGCTAACATTCCGATATACTGGTTTTCCATTCTCAATACATCGCGTAATTCTGAGGTTTCCAATGTTGACAAATACGGGTCATCTGCATAATCTGATGGTTCTGCATTCGCTAATTCATCGTCTGTTAATGCGTGCATTTCTCTTAATTTTGTTGCTCCTACATAATACTCATAGCTGCCGTCATCTTTTTTGCCGCGAGTTGTTACTACTGATCCGTTTGATACTACACTTTCTGTTTCGTATGATTGGGTGTAGTTCAATATATACATGCCGTCTTTCTGTGCTATCAATGAATTGATTGTATTTGTTTCTGACCCGTCAGTGAATGTATAGGTTGTCTTGGTGAAATCTTCACTTGATGGCGGAGTCGGTACTACCATATTACACAATTGACTATAGTAGTTTGAGGATTCATTTGACAATGTTGTACGTTGTTGGTTAATCTGTTGTCCTTCAAACTCTACGTTCGTTTTTCGAGCTGTCAAACTCAAAAATCTCGCTTGTGATGCTGCCATACCCATAACGGTAGTCCTTTCTTCTTGTTTCCTATATCTTTCTTATCGGTCATCTTTTTTCTTTTCTTTAATCTATTTACCTCTTTCGTTACACTTCGTTACATTTAGTTAAAAATTATGCTTGAAAAATAAATAGAACACCGTTATAATGTGAGAATAGAACATTAACAACACCATGGGGACGTTTTGGATTTGACAGGATGTTTGGTGAAAATAGGTTGCGGGTCCGGGCGCTGTTCCCGGTAATCAACGAGCAAAACAAATTAAATGCTAAAAATAATGTAATCGAAGCTGACTTCTCTAGAGCTTACGCTTTAGCTGCTTAGTCCTTTGACGAATAGCTACTTATAGAACCCAGCTTGCCGGTTTTATAGGTCAATGATGCAAGACGCAGTACACTAACAGAAGGTAAGTGTATCAAGATAACCTTCAAGGGTTTAGAGTTTCCCTGCCAAATAAAACCTAGGGCTAATTCAACGGTTTTGATACTTCCCGGGATTAGTTGAGCTGATAAGTACCTACACTCGTAGAGATTTATTTTGATCCATTTTGGACGTGGGTTCGACTCCCACCGTCTCCAGTAATAAAAAAGAACTACTTCAGATAGTCCTTTTTTGTTGCTATTGTCGTGGAACCGGAGAACCCACAAGGCGTAAGCCTTGTCTAGGGTTCGAGCGGGAGCGAGCTGAGGCTGGAGCCGATTTGTTAGGGTTGAAAACCCGCAACAAATCGCGGAATTGCCGTTACACGCGAGCGACCAAGACACTCCCACCGTCTCCAATTTAAAATTTCAGAGGCTTTATATAGTCTCCTTTTTAGTGTCGTTTTCCATGCACTGTGCTGGATTTCGGTAATGTAGAGAATTTTACCCAGGTTGCAGCAAAATTCTCTTTCCACAAATAAAAAGAGTCCTTTTTGAAATATAGATACAAAGCTGTTTTTGGTAAGTTTGGACAAAAGTTCGACTTTTACAATCTTGATATAAGTAAAACCTATAAACTAATGTCCGACGGTAAAAAGTATTAAAGTAAATAACTTATAGGATAATTATGAAGAAATTTTTTATTATACTGTTATTATTAATGTTTTTTTGTATTCCAGCAATGGCGGAATACAAGCCTATTTCTAAAACCTTAAGCAAACAATACAAAGCCGAAATGGAACAGATTATTGACGAAGAGTATCCGCAAGTGATAAAAAAAATTGATAATGATGTCAAATATGCAAAGTCATTACGAAATAAAATTTTAAAAAATGGTTTTAATATGGATGATTCAATAAATATAGTACTTACTCAAGAAGTTGTTCTTCCTGCTGCGGATATGCAATTGTATGATAAATTAATGAAAATTACACAAGAAAAATATTTAGGAATTAAACATGTACCCATAGGAACAGACAGTACTATTCCTATGGAAACATTTTTGCATCCGTATTTTATAGATAATGATGTAAATCAAACAAAACTTATAAAAATAATGGATTACATGTACAAAAAAAGCAAAGTAATTGAAAAATATCGTAAACAAATCGATAATATATCTTCAAAAACTAATTAAAAATCAATATAGATTGCTGGGTCAACAGCTCTGCCTTGAAAAACTCCATTTCTAATAGTTATATGTAAGTGTGGACCCTGAGAATACCCTGTGTTTCCGGATTTTGCGATTTCTTCTCCTTTTTTAACCTTTTGTCCAATTTTAACACTCCAAGAAGACAAATGACCATACTCACTTGTTACTCTGACACCGTTTATGTTACCGTGGTCAATTACAACCCAATTCCCATAACCATCAGCTTTTCCATTTCGAATAACAGTTCCATCTGTAACTGCTTTTATTGGAGTTCCAACAGGAACAGCAATATCAATACCGTTATGAGTATGTGTGCTTCTTGGTTCTCCATATTTCCCAACTATTGGTCCATTACAAGGTTTTATCCACCTTTGTGGCTGGGGGTGCGGCGGATTTTTTGGGGGAGGTGTTGGCTGTGGTGATTTTTGTTCCGGTTGAGGGTTTGGATTTTCAGATGGAATTTCATTTTCATTTTCTTCTATACTTGTTTCTGATTCATCCTCTGAAATCGGTTCTTCTAGAATTTCAACAGTACATTTGCAATTCGGGTGAGGTCTTTGTGGAACTTCATCGTAAAAGTCAAATTCGGTGCCATCTAAAGATTTGCAAATATCACAAGTATCTTCATTATTATCTGCATGCCAAACATATTTGTTATAACTAATACCACCTTTTAATACGACAGTTTCTATATTTTCTTTTTCTTCCTGTGCATCTTGGACATAGTTATTTTCGTTCAGTTTATTATATCGGTGCAGGGATTTTTTAATATTTTGTAAATCAGTAAAACTTTTTAGAATTTTATTTTTATCTTTTGGGTTAAAAACAGGATTTGAGTGGTTTTTTAATAAATTTTCTTGAGATTTAGATATCTCATCCAGTTTAATTTCTAATTGCTTATCATTTTTCAATGCTTGTAGAATTTTTTCTTTTAATTTTGCCATTTATATTTCTCCTTTGTTGTTGTACTGATATATTTGTATTAAATTTTTATTTGACTGTTGTAACTCTTAAAAACATTCACATTTTAGTTATTATTTAAGTTATCAACAAGTCCGTATTTTTACGTAAGCCAAATGGGTAATTGACATGGAAAAACATGCGGTAACATGATTTCAGCCTAATTTAACAGATAAAAATAGTAAAATTTACAAAATTTTTGTAAAAATTTTTCTTAATAAATAATGTATCAATTTGATACAAAACTAACTAAATTGCTTGATATTATTGGAATATAGAGCAATACTATAAATAGGATAAAATACATAATGGGAAAATCTTGGACATTATTTCGACTTCTATTGTCTCCAGATTTAATCAAAAGAGGCTATTAATAGCCTCTTTTTTAATGCGAATTTGCCCGCGCAGTGCGGGCTTTCGCCGAATACAGAGAATTTACTGAAATCGAATTTCGGTGAATTTCTCCCCGCTTGTGCTGAAATTCTCTTTACGCAAATAAAAAGAGTCCTTTTTCAAAGGTTTATGGTATTTTAGTAATATGAACTTAGAACGACTAAAAACAACCGAACATATTATTGCATATATAGACATTCTTGGCGGAAAGAAACTTATACAAGAAGATCGACTTGATGATAATCTGAATAAGGTAAACGAAATTTATACTTGTGCAAAAAATTTTCTTGCATCAACACAAAGCGCTTCAGTATGCGATGTTAAAATAAAAATATTTTCTGATAATATTCTTTTAACATTAACTCCTGAAACGAATTCAGAAAAAGACAAAGATCTATCAATATATAATTTTTTCGCATTATTAGCTTTTTTGCAAATGAAAGCCTTAGAACGTAATATTTTTATCCGCGGAGGAATAACAGTTGGTGACATATGCATAAATGAAACCTTTAGTTGGGGGAACGGTTTATTAAGAGCCATCGAACTGGAAGAAAAATATGCTTTTTACCCAAGAATAATAATTGATACAAATGCGCTTGAAATTTTTAAAACTATTACTGAAAGAAATCCATATACGTTTTTTACTATGCAAGAATTTGATGGATGGGCTAGTATTGATTATTTGAGGGTATTTGGAGTAGAACAATTAACAACAATAAATAATAATATTTATTTTGTTAATTCTGAAATAGTTAAAAATAACAAAAATCCAAACATTATAGCAAAGTTAATCTGGCAGTTAAATTATTTAAACGGTTTTTTAGCATGTACTTTACCAAATAATACAAATACTCCATCTACATTATTATAGACTTCTCAGCCATCTCGATCAATTTCTTCACATTCAACTCCGGATCTTGAGTACCGTTCATTATGCTTTCAATTATTTCGGGCGGAAGGAATCTTAATTTTCGTAAGCGCTTATTATTTCCATTGCGAGCTTCTGGCGGGAGTTTTCGCTCTGCTCCCAGTTTGTTGTACCAGAAGCTTTTCACAATCGCTTGGATCAATTTCATATCATAATTTCGCTTGCCCAGAATGATAATTTTATTCTGCCTTTGCGGGGTCAAGGATATTTGTACGTCAAGTTGATTGACAATTATCTGCTCATCTTCTTCCTTATACTTAAATTCTGCGTTGAAAGCCATTGTTGCAAAATATTTGATAATATATCCTATGTCATAGCTAATATTTATACTATTGACTCTTAAATCAACTCGCTTAATAACCGTTCGTAAAAATATCTTATCAGGTTCAAATGCCTGTATATTGTCTAATATAGCTCTTTGTTGTTCTACAGAATAATTTTCGATAAATCCTTGTATCTTATGAGTATTTTGCAACAATTTCTCTACATCATCCTGCACAAACTTTTCTATTTCACCTGCAGAAATTTTTGTAATCTGACCTCTTTCATAGTCAGCAGGGTTTTTAACTGCTTGGCTTACATAATACCGATAAAGCTTGTTGCTAGCATTACTATAACTCGGAGACATCTTATTACCTTTATCATCATAGAGCAATCCTGCAAGTAAAGATCCCGTTTTTGCATTAGTTGAATGTTTTCTTTCAACCGCATTCGCTTTCAGAATATTTTGTACATCATTAAACAATTCTTCTGAAATAATTGCATCATGTAATCCTTCGTACTCTTTTTTCTTGTGAATAATCTTACCTAAATAAACTTTATTTGAAAGAATGTGATACAAACTACCCTTGCTTAATTCTTTTCCATTTCGTGTCAGAATTTTTCGCTCAGCAAGATATTTTTTCAGCTTAAGTACATTTTTTATTTCAAGATATGATTCAAAAATAATCCGAACATTATCTACGTAAGGCGGATCCGGATGCAACATGTGATGATCGTCTTTTATATAACCGTAAGGAGTTGTACCTGATAACCAGAGTCCTTTCTTGCGTGAAGCTTCAAACTTATCACGAATCCTCTCACCCGTAACTTCACGTTCAAATTGAGCGAATGATAATAGGATATTTAAGGTTAATCGCCCCATTGATGTTGTTGTATTAAAGTGCTGAGTTATAGATACAAATGATGCATTATGTTTATCAAATACATCAATAATTTTCGAAAAATCCATAAGTGAGCGAGTTAAGCGGTCAACTTTATAAACAACAACGATATCAACTTCATCGTTTTCTATATCTTCCAAAAGTTCTTTAAATGCTGGACGTTCCATTGTTCCGCCAGAATATCCGCCGTCGTTATATTGCTTATCTAATAAAATCCAGCCCTCGTGCATTTGTGATTTAATATAAGCTTCACAGGCTTCGCGTTGCGCATCTAGAGAGTTAAAATCCTGTTCCAAACCTTCTTCTGTAGATTTTCTAGTATAAATTGCACATCTGATAAGTTTCTTCATCACGCCACCCCGAAAAATTTCTTTCCATTCCAACGCGTACCGGTTATTTCATTGGCTATTGCAGATAAACTTTTGTATTTTTTGCCGTTAAATTCATAACCGTTTTGAATTACAGTTACAGAGTATCGTTTACCTTTAAACTCGCGAACCAACTTTGTTCCGTCAGTAATCGACAGAACCTTATTTTCTTTTTCAATATTTTGAGTCCTGTCATAATGTTCAACTAATTTGTCAATTTTACGTTGAATTTCTGGCGATAAAGAACCATATTGTTCTTCCCAATTTTTAATTCGTTTTTGAAAAATATTTAATGCCATTTAATAAATACCTCTTTAATACATTAGTCACTCTTCTTCATTAAAACATCAAGCCTATCAACACAATTTGTATCAAATGCACTCACAGTAGGTGTTTTCATGTTTTTAAATTTTTTATTCACCATGTTGAAAAATTTTTCCTAATTTTTATAGGATGCATTTTGTAATCCGTACAAAAAATAAAAGGAGAAAAATCATGACCGAAAAAACGAATGAATTAAAAATCTGCTATCAGAATCTGACAGAGTTAAAACTTAACCCTAAGAATTCAAGAACGCATAGCAAGAAACAATTGCACAAAATTGCACAGAGTATTGAAAAACTTGGGTTTAATAATCCGGTTCTTGTCGATACTGAAAATTTTATTGTTGCAGGACACGGACGAGTATTGGCGGCTAGGGAATTAGGATTGAATGAAGTTCCAACTATCTGTTTGAGTCACATGAGCAAAGAACAGATTAGAGCTTATATTATTGCAGATAACAAATTAGCCGAAGAAGCTGGTTGGGATAATGAGATTCTTAAAATTGAATTGGATTTTTTGATGAATCTTAATACTGAAATAGGCTTTGATGCTACTGTTACCGGTTTTGATATTCCTCAACTTGACCTGATACTCAATCCTGAGACTCTTGATGCAGTAAAAGATGCTTCAAAGGCTGATCCGGATTCGGAATTTTTGAAGAACGTGATTGATATTCCTAAGCGTGTTAGCAAGGGGGATTTATGGAAACTAGGTGATCACTTGTTGTATTGTGGTAATTCGCTGGAAGAAATAAGTTACGAAAAACTTTTGCGAAATGAACGAGCGCAGGTAATTTTTACTGACCCACCGTATAACGTAAAAATCAAAGGGAATGTAACCAAGCAAAAACAGCATGAAGAATTTCAACTTGCATCAGGAGAAATGGAGAAAAGTGAATTTATTGATTTTCTCAAAACAGTAATGACTCTGCAAAAGAAATATTCTATTGATGGCTCAATCCACTATCAATGTATGGATTGGCGACATGTTGATGAAATGGTTACAGCAGGCAATCAGGTTTATTCTTCGCTTAAAAATATTTGTGTCTGGGATAAAGGCACAGGCGGTATGGGTTCTTTATATCGCTCACAGCACGAATTTATTTTCGTGTTTAAAAACGGAGTAAAACCACATATTAATAATGTAGAGCTCGGAATTCATGGAAGATACAGAACAAACATTTGGAAATATAAAGGAATGCATGCCAGCAACCCACAGGCTAAAACTCTTGTAAAATTACATCCTACAGTAAAACCTGTTCCGATGATTATTGATGCACTTTTAGATTGTTCATCAATTGGCGGTCTTGTGCTTGATACCTTTGGCGGTTCCGGTTCGACATTGATTGCAGCTGAGCGAACAAAACGCAGAGCTCGAATCATTGAACTTGAGCCAAAATATTGCGATGTAATTCTATATCGTTGGGAACATCTTACAGGAAAAACTGCTGAACTAATTGATACTAAGGAGATTTGTGATGTCAAATAAGGATTTGAAGAAATACGAGGTGGGCTATGGTTGCCCGCCTCGTGAACATCAATTTAAACCAGGTCAATCAGGAAATCCTAAAGGACGACCGAAAAAGAATAATAACTTCGCAGAAGATATTTTGGAAGAAATGAGTGAAGTTATTACGATTCAGGAAAACGGGAAATTAAAGAAAATTACGAAAAAACGAGCATTAGCAAAAAGGCTGATAGCGGATTCACTCAGTGGTAAAGTCTCTGCAATAAAAATTCTTACACCTATTTTAGCCGGAGAAAATAAGATGACAAAAGATTTAGAAGAAGAACTAACACCACAGGATGCTCAAATATTGGAAGATTATATAAAAAGGAGATTGAACAATGAATAACAGGGACATTTTATATGCTGCTTGTAGAACTGATCTTTATACATTTATGCAGAAATCATTTTATGAAATAGACGGCTCACAGGAATTCAGAGGAAATTGGCATTTAGAACTTATCTGCGATAAACTCCAACAATGCTTGAATGGTAAAATTAAACGATTAATAATAAACATACCACCCAGAAATTTAAAATCGCATTGTGCTTCAATTTGTTTACCCGCTTTTATTTTAGGCCATAATCCTGCTGCAAGAATTATATGTGCGAGTTATGCACAAACTCTTGCAAATGAATTATCCCGAAAAACCCGAAATCTTATGGAAACCGATTTTTATAAATCTACTTTCAATACACGTTTAGGTGATAAAAATACAGAAAATATATTTGAAACCACAGCTAACGGATGTAGATTTGCAACATCAGTTGAAGGTACTCTGACAGGTTTTGGTGGAAACTATATTATTATAGATGATCCGATAAAGGCTGATGATGCCTTATCTGAGGTAAAAAGAGAAAACGTAAATAATTGGTATGATAACACTTTGGTTTCCAGATTAAATGATAAAGTCAATGGTGTGATTATAGTTGTTATGCAACGTTTACATATTGATGATTTAACAGGTCACTTACTTAGGCAAGATGGGTGGGAAGTTTTATCACTTTCAGCTATTGCCGAAAACGATGAATGTTTTGAGCTTTCAAATGATAAAATTGTTGGACGTAAAGCAGGTGAAGCACTAAATCCAACTTTAGAACCTTTGGATATTCTTGAAAATCAAAGGAAATCAATGTCTAATTACAATTTCTCTGCACAATATCAGCAAAACCCGATACCAGTGAAAGGTAATGTTATTAATTTTGATGATTTTAAATTTTTTGATAATGTGCCATTAGGCGGAATGATTTTCCAGAGTTGGGATATAGCCTTGAAAACTGGGAAAGATAATGATTATTCTGTTTGTATTACCGCTAAATATAAAGATAATCTTATTTATATTCTTGATGTAAAACGATATAAATATGAAATGCTTCCACTTGTCAATAAAATTCAGGAAATGTACCAAATATTTGGTTGTAATCATCTTATAATAGAAGATAGTTCAATTAGTAAGCACCTACTTCAATTTGTTCAAGAAACAACAAGTTTATATCCAATAAACCATAAACCTCAGGAAGATAAAATTACCCGTGCAAATAATGCTTCATTATTTATAGCATCTGGTAGAGTTCTGTTGCAAAAAGATGCGGTGTGGTTGGATGATTTTAAAGCTGAAATCAATGCTTTTCCAAACGGGAAACATGATGATCAGGTGGATGCTTTAACTCAGTTAATTGCAGTTATTAGTAACAAGCAGTATGGTTGTAACCTTGAATCTATAGCAGAAGCGATACAAAGAATTTCATCA
>URYF01000055.1 GCA_900551965.1 uncultured bacterium
AAAAACTTTTTGAGTTATAACCGATTCCATAGCAAATATCCAAAACTTTTATAGATTCTTTTTTCATTAGCAGATCAAAATCTATAGGCATTATAAATTTTTCGTATGCCTCTGTTAAAGCACCTGTTGCACTATGGTATATATCATTAAAGCTTTTATTATATAGCCCTACAGAACCGTCATTTGTATAATATGGGTGAAATTCATACATAGCCTTATTATATAGCTATTTATACAGGTTAACAAATTCTTTAAATATCTTATTATAAGCCTTATTTTCTGTGTTTTTGGTATAATATATCTGAAAGGTAGATTAAGATTATGAAAGTAAGTGTAAGAGTACCCGCAACAACGGCAAATATGGGTCCCGGCTTTGATTGTCTGGGAATGGCTTTACCGCTGTATAACACTATTACAATTGAAGAAACAGTTCTTCCGGGTACAGGCGTTGAAATTAATATAATTGCAGATAGTGATTCAATTGACCAGTTGTCACTTGATCATATACCGCAAGATGAAAACAGTATTGTTTATAAAGCTGTTGAGCTTCTGTACAATTCAATAGGGCAGACCCCAAGTGAGTTAAAGATTACAATTCATTCAAATATTCCGGTAGCAAGAGGTCTGGGAAGCAGTTCCTCCGTTATCGTCGGTGCATTAATAGCTGCAAATGAGCTTTTGGGCAGACCTGCAGACGAAGTTGCACTTTTAACTATAGCATGTGAGATTGAAGGACACCCTGATAATATTACTCCTGCTATTGTAGGCGGGCTTGTTATGTCATCCCAAGAAGAAGACGGCAGTGTTATTTACAGGAAACTTGATTGGCCATCTGATTGGGCTGTAACGGTTTGTGTTCCTGATTTTGAACTATCAACAGATATTGCGCGTTCTGTTCTTCCAAAAGAAGTACCGATGAAAGATGCGATATATAATGCTCAAAGGCTTGCTATGTTTGTTGAAGCAGTTCATTCAAAGGATTCTGAATTGATGAAAATAGCATTACATGATAAGCTGCATCAGCCATACAGAATGAAACTTGTTCCGGGACTTGATAAAATTATTGAAAATTTAAAACATTTTGACAATGTTTTAGGTTGTGTATTAAGCGGAGCCGGCTCTTCTATACTGGTTATTTCAGAAAAAAACAACCTTGACAAAATCAGAGGTGTTATTGAAGAAACTTGGGCTGCACAGAATATTAAATGTGAAATAAGAACATTATCTGTTGAAAATAACGGAGCACAAATTATTTCAAATGAAGATTAGCGTATTGTATTAGATATAATGCGGATTAAATAATTACAGATATCCTCCAAAATGGGCTGTGAACCAGTATGGAGGATATTTTTATGAATGTAACAATACTAGATACCTGCGTAGGGTGCGGAGCATGCGCAATTATTAATCCTGAGGTCTTTGAAATCCACGGTAACAAAGCTATTGCAAATTCTAACAAAGTAGATGTTACTGAGGATTTATGCATTGATGCCGCGTTAAGCTGTCCGGTAAATGCAATAGAACTTGATGATTATTAAGATTTGTAAACCCGCAAAAGCCCTATCTATAAGAAAAAATTTCGCCTGATGTTATAATCGGGCAATTTTTTTATGTAATTTTTTTTTATATAGAAGTAGGCGAAAGTTAATTATAGTAGAAATTTGAAAGGTGGTTATCATGTCAGGTATTAGTGCAACTTCTCCGGTTCTTGTTATGTTTGATAGTTCAAAAGGAAGTTTAACAAATCGCGCAGATTGTGCGAAAGAACAATTAAAAAACAAATTAGCTTTTCATACGAAAGTAACACTTCCGACTGCTGCTGTAGCAACAGCTGCAGTTGTCAAACCAAATCTTCTAGGTAAAATTGCAACTACTGTTGGCAAAGGTTTATGTAAAATTATAAAAACCTTAACCCCAAATGTTGCAAGCAATAAAATTGCGCAAAAAATCTTAGCTAATCCGACCCGATTAGGTGCAGGAGGTTTAATTGTGGCAGGAGGATTATGGGTACTTAATGCTTTAACTAAACATATTTACAAGGCAGGTCAAATCGATCAAAAATACACAGATGCAGCGGCTATTGAAAAAACTTCAAAAAATGTAGTTTTGGATGCTTAAAATATAATTCCTATATACATCTAAGAATAAAAGAGGCGTAGATATTCTATGCCTCTTCTTTTTCGTATGTAACACAAATTTTTAAATTTTCATCAGAAACATCAACGATTGCCCATCTTATAATCTCGCCATATATGCCGCATAAACGCGATTCAATATATTCAGTACATATATCCTTGTTTTTGGGGATATTAATGATATCGGAAATTATCTGTTTCATAGATTTATCCTATTTATTCAACAGTAACCGATTTTGCCAAATTTCTAGGCTGGTCTACATCTTTACCCAAAAATTCTGCAATATAGTATGCAACAAGCTGTAATGGTATCATTGCAATAATCGGTGATAATAATTCTATCACGTCAGGAACTCTTATAATAAAGTCAAATAACTCATCAAGCTTTGCATCTGTAGAATTTGTTAAAGCTATCATTCTTGCATTACGAGCTTTTGCTTCTTCACTGTTTGATAAAAGCTTTTCATAAACAGAACCTTTCATAAGAATTGATAACACCGGCATTGTATCATCAAGCATAGCAATTGGTCCGTGTTTTAATTCTCCTGCAGGATAGCCTGTAGCGTTAATATAACTGATTTCTTTCAATTTAAGGGCACCTTCAAGAGCTGTCGGATAATTTATACCTCTTGCTATATATATAAAATCTCTGGTATTTGAATATTTTCTGGCACATTTTTGAATATCTTCTTTATGTGCTAAAATCTGTTCAATTTTTTGCGGAAGCAGCATCATTTCAGCTTTTAGAGCTTTCAAATCGGTTTCAGGCATAGTACCTTTAATTTCAGCCATATAAAGAGCTAGTAAGTAGAATGAAGTTAACTGAGCAATATATGATTTTGTTGCAGCAACAGAAACTTCAATACCGGCACTTACAGGAACCAAACTGTCTGCTTCACGAGCCATAGCACTGTCAGGTCTGTTTGTGATAATCAAAATATGAGAACCTCTTGCCTTTGACTGCTTAATAGCAGTTAAAGTATCAGCAGTTTCTCCTGATTGAGAAACTCCGATAACAAGAGTATGCTCATCTGTTACAGTTTTTCTGTAGATATATTCACTTGAAGCTTCCACATCAACTGGAATACCGCAAAAATCTTCTATAATATATTTTCCAATCATAGCGGCATGAAGTGATGTTCCGCAGGCAATTACCTGAATTCTGTTTAGATTTTTCAGAGTTTCTTTGTTTAATTTAACTTCATTAAGAACAATTGGAGAATCTGATGTATGAAGCTTACCTACAAGAATATTTCTGATAACATCAGGCTGTTCATGAATTTCTTTCAGCATGAAATGTTTATAGCCCATTTTACTGAGCGCAACAGGCTCCCAAGGTAATACTTCAATTTTTGGAACTATAGTTTGTTCATTTTCATCTTCAATTACTATTGAATCTGGAGTTAAGGTTGCAACCTGGTTATCTGTTAAATAAATAGCTTTTTTAGTGTGTTTAATAATTGCAGGAACATCTGATGCAACATAGAACTCATTTTCACCAACCCCGATTAAAAGCGGTGCATTTCTTTTTGTTACAACAAGTTTATCAGGTTCATCATTATGCATTATACAAAGCGCGTAAGCTCCTTGAATTCTTTTTGTTGCAATTTGAACAGCTTTTGTAAGATCTTGAACTTCACCATAAATCATTGCAACAAGATGTGCAACAGTTTCTGTATCTGTTTGTGACTTGAATTTGCAGCCCTTTGATTCTAATTCAACTTTTAATTCTTTATAATTTTCAATAATACCATTATGAACAAGAACAAGTTTACCGCAGCTGCAGGTGTGCGGGTGCGCATTTACGACAGTAGGAGCGCCATGGGTTGCCCATCTGATATGCCCAATACCTGCAGTTGCCTTAGAAATTTCATAAGCATGCGGAATTAGTTCCTCTCTTAAATTAGCAAGTTTTCCTTCTGCCTTGTACACTTTTATTCCGTCCGGACATTTTACAGCAATACCGGAGGAATCATAGCCTCTATACTCTAACTGTTCAAGTCCGTCTAATAAAATATCTGTTACTGCTTTTTTACCTATATAGCCAACAATACCGCACATATTGTATCTCTCCCTATCTGTCTTCTACAATATATATAGTACCATCAAAACAGTAACTTTCTTAAACCTTTATAAATTTTTTACATTAATCTAATATTCTTATACCTGCACCTGTTACAGCCGGAATAGAGTTATTGTATCCATATCCCCTGTTACCAGTGTAGCTGCTGCTAAATCCGGGATTAAAGAAATTACTGCCAAACGGTGAATTTATAATTGAAGGGGTAAAACCGGTAGGCTGTCCTATAAATCTGTTATATATTCTTTGAGCAGGGGTTCTGTTACTGTAATAATCAGCAAGGTAATTTCTGTTGTTATAATCATCCCTGTAGTTAGATAAAATATTGTTCATTCTTTGTGCAGTATTTGCGCTTGCGTAATTTCTGCGATACAAACGCCGCTCAATTCTGTTTAATCTTGATCCTGTACTTTCATTTCTATATATCCTGCCAAAAAGATAATCTTCGACCATTGATAAATCATTACTATAAACATTTCCATTATTATATGTATTTCCATAAGTATTTACCGGAATATTTTTTACCGTACTTACAATTCTATTTTCGGCTTGCACACTTGGTATTGTTAAGCCCAAAATTAAAAGAGTAGTCATTAATTTAAACATTTTATTCATAAACACCTCATATCTCAGTGTAATAATAAAGTTTGTCATTATAATTTTCATTCAACTATTGTCTAATCTTAACAATTAGCCATGTTATACAAATAATGTTAGTATATGGTTATGTTTAATATTAAGAAGAAGAAAAAAGAGGTAATAGCGTATTTCCATACGCATTGGGACAGAGAGTGGTACAGAGAATATGAAGTTTTCAGATTAAGACTTGTCAGAGTTTTTGACCATGTTCTTAATATGCTTGAAGAAGGTAAACTGCCATCATTTTATTTTGACGGGCAGACTGCTGCACTTGAAGATTATCTGGAATTAAGACCTGAAAATGAAGAACGAATAAAAGGGCTTATAGAAGCTAAAAAGCTCTTTATAGGACCATTTTATTGTCTTGTTGATGAGTTTTTAACAGATGGAATATGCTTCAGAAAAAACCTTGAAATCGGTATTAAAACAGCAAAAAAATACGGCTGTAATGATTTTATCGCATATTTGGCAGATACATTTGGACACAGTAAAAATGTTCCTGCAATATTAAAAGAATATGGAATTGAAAAAGCTGTAGTGTGGCGCGGGTGCGGGGATTTACCATCTGAATTTAAGTTTGACGGTGTTGACACGGTAAACTTAATCCGTGGTTATTTTATGGATATTTTTTCAACAGACAAATCAATTGAAGACAAAGCTGAATTTCTAAAATCAAACCTTGACAAGATTGCGGAACAATCAGGCAATACTTTGTTATTACCAATTGGCGCCGATCATTTGGATGTCCCTGACGATATATTAGAGCAGATTTACCGTATTAATGAACTGCTTGAAGATTATGAAATCAAACCCGGATCTTTATTTGAATACTTTGACAGAGTTAAATTCAAGGCTAAACATAATGAAGAGTTACGCGACAACTCAAAAACGTTTATATTGCCAGGATCCTATTCTGCCAGAATGAAACTAAAGCAGCTGAATACTGAATGTTCATATAAACTGGATATGGCAGATAAATTACAATATAATTTTGGCAGCACATATAACAATGTAATTGAGTATGCTTACAAATTATTACTTCAAAATCAGGCTCATGATGGGATTTGCGGCTGCTCAACCGATATGGTTCATGAAGAAAATATTACAAGATATAAAAAGATTTTGCAGATTGCGGATACTATTATTGAAGAAATCAGACTGACACAGCCTGAAAACATGTCAATTACGTTTAAATATCTTGATAAATATAAATTGTTGGAGGTTGAAAGAACGGAAATTGATGATAATTCGCAAGTTTTATCTAAAAGAAAAGGGTTCCCGACTGATCTTTTACATAACACAAATAAAATTCCTGTCACAGAAGATTATACAACGATTTATAAACTGTTAAAAGAATTCAATTGTGATAATAAGCCGTCTGATGTAGTGATTGACCCAACAAGCTTGTTTAACTCAAATATAAGAATTGCGATTGAAAACGGCAAGTTTAATGTATATGACAAGGCTAAAAAGTATGAAAATCTTATTGAATTTGTGAGATGCAAGGACAATGGAGATTGCTATAATTTTGGTCCTGTGGAAAATGACATATATGAAGTCGCTCAGATAAAATCAGCCCGTATAGTATCAAATGGTCCATTAAGAGGTATCTTGAGGGTTGTAACATCTTTTTTCAGTGTAGATATTTCACTTGATAAAAGATCAAAATTACTTAACTTCAAAATTAAATGGTTAAACTTGGCTTCAAACAAACTTTGGCAGGTGAGATTTAACCTTAATAAACCGGTAAAAGAAGTTCAATCAGAAGACATGAACTTACTTGTTTCTAGAAAATTTGACCCGGAATACAATATCAGGGAAAATCTTCCAAAAGTAAAAGGACTTGAGGCTAAATCTAATTTTGCACCATTCCAGAGATTTGTATGGACAAATGGATTCGGGGTTATAACAAAAGGATTGACAGAATATGAAGTGTATCAAAACACTCTATCTATCACACTGTTAAGAAGCACCGGCATAATCTCAAATCCTAAAAATCCGGCACGTTCAACCCCTGCAGGTCCACCAATAGAAGTACCGGGCGCCCAGCAAATGGGTGAAAATACCGCAGAATTTGCAATAGGATTTTTCCCTGTAAAAGATTGGGCAAATTATGTTGAAGAGATTTATCCACAAACGTTATTATTCTGATAAATACTCGTAATAAAATAAAAAGCGGTCATTTGACCGCTTATCTTATGTTTCCTATCCTTTTTCCTTAATTCTTTTCTCTTTTATCCTATTGATTATCCAACAACTTTTGATACGAAGTTTACAACTTCAAAAAATGAATCTTTTACAAATTCTTTAGCAAGAGTACTTACCGGGCGATTATCTATACAATCAAATACATAGTAAATCGGATCCTGTGAGTTGTTAAACCTCATTCTTCTATCTTTATTTTCTAAATAATTAAATTCTTTAACAGCATTTCTTCCACGTCTTGGTGCTCTTTTGGTCATTGTTCCGAAAGCTTGTCCTGATGTTGCTAACATAACTTTTATCTCTCTCTTATTTATATCTTACATATATATAAAGTAAATACTTTAGAAAAAATTGCCTTTTTAAAAAGTTATATGTTAACATAAGTTAACAATCTAAGGAACAAGTTCAATAACCCCGTCATCATTGATATTTGTGCCAATTGTTTTTTCAAGAAGTGCTTTCGCTTTATTGTAATCATATAATGCGGTGTAATATGTCAGCTGAGCCTGCTCATAAGTGTTTTGGGCATCTTTTAGCTCGGTTGGTGAACCTTCACCAACTCTGTATCTGCCAAAAGATAATTCGTAATTCTCCTTAGCCTGCTTTACCTGCAAAATAGCTACAGGAAGCTGATTGCGTTTTTCATCAAGCATTAAATAAGCATTTTGAATTTCAAGATAGGCGGTATTTTTAGTATTCCTGGCATTTGCAATTTCTTTATCATACAAGTACTTTGCCTCTTTAATTTCATTTCTTATAAGCATGCCATTAATACTTGGAAATGTAAGAAAAGCGCCGAGGTTGTAACCATAGTTTGAAGTCCAGGTTCTTCCACCCCGTTGCAGCTGTCCTTCTAACGAAAGCGTTGGTAAAAAAGATTTTTTGGTAAGTTTAACTGTTTGATTCATTCCTTCAACCCTAATTTCTGCTAATTTTAAATCAGGGCGGGATTTTCTGGCAGTATCAATTGCCTGCTCAAATGAAAAAACTAGCGGTTTATACTGTAATCTATCGTTTATGTCATAACGCTCGATATAAGGAACCCCCATAACATTATTAAGTTTTGCTATTGCAAGATTTACGGCATTATCAGCCTGAATATACTTTTGTTTTGCATCACTCAAATTGGTTTCTGCAATCGTAACATCTACTTTAGGATTCATACCTGTTTTATAAAACGCCTTTGCCTGGTTATAAAATAATTGAAATTTTTCAACTGTATCTTTTGCAATACGTTTATTTTCATAGGTATATAGAACATTATAATAGGCATCTTTTGTTCGATAAATAACATCATTTACCGTATTTTCAAAAATTTTTTTATTAGCTTCATAATCAAGTTTTCTGATTGTTACCTGGTTTTGAGTCACTCCAAAATCATAAAGCATTTGCTGGAGCGAAATTTGACCTAACAAGAAATAGTTAAAAATTAAATTCTCACCAAAAGCATCTGATAATTGAAGTTGTCTGATTCTTGTATAACCTGTCTGCCAAGAAATCGTTGGGAAATAATTTGACCAAACCTGTTTTACGCGGGCATCTGAGGCTAAAATATCTTGAAAAGCTGCATTAATCTGCGGATTATTACCAAGTGCAAGCCGAAGACAATTATCCAGTGTCATTTCAATATTTTTTACAACAGAACCTGAAATAACTTGATCAGGGTTTACTGTTAATTCCGGCAAAACTTTCTCACTTTGAGGAAATTCATTAATATTTATATCATTACCAATATTATTACTACTGAATGACTTGGGCTGAATTAAAAGAAATACTACAATTAACCAAATGAAATTTCTAACCATATTACTACTTTCTATTATTGTTTTTTACCATATTTGCAAAGTTAATCTTAAATTCTTCTACCAGGACATAAAATGCCGGCACTAAAAATGTTCCGATAAAAGCAACGGCAATCATTCCGCCAAACACAGTCATACCAACGGAATGCCTTGATGCTGCCCCGGCACCGGATGCTACAACAAGCGGAAGCAATCCAAGTATAAAAGCTATATTTGTCATCATAACTGCACGAAACCTCAATTTTGCAGCTTGTATAGCAGCCTCTTTTATAGATAACCCTTGAGAATGTGCATCTTTAGCAAATTCGATAATCAAAATTGCCTGCTTTGTGCTGAGCCCGATAAGCATAATAAGCCCGATTTGCGCGTAGATATCAAGTGAATATCCTGCTACATATTGAAACAACAAAGCCCCGACAAGTGCAACAGGAGTAACCAATAGTACGCTAATAGGCAGTAACCAGCTTTCATATAAACCTACTAAAAATAAGAAGATGAAAACCAGTGACATTGCCAAAATCGGAATAATCTGCCCGCTTGACTCTTTTTCCTGTAAAGATGAACCCGACCAGGCAAATCCCATGTCTTCAGGCAAAACCTTTCTTGAGATATTTTCCATCATTGCCATAGCATCACCTGAGCTTATTCCGGCTCTGGTGCTTCCGTTTATCGTTATTGCAGGATACATATTGAATCTGGTTCTGCTGTATGGACCTACAATATTTTTAATTTTAATAACAGATGACAGCGGAACCATTCTGCCTTTATTGTTTTTTATGTAAATCTTATCAATATCGGAAATTCTGGCTCTAAATTCTGAATCTGCCTGCATATAAACTCTATAGACATGCCCAAATCTGTTAAAATCATTAACATAAATTTTTGCAAAATAAGAGGCTATAGCATTGTATATTTCTGTCACCTGTATCCCTAATGCCATAGCTTTATCTATATCAACATCAATCAAAAGCTGTGGTAAATTTGCACTATATGAAGTATATACAATATTAAAATCAGGGTTTTTCATAGCCTCAGACATTAACTTTTTAGCTTCTGTGTAAAATTCGGAAGGTTCCCGCTCTCCTTTATCCAGAAGTTGATATTCAAATCCGCCGAACATGCCAAGGCCGGAAATTGCTGGGGGTGAAAACGTTGCAACAGTTGCAGCCGGATAATTTGCAAATTCTTTATTGATATTTTTTAAAATACCATTTAATGATTCTTCTGAATTTTTACGTTTTGACCACGGCTTAAAATCAGATACAATAAAAGCCGTGTTTTCCCCATTCATACCAACAAGAGAGATTATC
>URYF01000056.1 GCA_900551965.1 uncultured bacterium
GATATTAAAAAGAAATTTTCATTGTTTGAGGGGTTGTTTAAACTTTTGTACAAGTTCAAAAGAATCTAAAATACAAGTTTGCTTTTAGATTGTTTTTTTATAAAATATAAGTATGATTTACTTTTTTTATGGGGACGAAGAATTTAATATTTCAAATGAAATTAAAAAGTTTAAAGATAAACTTGATAAAAACTTCATGGAGATGAGCTATAAATATTTTAACAATCCAAAATTTCCGGATTTGGTTGCCGCGCTTAAATTACAGCCGATGATGTTTGGGAAAATGCTTGTTGAAATAAATTGTTTATCCTATTTGAGCGGAAAAAGTGAAGATAAAAGTTTTGATGATAAACAGATTGCGCAGATAACAGATGCTTTAGATAATTGCAGTGAGAATATTGATATAATTTTTACTGCTCAATTGCCGCCTGACAGTCAGAAAAAGATAGATAAGCGAAAGAAATTTTTCAAAGTTTTATCAAAATATAATCCGAAAGAATTTTTGCAAATTCCATCATACAAAACCGCAGAATTAGAGTCATGGATTAAGCAGCAAGGAAAGACAAAAGACCTAAAAATCTCTGATGAAGTGGCTTCAGCGATGCTGCTTCAAGTTGGAGCAAATCTGAGAATGCTTGATTCCGAGTTGGAAAAATTAAAAATCTTTGCAGCTGATAAGCCTGTATCAAAGGATATGATAAAAGAAATTTGTGTGACAAATGAAGATTTATTTACTTTTGCAGATTATCTTATTTGTGATAATAAAACAAAAGCGCTTGAAGAATATCAAAAACTTTTGATGAAAAAACATCCGCTTGAAATATTATCTGTTCTGCATACTCTTTTGCATGGCAAGATTCAGATAAAAGCAAATTCTATTAAGTATTCGCCTGATGAGATTGCAAAAATTATCAATATGCACCCGTACCGCGTAAAGCTTGAATTACAAAAATTGAAAAATGTATCGTTAAAAAATCTGGTAAAATTAAAAGAAAATTTAACAAATGCCGAGTTTAAAATAAAATCCGGACAGGCTGCACTGGATTTGGATAGAGAGGTTGAGTATGCAATATTACAATAACGAAATCTCTCAAAAATATCCTAAATTGCTGGAATATTTTCTAAATGGGATTACAGATGAAAATAAAAATATAAGCCATTGTTTGCTGTTTTGGGGTCCTGATATTACTTCGCAATGTGAATTAGCGCTTGAGGTTGCAAGATTTCTAAATTGCACAGAAGATAAAAATAAAGATTGCAATTGTCTGAATTGCCGTTGGATAAGAGAACAGACTCATCCTGCCGTGAAAATTTATACAAGGCTTGATTTTAAAGAGGCAGGTTCGGGGGACGATGAAGAGTCAACAAAAGGCAAGAAAAATATTAATATCGGGCAGGCAAAAGCTATTATAAATGAACTTTCTGTAACAAGTGATTATCATAGAGTTTATATATTTTGTGACAGAGATGAAGACGGAAATTTGATGCCGCTTAATCAGGTGAATTTTCCGGAAGCTGCTTCAAATGCTTTGTTAAAAACGTTTGAAGAACCGCCGAAAAATACTACTTTTATATTTTTAACCAAAGACCGTTCTGATATAATTTCAACGGTTGTATCACGTGCGCAGTCATTTTTTGTACCGTCTGTTCTTGAAGAAAATTATGATTATAGTCTTGTAAAAGAATTTATTACAAATTACTGGGTGATAGAACGTAATCAGGTTCTGGATTTTGAAGGTAAATTGTATAAGTTTGCTGTAGAAAATGAACCGCTGCTTATTCTCAATCAAATTCAGAATTATATGCTTGGTGTTATAAAATCAAATTTTGAAAATAAACACTTATTTTATAAAATATTGCAAGATATCAAATATGTTGAAGATGCTAAACGGCAGTTATCACTTACTCCTGCTATGAATTTGCAGACTGTTGTGGAAAATCTGTGTTTTAAAATGATTTTAGGATAACAATTTGCCTATAGTTTAAAAAATATGATATAATGACCGCTATGAAAAAGATTTTGGAGAAATAATAATGTATTACGCAGAGATATTAAGACAATTAGCGCTTGTAAGTGCCGCTTCTTATTTGATAGGATCAATTCCTACAGGATATATTGTAGTTAAACTTTTTACAGGACAGGATATAAGAACAATAGGGTCAGGCTCAACCGGAGCAACAAATGTTAAACGAGTTATGGGTAAAAAATGGTTCTTTATTGTAATGCTTTTAGATGCTTTAAAAGGGGCTTTGCCTGTTGTTTTAGCTGCACTTTTTGCAACTGTATTTCAACATTGGGGTGTTTTACCTGTTGTAGCAGCAATTTGTGCAATTTTAGGACATAGCAAATCTGTATTTTTGGAATTTACCGGAGGAAAATCCGTTGCATCAGGTGTTGGAACATTGATGGCATTAAATTGGCAGGCCGGTTTGATTATTGCCGCTGTTTGGGGTGTTGTAACCTGGGTTTCTAAATATGTTTCATTAGGTTCAATTGTTGCGTTGGCTTTATCACCTTTGATTATGTGGTTTTTAAACGCTCCTGTTGCATATATTGCTTATGCTTTGCTTGCTGCAATTTATGTAATTTATCTTCACAGAGAAAATATCAAGCGCCTTAAAGAAGGTACGGAAAATAAGGTTAGGAATTAAATTCGTAATTTATTAGCATATATTTATTCGTTGTGATAAGATAAAAATATTATGGATAGATTTGAATTTATAAATGCAAAACGTATTGTTGTTAAGCTCGGAACAAATGTTTTAAGAAATGACGAAGGCTATGTATCGTTACCGCGGGTTTACAGTTTTATTGAAGATATTGCAAACCTTGTAAAAAGCGGCAAGGAAGTTATTGTAATTACTTCCGGTGCTGTTGGTTTGGGTAAAAAACGACTTGGGCTTGAAGATACTAAGGGGACTGCGTTAAAACAGGCGTGTGCGGCTATCGGTCAGGGTAAATTGATGTCAATTTATGAAAACGGTTTTGACACTTATGGTTTGACTGCTGCGCAAATTTTATTAACAGAAGATGACTTTTCTGTCAGAGAAAGGTATTTGAGTTTAAGAACAACGTTTAATAAACTTTTAGAACTTGGAGCTATTCCGGTTATTAACCAGAATGATACGGTTTCTACACTTGATGTTGCATTGCGTTATGTAAAAGAAGACTTGCAGGTTTGTTTTTCGGATAATGACAAATTGTCTGCGCTTGTAGCGAGTGAACTTGATGCAGACTTGTTGATTATTCTTTCTGATATCGATGGTTTGTATGATGATAATCCAAAAACAAATCTGAATGCCGAACTTATAAAATCAGTAGAAGAAGTTGATGATAAAATTATGGCTCTGGCATCAGGCGTATCTGACGGCGGCAGAGGCGGAATGGAAACAAAATTGCGTGCCGCAAGACTTGTAACCCGTTTTGGCGGTAAGGTTTTGATTGCTAACGGTAAGCAGCCTTATATTATTAAGCGGATTTTTGAGGGTGAAGATTTAGGAACAATGTTCTTGCCATCAAATGAAAATCTTTCAGATAAAAAACGCTGGATTGGTTATGCTACAAATATTATTGGGAAAATAATTGTTAACAGCGGTGCGAAAGATGCATTGATGGCTGAAAAAAGTCTTTTGCCTATCGGGATTGTAGGGGTTAAAAATACATTTAAAAAAGGTGATGTAATTTCAATTCTTGATGAAAATAAAAATGAATTTGCGCGCGGAATTGTTAATTATGATTCAGACTCTTGTAAAAAGGTTATTGGCTGTCATTCTGATAATATTGCAGAAATTTTAGGATTTAAAAACTATGATGCAATTATAACCAGGGATAATATTACTATTCTTTAATTTTGGAGAAAATATGGAACAAAGTTTTATTGAAATAGCTAAAGCTGCGAAATTGGCATCGTTGGAAATTGCTGATTTAGATACGAAAATCAAAAATGTGGCATTGAATAAAATTGCACAAATGTTTGAAATTTCAAAAGAAGAAATTTTTGAAGCAAATAAAAAAGATCTTGAAGAGGCGGAAATTCTTGTTCAAAATGGTGAGATTACAAAATCTACTTATAACCGTTTAAAACTTGATGAAAATAAAATGCGTGATATGATTCAAGGGGTTCGTGATATTGCAAATCTTGATGAGCCAATTGGGAAAAAACTTTTTACAAGAGAGCTTGATGAAGGTTTAACTTTGTATAAAGTTTCTTGTCCTATCGGGGTTTTGGGAATAATTTTTGAGGCAAGACCTGATGTTATTTCTCAAATTTCATCACTTGCGATAAAATCTTCTAATGCCGTAATTTTAAAAGGCGGAAAAGAATCAAAAAATACAAATAAAAAGATTTTGGAAGTTATAAATAAGGCGCTTGAGCAGATTGCGGATTTCCCTAAAAATGTTGTGCAGCAAGTATTCTCAAGAGATGATGTTGCGCAGATGCTAAAATGTGATGAGTATATTAATTTAATTATTCCACGCGGCGGAAATAATCTTGTAAAATATATAAAAGAGAATACAAATATTCCTGTACTTGGACATGCAAGCGGAATCTGTCATATTTTTGTCGATAAATCAGCAGAAATAAATATGGCTTCAAAAATTGTATATGATGCAAAAACCCAGTATCCAAGCGCTTGTAATGCTGTTGAAACTCTATTAATCCATAAGGATTTTGAAAAAGCTGATGAACTTTTGGCATCATTGCAATTAAATGAAATTAAACTTATTTCAAATCCTGATTCGTGGTCAACCGAGTATGGAGATAAGATTTTATCTTATAAGTTTGTTGACTCGCCGGAAGAGGCGATTGAACATATTAATACTTATGGTTCAGGGCATACTGATAGTATTATTACATCAAATGTTCAGAATGCTGAAAAATTTATGAATAAAGTTGATTCAGCAGGGGTGTATTTTAACGTATCGACTCGTTTTGCCGATGGGTTCAGATACGGTTTTGGGGCGGAAGTCGGAATTTCTACAAATAAAACCCACGCGCGCGGACCTGTAGGGCTTGAAGGTTTGACTATTTATAAATACAAACTTGTCGGAAACGGACATATTGTAAATGATTATGTAAAAGGTGAAAAGCAGTTTCACCATAAAGATTTGTAGGAATATTTTATGAAAATAGGTGTTGTAGGTTTAGGCTTAATCGGCGGATCGATTTTTAAGGATTTGCGAAAACTTGGTTATGAAGTAGTTGCGGTATCGCAATCGCAAAGCGGAAAAGATATTTATAAAGATTATGATATTTTAAAAACCTGCAATTTGGTTTTTGTATGTTCTGCGATGAATAAAACCCTTGAAATTTTAGATAAGTTGGAAGAAATTTTACCGGCAGAAGCTGTTGTAACAGATGTTTGTTCATTAAAAGGTTTTGTTTGTAAGAAAGAACGTCCGTATAAATTTGTACCATCTCACCCTATGGCAGGAACAGAGCATCAGGGGTATGAAAATTCTTTTGAAGGATTATTTAATGGTGCAAAATGGGTTATAACACCTGTTTTCGGGAGAGATGAAACTCTGGTTAAAATAATTGAAAAATTTGGCGCAAAGCCGGTTTTTACTACTGTTGAAAAACATGATAAAGCTGTGGCATTGATTTCTCATATGCCAATGGTTATAGCGCAGGCAATTTTTAAAACGGCTTCTGAAAATGAACTGGCACTTGAAATTGCATCGTCGGGTTTTCGTGATATGACTCGTCTTGCAATGTCTAATGTTGAAATGGCAAATGATATGGTTCAAATGAATGCGGAAAATATTCAGATGAGTATTTTAGAACTTTACAAATCAATCGGCGATTTAACTACTTCCGATTATCTTGAACAGATAAAAGAAATTAAATTAAACCGCCAATCAATGTTTTTATAAATTTCCGGGATTTATTTAAGCTTTAGGTGCAGCTTTGAATAAATTTGTCACAAATGTTTTGCATTCATCAATGTAAGGTGATACAAATTTAACACCTTTTTCCCATAAATTTTTACCTTTTTTTAATGCACCGTTGCAATATGGTTGAATTTTAGTCCAAAGTCCTTTAGCCCCTGCTTTGATTTTGCCTCTGAATACGTATGCTAAAACTGTTGCTGTAGCAACACTTAAAATTGTTCCTGCTGTCTTTGCCGGATTTGTCTTATCTTTCTTTTCCGGGAAGATTAAACCCGGTTTAAAATCTTCAGGCGGAGTATATCTGCGCTGAGCGTTAGTTCCTACTGCTGTATGTGGTACAAATACATATCCTACACCGTCAATTCCTGCCATAATAAATTTCCTTTCTAACCTTTTAACCTACATCTTTATAAAGAAAATTTTTTTATAAGAATTGTGTGATAATAAATTTTAAAATTAAAAAATAACCCGCAAGTTGTTAATCTACGGGTATTTTAATGGATTGTAATATTTCGTAATAATTTATTCTACACAAGATAAAGTAGCACTTTTTTCAAGGTGAAGAGTGTCGATTAAGGTATTTAATCTTGTGAAAACTTCTTTGAATTGCGGAATTGATAAACTTTGCTTACCGTCACTAAGAGCACATGACGGGTTGTGGTGAACTTCTACCATTACACCATCAGCTCCTACAACCAATCCTGCTTTAGCCATCGGCTCAATCAAGTATCTTTGACCTGTACCGTGGCTTGGGTCTACAATAATCGGCAGGTGTGAATATTTTTTAATAACCGGAATTGCTGAAATATCCAGGAGGTTTCTTGTAAATGCATTATCAAAACTTTTTAACCCGCGTTCACAAAGGATAACCTGTTCATTGCCGTTATACATAATATGCTCTGCAGCAAGTAAAAATTCTCGGATTGTGCTTGCCGGACCGCGTTTTAGAATAATCGGTTTTCCGCATTTTCCGACGGTTTTTAAGAGTTTAAAATTTTGCATATTTCTTGCACCGATTTGAATAACATCAGCATATTTGCAAACTAAATCCAGATCTGCAGAATCCATAAGTTCTGTTACAACCAGAAGTCCGGTTTCTTCTTTTGCTTTTGCCAAGAATTTTAAACCTTTTTCACCAAGCCCGTCAAAGTCATAAGGAGAGGTTCTCGGTTTAAACGCTCCGCCTCTTAAAAACTGGCAGCCGAGTTCTTTTGCTGCAATTGCAACTTGTAATAATCCTTCATAATCATCTTCAACAGAACATGGTCCAATCATTGCAACCGGGCGGTTTGCTCCACCGATTTTAACCCCGTTTTCAAATTCAATAACGGTGTCTTCGGTCTTTCTATCTCTTGATGCAAGTCTGAAGGGTTCTCTGATGAATTTGATTTTTTTAACCCCTTCCATAGCATCAATTCTGCCAGGAGAAAGAGTTGTTTTATCACCAAGAGCATCAATTACGGTATGAACATCTCCTTCATGGACTATTACTTGAAATCCGTGCTCTTTTAGCAGGTTTGTGACAGCTTGAATATTTTCTGCTGTTGCATCACGTTCCATAATTATAATCATATATTTTACCTCTTTTCTATAGATATTTAACTCAATTATAAAAAATAAAAATAAATTAATCAATTTTTCATATCAAAATGTTTTTATATATCTATAGGGATTAATAGGAGAAAAGAATATGTGGCAAGTTGATTTTGCAAAAGGGTTATTTAATGCAGCCAGAAAAACTGTAAAAACTCAGTCAATACCTAGGGTTTTTGGACGTGCAATTAAGCAAACCGGCAATGGGATGCGAAGACAAATTATAAGCGGCTTTGGCGGTCCTAATTTAGATGAGAATCATTTTAAATTATTAAATTATTATGCTCAAAGAAATATCAGACCCATAATTGCAGGTTTTACGGGGCCTAAAAATTCTGCACGATACATTACGGCACAACCTGGTCGAGCTATTATGAGGTTTTTCCCGAACTTTCAAATGCCTAAAATGCAAAGGCATGTAGTTTTTAATGTAGAAACAAAAAGGATAGCCGTCAAAGGTTTTACCGATTCTGCTGAGCCCGGAATAAAAATTGTTTCAAATGGTACACCGGGAGCTGCTAAAATTGCTGCAGAAAAGGTTACTCCTGCGACTGAACGTGTTGTTATTCAAGGATTTGGGGGTAACAGTGCAGAAAAAATTATGAAACCGATAGATCGCAATTCTCCAAGAACTGTTGTTAAGGGATTTAATGCCTAAGTTTTTGGATTGAATGCATTTTTACCCAAATAAATTGCATTAGAACCAAGTATTTGTTCTATTTTTAAAAGCCGGTTGTATTTTGAAACTCTTTCTGAGCGGGATAATGAGCCGGTTTTAATTTGTCCGCAGTTTAGGGAAACTGCCAAATCCGCAATAAATGTATCTTCTGTTTCGCCTGAGCGGTGAGAGATTACAGTTGTATAATTATTATTTTGGGCATAATTTATTGCATCAAGGGTTTCTGATACTGTTCCGATTTGGTTTAGTTTTATCAGTACCGAGTTTGCTATTGAATTTTTTATCCCGTTTTTAATCCTTTCAATATTTGTTACAAATAAATCATCTCCGACAAGCTGGCATTTATAGTTAAGTTTTTGTGACAAAAGTTTCCAGCCGGCGATATCATCTTGTTCCATGCCGTCTTCTATCGAAATTATCGGATAATCATTTACTAGTTTTTCTAAAATTTCAACAAATTCAGTACTTGAATAGGCGTGATTTCTTATAAAATATTTTCCGTCATTATAAAATTCGCTGGCGGCTGTGTCTAAACATATTTTTATTTGATCTGTTGTATAATTTGCTTTTTGGATTGCTTCTATAATAAGTTCGATTGCTTCTGAATTGGTTTTTAAGTCAGGTGCAAATCCGCCTTCATCACCAACGGTCGTTGGCATGTTTCTTTTGTTGAGAATATTTTTTAACGAATAAAAAACTTCAGCTCCCATTTGCAGAGCATGTGAAAAACTTTCGGCACCAATCGGTGCAATCATAAATTCCTGAAATTCAAGATTGTTTGAAGCATGTACTCCGCCATTTAAAATATTCATCATTGGAACAGGCAGAATACAGGCGCTTATCCCGCCCAAATACATATAAAGCGGTACCCCGTAACAGCTTGCTCCTGCTCTTGCGCATGCCATAGAAACCCCTAAAATTGCATTTGCACCAAGTGTACTTTTGCTATCTGTGCCATCAAGCTCTATAAGAGTTTTATCAATAAGATGCTGGTTTTCTACATTTTTATTAATCAAAACCGGTGCAATAATTTTATTTACATTGTTAACCGCTTTTTTTACGCTTCTACCGTTAAATTCCGGCTCATTATCCCTTAATTCAAGGGCTTCGTATTTACCTGTTGAAGCGCCTGATGGGACTGCAGCCGTACCGCACTCGCCTGAAAATAGTTTTACTTCAACTTCTATTGTAGGGTTGCCGCGCGAATCCAAAATCTGACGGGCATGAATATTTTTTATTGCAGTAGACATATTATTTTCCTCTTTTTAAGAAAAATAAATTAAATTTATATCGTGAGCAATAAGTCTTTTTGGCTAATCCAGGTATTTGAAAATTTCATCAGGTTTATTAATAATAATTTCCGCGCCATTTTTGATTAAAAATTCATTATCTTTAAATCCCCAGCTAACGCTAATACAAGGCATGTTTGAGTTTTTAGCTGTCATAATATCGACTTCTGAATCTCCTGAATATATTGCATCATTCGTATTTAGTCCGAGTTCTGCTAAAGTCTTTAATACAGTATCGGGAGCCGGTTTTTTCTTTATTCCGCAAGCTTCATTTTCTCCTGCAGCATAATCAATTAAATCAGGGAAATATCTTTTACATAACTCTTTTACCGCAGTATCGAACTTATTTGATACAACTGCAATTTTATAACCTTTTGCCTTTATTTTATTTAACATCTCTATGATGCCATTATATGGCGCGGTTTTATTATACATGTTCTCTGAATAATTCTTTTTAAAAATTTCAAGACATTTTTCAAAATCAGGATTTTCACTGCCATTTGGTAGTACACGTTCAATTAACTTACGGACTCCGTTTCCTACAAAACCGCGAACTTC
>URYF01000057.1 GCA_900551965.1 uncultured bacterium
ATTCCAGGTTTCATTAATATAAAGTAACGCACCTGAAATTACTCCGGTATCATATCCGGACAATAAACCGCCTAATGAAGCAATAATTGCAACAACATACAACCAGAAATATTTCATATAAACACCCTTATAATCTATATTTTTATTATAAACTATGTTAAAAAATTTTTAAACTGTTTTTGAAAAAAATCTACATCAAATAGAGTATGTAAATTTTACGGCTTACCCCTATACTGGATATGTGGGTGAGAGGTAATTTTTATGTTAGCACAAACTGTTAGAAGTAATTTAAAAGATATCAACAATCTTAGAATGAGAAGTAAGACAACGAAGTTCAGCAGTCTTTTTTCAACAGAACCTACTGTTGAAATGAACAGACCTGAAATAAGACAAGTCTTAATGAAAGACGGTTTGATTACCATAGATGAAGATGATTCTTTGTTTGATGAAATTTCTCAGTATGAAGAAGCTATTGATACTGAAAATGAAAATATCGAAATAATTGAGGATTCTTCTGAAATTGTTGATGTAAACGAAGAAGAAATTGCTGAATATATTGTTGAAAATCCAAATGAAGTAGTTGTTCAATTCCCTATATTATCAGATATAAAATTGGAAGAAAGATTACCGTTTTTTAAAGCTGTAAGTATGAAACTTGCAAGTTTATAAAAATTTTTAGTTAAATATATTTTGTTTAAAATAAGACTCTTATTCTAAGGGTCTTATTTTTTGTTGTTTTTATGATAATATTTACTAAATTGCAAACAGGAGAGAGTGTTTTGAATAATATAAAGCAGAATTTGTCAATACTAAAAGGGGATCTATTTGGTGCAATAATTGCAAGTATAATTGCATTTCCGCAAGCTTTAGCATTTGGTGTCGCATCAGGTTTGGGAGCCGGTGCAGGTATTTGGGGTGCGATAATTTTGTCTTTTGTTGCGGGAATTTTAGGTTGTAATCTTCCCTTGATATCAGGTCCGACCGGTCCTGTTTCTATTATCACAGCAATAATTGTTGCCGGAGTTTCTGGAAATATTTTAAATGTAATTCCTATACTTGTAATGGCGGCGTTTTTCCAAATAGCAATATCGTTAACACCGATTCCGCGCATGATTAAATATGTTCCGTATCCTGTGATTTCAGGATTTTTAACAGGTATCGGGCTGATTATAATTTTGCTGCAATTGTCTCCATTATTGGGCGGGGAGACTTTTTCGTCAACAGTAAAAGTTTTGATGTATTATCCGGAGTTGTTTACTCATATAAATTTTCAAGCAATGTGGCTTGGGATTGCAACTTTAATTTTGTTATTTTTTACTCCGCGTTTTATTACTAAGTTTGTACCGGCTCAGCTTATAGCACTTGTCGTAATGACCGCTGCAGCTTATTATTTAGGGTCAGATGTTGAAAAGATTTCAGGAGTAACTTTTTCGCTGCCGCATGCTTATATGCCGCATTTCACGTATGACATTATTATGAAAGATTTACCAATTGCGCTTACTCTGGCATTTATTGCAACCAGTGAAAGTTTATTAACCGGAATTATTATGGATTCCCTGACTAAAGTTAAGCATAATTCAAAACGTCTTGTTGCATCTCAAGGGATAGGGAATTTGTTTTGTGCCTTAACCGGTTCAATGTATGGGACTGCTGCTACAATGCGTAGTGTTGCTGCTGTTAAAGCCGGTGCAACTACAAAAACGGCTTCAATTTTATGTTCATTAATTTTAGCTGTTGTGCTGTTTAAGTTTACAGGGTTTATAGCGCAGATTCCTATTTGCGTTCTTGCAGCAATTTTGATTAAAATCGGTTATGATATTTTGGATTTAAAGGTTATAAAAGTCCTTAGATTTGCTCCGAAAGATGATTTGTATGTTCTTTTAACAGTACTATTTTTAACAGTTTTTTATAACCTTATTTTTGCGCTTGGTATTGGGGTTATTCTTGCTGCAATTTTGTATGCTAAACGTATTGCTGATAATACGAATATTAAGTCTAATCAATATAGTCCGGATGCTTATACTGATTTTGAAACAAAAATTGAACGGACTTCGCATTATAAAATCAGAATTTTGCATATTGACGGGCAGTTCTTCTTTGGGTCAATTACGCAGATAGTTTCGCATTTTGACCAGATGCTGGAAACAGAATGTATCGTCTTAAATTATTCATCAAATGCCGAGCTTGATATGTCTGCAATTTTTGCATTGGAAGATATTATTGTGCGTTTACAGTCTCAAAAAATTAAGCTTTATCTTGTGATTCAGAATGAAAAAGTTTTTAATCAGATTAAGTCACTTGAGATTATTTCTCAAATTGGAGAAGATTCTTTGTTTATGGATGAAACTGATGCTATTAATCAGGCTGTTAAAAAGACTCATTTAGAAAATATAATATAAATTTTTCCGTGATAAAATAAAGAAAAAAGGAGGACATAATGTTTCAGGTATATACATCAACAGATAAATCAGAATTGTCAAAGAATTTAATTGGAGAATTTAAAGACTGGGATGAGGCTATGGACTGTGCAGAACAGGCAATTGAAGGCAAAAAAGGGCTTAGATATATAGTTGAAGAAACCAATGGTATAGTTAACAGTTACGGAGAACTAATTGCATCAGTAGTTGCAGAAAGTGACTTTAACTAAAGGGAAACAAAACTATGTCATTAAAAGGCACGTAGTGACGTAATTATCCTCTGCGAGTGGTTACTGGGCATTCATTTTTTCCAGTAGTTTTGTATATCTTTTATAATCTTTCCCCCAAAGTTTTAAAGCTTCAAGCACAGGTCTGAGGCTGTAGCCGACATCTGTTAGTGTGTATTCTACTTTTGGCGGGATTTGCGGGTAAATTTTGCGCTCAAGCAGTTTTAATTCTTCTAGTTCCCGTAATTTAGCAGTTAAAACTTTTTGGGTAATTCCTGTAACACTTTTTTTTAGTTCTCCAAAACGTTTTGTTCCGCTTAAAAGTTCTCTAATAATAAGAACTTTCCATTTGCAGCCCAGCATTTTCAGGGTTGTTTCTATTGGACATTTTGGAAGATCTTTATATTTCATTTTTACTCCGTTAGTATCTTTTTGTTACTGTATTATATTTCCTATACTAACAGAGTATGACAGGGTTTGCAATTATGTTAACTTTGTATTAAATTTTTAAGTTCTTCAGGGGTGAAGTTATGTTCTGTTACCTGTGCATATTTTACGGGTAATATGAATTTTATATGCTCATCTGTTGCTTTTTTATCGCTTAACATTGTATTTATGATTTTGTTGGTTTCAAATTTTTGCAGAGGTTCATAGTTGAACTTTTTGATTAAATCTTCGCATAAAAATTGATATTCTTTATCTGTTAAATTGAGTTTTTGGGCAAGTTTCAGTGCAAAATTTATTCCTTCAATAACACATTGTCCGTGTGTATATTTTTTATAATTTGTAAGATTTTCTATTACATGACCGTAGGTGTGACCATAATTTAAAACTTTTCTGAGTCCGGCTTCTCTTTCATCTTTTTGAACAACTGAAATCTTGATTTCAATACATATTTTTATAAGTTCTTTTAACGTCAGAATGTCTTTTGTCATAATCTTTTCTTGAAATTCCGATAGAAAATTGATTAAATGTGCATCATTATCAGGACAGCAGGTTTTTTCAATGAAGCCATATTTAATAACTTCCCCAAGCCCGCTTTTGAATTGTTTTTCATCGAGGGTTTTGAGAAAATTTACATTAATAAATACGGCTTTTGGCTGGTAAAATGCGCCGATCAGGTTTTTTCCGAATTTGGTATTGACTGCGGTTTTGCCGCCTACAGAGCTGTCAACTGCTGCCAGTAGTGTAGTTGGAACCTGGATAAAGTTTATTCCGCGCATATAACTTGAAGCTGCAAATCCTGCCAAATCACCAACAACTCCGCCGCCTATCGCTATTATTGCATCTTCCCTTTTTAATTTTTTTAATAATGCGAAATCTAAAATTTTGGTATAATTTTTAAAGTTCTTTTCGCCCTCTCCGTCGTTTAGAATAAAGGTTTTGTCTTTGGGAAAATCTAAAATTTTTGAATATAATTTATAAACTTTTTTGCTAAAAATTACTATATAATTTTTGTAATTAATTTCTTCCAGAATTGATTTTTTTAGTTTTTCAATGTCTGAATTGTTGATGTGGATTGGATAACTCTTTTCTTTTTCTGTAATATTAACGGATAGATCTATCATTTTAAAACTCCTGTAATTTCGCTGATGATTTGATCTGGCGACTTGTTATCTGTTGTAATTGTGATTGGTGCAGATTCGTAATTTTGTTTTCTTATTTCTATAATTTCTGAAAATTTTTCTACCGACATATTACCACAAAGTAGTGGTCTTGAGGTATCATTTTCTAATCTTTCTAAAATAATTTTTGGTGAAGTTTTTAGATAAATTACCGTTGAAATTTTTAAAAGTAATTCCCGTGTATCTTTGTCTTCAAAGGCTCCGCCGCCTGTTGCAATTACAAAGTTTTCACAAGTTATGTTATTTTTTATGGTTTCTTTTTCTATTTTTCTAAAAAAAGCTTCTCCTTTTTTGTTGAAAATTTCTGATATTTTAGAATTTTCATTTTTTTCAATTAAAGAATCAATGTCAATAAATGCACAGTTTAGATTTTGTGCAAGAAGTTTTCCTATTGTAGATTTTCCGGAACCCATCATTCCGATTAAGGTTATTGTTTTCATGGTTTTATAATAGCTTAAATCTGAGAAAAAATAAATATATTTAACTTTTTTGACTTGCAGGTTAAATAAGGTATTATAGAAAAAAGAGGATTTTTAAAATGTATAAGAAAATAATTTCATTATTGATGTTGGTTGTCCTTGTATGCTGCGGCTGCGGTAAAAAGCAGGAAGAACCTATGGCGAATGATTTAAATGAGATAACCGCGCGTGATCAGCTTATTATAGGGGTTAAGACTGATACTTATCCGTTTGGATATTTAGATGAGAAAAATCATTTTGCAGGTTATGATGCTGCACTTGGAAGGCTTATTGCAAGAGGCATTTTAGGTAGTGATAAAAAGGTTAAATTTGTTCCTGTTACGGCTTCTGATCGCATGATGAAATTATATTCAGGTGATGTAGATATGGTAATTGCAACTATGTCTATTACTCCGAAGCGCCGAGAAATTTTGGATTTTTCACAACCTTACCATGTTGCCGGGCAGGCTTTGCTTGTTAAAAAGGGTAGTGATATCAGGTCGTTAAAAGATTTAAGCGGCAAGCGTGCAATTATTGTTTTTGGTTCTACAAGTGAAAAAAGTTTAAAAACAGCAGTTCCTAATGTTGGAATATTGGGGTATAAAACATATCCTGATGCTTATAAGGCTTTAAAAGACGGAAAAGCTGATGCTATAGTATCTGATGATACTATTTTGCTGGGGTTTGCGTTGAAAGATGAGTCGGTTGAACTCTTGCCTAAGCGCTATACAAAAGAGCCTTATGCAGTAGCATTTAGAAAAGGTGCAGAGTCAAGAGATTTGATTCGTGCGGTGGATAATGTTATTGATATTGAAAAAAGAAACGGTAATCTGAAAAAAATCAAAACAAGTTTTGGTATTAAATAATATTAAAATATTTTTTAGCAAGTTGGATTTCCTCAGGTTTTGTAATCTGAGGATTTTCAATTTTATGTGTCAGAATAAAATCGAAGCATTTTTGATATTCTTCTGATGGGCTTATACCAAGTTCCCGCAGCTGCGCTCCTGTTATTTCCAGTTTGATATTTTGTAATTTATCAAAATATTTTTCTGTGATTTTGGGTGCTATAGTTGCATACATTATGATGGATTCAGGATTTAGATTTGTGAAAGTTTTATAAATTTCAAAATCTGAATTAAAGGTTTTGTGTTTTAAATTTTGAAAATCTTCAACAATTTTTTTCTCCTGTTTTGTAAGCGGCAAGTTGGAGATATCGGGTAAAAGCCCGATATAAATTATCCAAGGGTAATTGGGATTGTGCTGTGTTATAAGTTTTTCTAAATTTATTTTTGGTAAGTTAAATTCTTGCGGTGCAATAAGTTTATAGATTTTTTCATTTACAAATTTTTCAAAAGCCTTATTACTATTTAGGTTAAAGGTTTCAATGAGTTCTTTTTTCAGCCTTTTATAAGACATATCATAATTTATATTTTTCAGATATTCATCTTGGAGTTTTTTTGTATGTTCATCAAGTTCAAAGCCAAAACGAACAGAAAATTTCAACCCTCTTACAATTCGTGTAGGATCATCAATGAAACTGTTATCATGAAGAACTCGTAGTTTTTTATTTTTTATATCTTCTAATCCTGTTGTATAATCAATTATTTCACTGGTTAAGGTGTTTTTTGCCATTGCATTTATTGTAAAATCACGGCGCAGAATATCTTCTTTTAGGCTGCAGCCAATATTTTCAACAAATGGGAGATGTCCTTTTTGAGGATATGTTTCATACCTTGTTGAGGCTATATCTATTTCTTCTCCGTCAAGTTTTATTCGTACTGTTCCAAAAGGTTCGTTGACCTGCAAAATTTCAGCGTCAGGAATTGTTTTAGCAAATTCTATTGCATTGCCTGCATAAGTTATATCAATATCAAAGTTTTTAGTCCCAAGAAGTTCATCTCTGACTATCCCGCCGATAAAAAATAGATTTTTATACTTTAAATTGATGATTTTCATACGTTGATTTTAGCGTAAAATAGTGTAAAATGGAACATGTATAATTTTTAAGAAGGTCAGTTATGTTACAGGAAGCAACAAAAGCACTTAATTCGGCATTTAATAACAGTTTTATAAAAAAGTTGAGCCAATATCTCCACGATTGTGTAAGAGAAGAGGTTAAAAGTTCAACGTTTAGAAATCTTAAAGGGGATAAGGATAACAAGTGGATATTTTTAAAAGAACAAGAAACCTTATTAACCCAAGGGCTTGAATATCTAAAGCTTGACGGTTCAAACCCTAATTTGACAGAACTTATGCTGCAAGGGGTTTCCAGTGCCAGAGATAAATATTTAATATACGGTTATATGTTTCTTGTCGGCCGCAGCGGTAAATCAAGAAAGCATAATGAGTTTTTGACTCCGCTTTTATATGTGCCTTGCAAGCTTGAACGTAATGGTGTTAATATTAATTGCATACTTCAAGATGAAGTCTTATCGCTTAATACCGGAGCACTTGCTGCTTTGCTTAAAAAAGGTGATGACGATGATGAGGTGGATTTATTCTTGGAAGGAATTTTGGATGTTGTTCCTGACCTGCCTGTTACAAAAGAAAAAATGGATATCTTCCTGACAACTTTAAAATCATTGATTCCGGATCTTGAAATTTCATCTGATCCATCTGATGACGTTGAAGAAGATAATGTGTCAAAAGATGAGTCTTCTGCTCGGGATTTATCAGGAATTCAAATTAATGGTGAAAATTTTGACGAGATTGTTGATGAAGAAATTCAGGAACATCAACAAAAAGCGGCGGTTGGCGATATTAAAAAGCTTAGTGTAACATATCAAAGTGCTATTATTCTTACCAAGCGTCCTGCTGTTACTGCCGGGGTTTTGCATGAGTTGATGCAGATTGCGGAAAAACCAAGCGGTGTTTTTAGAGAAACTACATTAAGCGTTATTAATGATGAATATACCCAGTCAGTAGAAAAGGCTTTCCCGCTGAAAGAATCAGACAGCGAGTTTTATCCGATAACCCCTTTAGCGTTGAGTGATTCTCAGGAGAGGGTTATTAAAAATGTCGAAAATAATAAGTTGATTGCGGTTCAAGGTCCTCCCGGGACAGGGAAATCGCAAACTATAGTCAACCTTGTAGCACATTTGATTGCTAATGGTAAAACTGTTCTTGTGGCTTCTCGTATGGACAAAGCAGTTGATGTTGTTGCAGACAGATTAAACGCACTAGGGGCACCTTATCTTGCGCTGCGTGCCGGAAGATTAAATTATCAAAAGCAATTGAGTATCCAGCTTCAAGAGTTGACTTCCGGAAAATTCGCGCTCAATGATGATGTTGAAGATTTTATTTTTGCAGATGTCAAAGATATGAGGCAGCATCTTGATTGTCTTCGAGAAACAGAAGCGAAGTGTGAAAAAATTATTAAACTCGAAAAAGACTGGCATGATTTAAAAGATGAAATTAAGCAGCAGTCAATGAATGTCGGCACGCTTGAATATATTTCCCGTCCGCTAAAAAAATCAGAAATTGATAATATAAACGATGTTATAAAATCTTTGGCTGAAAACATGGAAAAATCCGGATTTTTTGCATCTTTTGCAAATATGTCAAGTCTGAGACAGCTTAAAAAAATTCTTGATATAAAAGATTTTGAAGTTGAGCCGGAAAATCTTGACAGGTTAAAGGTTGAACTTGATTTTGTAACTCAAAAATGGCGTCTGCGCAAAATTGAATCTGATATTCAAAAAACAGGAAACCTCCATGTGATGATGGAACAAATTCGTCAAATGAAGCGTAAACAACATTCTTTGGCTATAAATATTTTGAAAAGTACAAGACGTGAAGCCTTAAAATCTTTATTGCGTGATGCTAAAAAAGTTCGTAGAATTAAGGTTCACTCTCTGGCTTTGGTTGAGCGCAGAAAGAAAAAAACTGATAATATTATGGAAGAAGAAGACTTTAAGCCGTTGTTAGATGCATTTCCTTGCTGGTGTGTTACAACTTATGCGGTGTCAGATTCTCTTCCGTTAAAACCGGGCATGTTTGATGTTGCGATTATTGATGAGGCTTCTCAATGCGATATAGCAAGTTGTTTCCCTATAATGTACCGTGCTAAAAAGACTGTAGTTGTAGGTGATGATAAGCAGCTTCCGCATTTGTCCTTCCTTGAAAAAGCAAAAGAACAATCGTTCCTAAGCCAATACGGTATTCCTGATAAGTATCAGCTGATGTGGCGCTTTAGAACAAATTCAATGTTTGATCTTGCGGATTATTATTCAATGAATTCTGTGATGCTTGATGAACATTTCAGAAGTCTTCCGGCTATTATTAATTTCTCTAACCATGAATTTTATAATGACAGAATTCGTATTATGAAAAAAGATTCACTTGAAGATTGCGCAATTGATATTATAAAAGTTCCGGATGGAAAAGTTGATATGGATGCGACCAGAAACCTTCCTGAAATAGAGTCGCTGGTGAAAACTTTACATGAAATTATAATTGAAGATGAGAGAAAAAATCCTGACAAGCCTGTTAGTATCGGTATAATTTCTCCGTTTAGAGCACAGGTTGAACAGTTAAAAATTTCAGTGCCAAAGGTTCTTTCTGATTATATGATTAAAAAACATCAGATAGAAATCGGTACAGCACACACCTTCCAAGGTGATGAACGTGATATAATTCTTATGTCATGGGCTTTTGCAAATAATTCTTACCCGCAAAGTATAACATTTTTACAGAAACCTAACTTGTTTAATGTCGCGATTACAAGGGCAAGAAGCAAGTGTATAAATTTTGTATCTCATGATTTGGAAACTATGCCTGACGGTCATTTTAGGCATTATGTTTCTTATTTAAAACAGTACAAAGACAGACAGCAAGCTTTGCAAAATAATGAAATCGATGAAAATATGTATAAAAACTCATTTGAGCGTGAGGTTGCCGACTCTATCAGAAATCTTGATCACAAGGTTGATGCCGGAGTTGATATTGCCGGGTTAAGTGCGGATCTTGTTGTCGATAATAAATTTATTGTCGAAATTGATGGAATGGAAGACAGTAAAAAGCTTCATCATATGTCAAATATGAAAAAACAGGCGATATTAGAACGCTGCGGGTTTAAGGTAAAACGAATAACGTACCGCGAATGGCAGTATTCATCAAAAGCTTGTCTTGATAGAATTTTGACATTGGATTAAATTATCAATAA
>URYF01000058.1 GCA_900551965.1 uncultured bacterium
TCAAGCTGATTTTTACAGCAGGTCCTTTTTGAGAAATTTCTACTTTGTTTTCTCTTGCTAACCAGCCTAAGCCTAAGTCAGCGAAGTTTCCTTTAAGGTCTAATTCTTTTTTCATTTTTGCAAATGAAGTTGTTCCGTTAACGTTTAAGTAGTTGTAGATTTCTCCTGCTGCGAAACCGATTTGTTCTTCTTGTGATAAAATTACTTTCTTAGTTGCCATTCTCTTTTTCCTCCGTGGTTTATTGTTTGTATAACACTCTTTCGATATTCAAATATTAGTTTATTTTGTGCTTATTGACAATCGTTTTTAAAGTGTAGATTTTATTTGATTTATGCTAAAATATACATTGTAAGGAGTATTGAAATTGATAATTGAGGGTAGTATTGCATCAGAAAAAACAAGCTTGCTGATTGATAAATACGCGCAGCTATTGAATTCCGGTGTTAAGTCTTCAGAAATACTTGTTCTTGTACAAAATTCTACTCTTAAAAATTCTTTTATTGAAAAAACTCTTGAAAGACTTGAGATTGATAGTTTGGAAAAACTTCAGGTTCATTCGTTTTTTTCTCTTGTGTATAATACTGTTTCTGATAACTGGGCATTCTTGGAAGAAAGAAATATTTTTGATAATCCTGTTATTTTGCCGAATCTTGCCGGGCTTGAGGTTTCGCAGTTTATATTAAAAGATATTTTAAATGTTGTTAAATTTCGCGGGTATAACTCAAGAATGTCGCTTCTTCACCAGATATTCAGGCGGTATTCGCTGATTGTCCAAAATAATCTTTCACAAAGAGATGTTGAACAGCGGGCGGAAATTTTAAAAGAAGGGTTTTCTGATGATGCGGAACTTGCTATTAAAAAGTTTTTGCGCAAAACTCTGAAATTGCGTGATTTTGATTATCTGCGCCAGTGCTTGATGTTTAATTTTATTTATAAAAATACAAAATATTTTGAAGATATAAAATATTTGATTGTCGATGACGGGGATGAATGCACACCTATTTGTGTTGATTTTATTGAATATTTATCAAAGCAGCTTAGAGATAGTTTTATTGCTATAGATCCGCTTGGCTCAAGCAGGTGCGGTTATTTGAGTGCTGATAAAAATAATTATGAAAAATACAAAAGCATGTTTAAATCTGCGGAAATTGTTAAGCTTGATGATATTTCCAAAATGGCACCATCAGCCTTTGAGTTATATAAAAATGTGGTTGCTGATGAATCCAATAATCTTGATTTTTTCTCTTTTGAATCTTTTTCAAAACGCTCCGGAATGATTGAGGCTGCGGTTAATAAAATTAAAGATTTGCTTGCTAATAAAGTTTCGCCTTGTGAAATCTCTATTGTTTCTCCCGTGATTGATGAAATGCTTAAATTTTCGCTTAGGGAAAATATTAAAAATAATGTGAATTTATTGTATTTATCAGGCAGTGAAAAGCTTATTCAAAACAGGCTTGTGCGTGCGGCTATCACTATTTTAAAACTCAATACAGAGCTAAAATATTCGCTTGAAGAATTTGATATCCGGGTTATTTTATCAGAATTTTTACAAATCCCGCTAAAGTATTGCGCTGATATTTTAGAAACCTTTCATAAAGATAAAATTCTTATACCGTATGAGTTTGTTGATGAAGATTACAGCAAAAAATATGAAAGTTTCAGAACTCTTATTGATAAACTGTCCAATTCTACGGATAAAATATCTGATCAGATTGTAGATATTTATAATGAGCTTTTTTGTAATGTACCATTGAGGTTTGAAGAAATAAATAAATTCAACTTTTTCTTAAAGCAGATTATGGATTTTGAAAATGTTTTCGGGGTTGAATTTAATTCTCGCAAAATCGATATTATCCTGCAGGTTGAAAACTCGATTATTGCCGAAAATCCTTATTCTATTCTTGAAATAAATAAAAATGACCTTGTGATTTCTACTCCGCAAAAATTGATTGATAATCATGTTAAAACCAAATACCAAATCTGGCTGGATATATCAAGTTCTGAGTGGATAAAATCAGATACAGGACCACTGTATAACGCTTGGGTGTTCCAAAAGGACTGGTATAAAAAGGATTACACAATAGAGGATAATATTTCGCTTTCAAAAGATAAGAATGGCAGAGTTTTAAGAAAACTTGCATTATGCGCCACTGATAGAGTTTTTTGCTATTCAAGTTTGTTTGATTCTAACGGTGTAGAAAACTACGGCGGGGTTGAGCCTTATATTATTGTAAATAGGGTTGAGGAAGAAACTGAAATAACTGATGCTCCTGTATTTAAGATAATTCCGCGAGATGACCAAAAGCCTGTACTTGAATATAAATCGGGATTTATGGGGATTTCTGCGGTGCCCGGTGCAGGAAAAACAACAATTTTACTTGCATTGATTATAAACCTTTTAGAACGCGGAATAAATCCTGAGCGGATTTTTGTTTTGACTTATATGGATTCTGCGGCGAGAAATTTCAGAGAAAGAATTAAAAATGTCCGTAAAAATTCGGCAAAACTTCCTAATATAAGTACAATTCACGGATTGGCTTTGAGAATTTTAAAAGAAAACGGCAACTATGAAAAGCTCGGGTTATCATCTGATTTTGAGATTTGTGATGATTCGCAGCGGGGCAGAATTTTGCGTGAAATATCTTCAAAACTTCGTATAGAAACAAAAACCGCGGAAGAATTTGACCGTGCTGTTTCTGTGCATAAGGCGGGCGGCGGCAAGTTTGATACCTTGATTTCCGATACTAAATTGAAAAAGTTTAAGCTGTTTTTTGAAGCATATCAGGAAAATTTAAAAGAGTATAACTTAATTGATTACGATGATATGTTGACAGGTTCAGTGAAAGTATTGAAGGAAAATCCTGACATTTTAACGTATTATCAGGATATTTGTGAATATATAATTGAAGATGAGGCGCAGGATTCTTCAGGTGTGCAGCAGGAGTTGATTGCTCTGTTATCGGGTAAGTATAAAAATGTAATAAGATGCGGGGATGTTAACCAATCTATTACCGCAACGTTTTCAAATGCCGATGTTGAAGGGTTTAGACACTTTATTACCCAAAATGATAATGTTATGATGAACTGTTCGCAGCGTTGTACAAAAGATGTTTGGATATTCGCTAATAAGCTTCTTGAATCAGCTTCTGTTAAAAATGACAGTAAGAATGCGTTTTTTAAAATGCTTATGCAGCCTGTAGAAGGTAAAAATCCTCAACCTTATGGCAGCGGGTGCGCGGTTGTTGGAGAGGTTTTCGACTCAGATGTTGATGAAAAGAATTTTGTTTTAAAAACTATAAAAGATGCGCTTTCTAAAAATCCTGATTACACAGTTGGGATTTTGCTCAGGAATAACTATCAGGTTGCATCATGGCAGAGTCTGATTGAAAACAGCGGGTTAAAGGTTATTACAAGGAACCAGTGCCTGGAACAAAAAGCGATATTCAGAGTTATTTTTGCTGTCATGAAAATGGTTTTAAATCCGTTTGATAATCATAATATTGCGGATAACTATACAATTTTAGCGGATTTAGGTCTGTATAAACGAGGGCTTGATAATGAAATCAGGAAGTATGAAAATCCGTTTATCGGGGTTAATTCTGATTATCTTGATAATGTTGACTTAGAACAATTTTATTGGGATTTGAATTATTGGGTATCGCTCTGTTATTTAACCCCTAATGAGCTTGCTGTTAAAATTGGTATGCAATTTTTCAAAAGTGATATTGAAAAATCAAATATTTACCTTATTTCTACATTGATTAAGAGGATTTGTATAAAAAATAATTCGCTTGAATATGCACTTTCCCGTCTTGCAGAACTTTCTAAAAAGCCAAATTTAAGCGGGTTTAAATTCTTTTCGGAAGAAGATGAAGATGACAAAACGTTTTTGGCCGGTAAAGTTCAGATTATGACGATGCATAAATCTAAAGGGGATGAGTTTAATATCGTATTTATTCCTGAATTGACCGAAAAAAATCTTCCGCTCGGGATAAATTCTATTAATCTAAAATCTTCGGCATTTATTGAATCCGTGAAAAATTTCAATCCAGATTATAAGCCGAAATCTGATTATGAATTGAAACAGGAAATTTTGGAAGAAAATTTGAGGCTGTTATATGTTGCGATTACTCGTGCAAAAAATAAATTATATATTACTGCCGCCTCAAAAACTAAGAACCGGTATAATAAAGTGGCAACCCAAGAGGTAAATATTATATTTCCGGAACTTCTTGGAATAACGGGCATGAAAGGAGAACCTGATGCTTAATAATTTTTCTCCAAATATGATTAAAACATATCAAACCTGTCCGAAAAAGTTCTACTACAAGTACATAGAACATGTAAACGTGCCATTATCCGCTCGTCCGTTTGAAAAAGGTAAGAAAATCCACGCTCTTGCAAACTATTTTCTGCAAGGGATTAATATTTCAAGGATAGAATCCGCGCTGACCCAATCTGAATGTGAGGTCTGGAATTGCCTTTTAAATAATCCGTTTTTTCAAAAAGAGTGTTATAAGTCAGAATATCAATTATCTTGCAGGTTAATAAACTCTTCAAGTTCTGCAGAAACCGTTTTTTGGGTCGGTGGGCGTTTAGATGCAGTGGTTCATGATTTTGACGAATATTATATTCTTGATTATAAAACCGGCTCTATCCCAAAATGTCCCGAGTATGATGCGCAGACAATGATTTATTTGCTGAGTCTTGATAGATTTTTGAAAAACTATGACTCACTATCCTTTGTCTATATTGATTTAAAAAATAAAAATAATTATGTGATAAAGTTTAATCAAACCCTGAAGTTGGAGTATGAAAAAAGATTATTTGAAATATGTGATAAGATTTCCAAAGATACGCTTTATAACCCTTGTGATAATTGTCAGTATTGTGAATATTCAAAACTCTGCGGGGGTAAATAACAATCTAGGGTGGAGTGCTCGGAAAGAGATAGGACATGTCTTTGAGGCACGAAGTGCTGTAGTTATATAACCTCTTTGATTGCTGCAATCATGCCTGTCGGGTCTGCCATATTTCTTCCTGCGATGTCAAATGCTGTCCCGTGTCCCGGAGAAGTTCTTACAATGTCTAATCCGATTGTCATATTAACTGTTTTTATGCCCGCAACGGTTTTAATAGGAATCAAACCTTGGTCGTGATAGTTTGCAATATAGCAGTCAAATTCATCTTTTTCATTATTATAATAATGCTTTGCGGCATCAATAAATAACGTATCGGAAGGTTTTGGCATTGCGATACTTATTCCTGACTTTTGAAGTTCTTTAACTGCAGGGATTAAAATAGCCATCTCCTCATTTCCTAAAATTCCGTCTTCACCGGCATGAGGATTAAATCCGCATAGCGCAAATTTTGGATTGTTTATTTTAAATTGTGTTTCAAAAGTTCTTACGAGGTTTTTTACCTTAGTTATAACAATTTCTTTTGTCAGGTGAATATCTTTTAGCGCGCAATGACGGGTTAAAAGCAGCACTCTAAAGTTATTGGCAACAAAAAGCATCTCAGCAAGCTGATTATCGTGGGATAAACATTTTTGCAAAACTTCTGTCTGACCGTTAAAAACATGTCCTGCTAAATGCAGTGCATTTTTTGCGACTGGTGCTGTAACTATTGCTTTTGGCTGAATTTCACAAACTTTTACAAGAGATTTGTATGAAAATTCTCCGCCTTCTTTTGTGACTTTTCCGGGTTCAACTTCACCATCATAAGGAATTTCAATAATTTCGTAATCCTTATCCGGTTTCCCGTAATAGTTTAAGATTTTGGAATTTGAAATTATAACAACTTTATCCCGGGGTAAATTAAGCTCATTAAGTGCTTTTATTGTAATCTCAGCACCAATTCCGTTTGGGTCGCCTGTTGTTATTGCTATTTTATTTTTGTATTTTTCCATTTTGTTAGCCTTCGTGTTTTTCGAAGTATTTAAGAATTTCAACAAGAGTATTAACTCCGCCGAGGTTTCCTGATTTTGTAACTATCCACTGATCGGAATTTGCGTTTTTGCTGAGCGCGATAGCCGGCAGAACCTCATCAATCAGCTGTAACTGGTTTGCATCAATTGCATTGCAGCATTTGTAGGATGTTTCTCCGCCAAGTGTTATTAAAATTGCTTTTTTCTTCTCTAAAACTTGTTTAGACAAATCAGAAAGAAAATCTGTTATAACATTTGCCAATCCTGATTTTGTTAAATCGGCTTTTATTGTTTCTTCTGAAAATCCGTCAAAATTTTTCAATAGTTTTGAAGTATGAATAAGTACGATATTGTTATTGCCTAAATTAGAAACAATTCTATCAACAAGTTCTTCTTGAACCCCTGATAATACAGTGTTCATATCAAGTTCAATTATTAAACTGTTTTCTTCGTAATCATCATCTTGTTCAAATTTATCAATCTGACTCGCTGTAATTTGTGTTGCACTGCCTGATACAATAAGTTTAGGTAATTTAGGAAGTTTCACCGATAAAATTTCGTTATTTTCTTCCTGAGGAAACCACTGATTGCTTAGAACTTTTCCTGCTGCAGCTGTTCCAACCGGCAGAATTTTATAGTTAGATTTTTGCATAGCAAGAACAACCTGTTCCAAATCAGTTGTTGATACTGAATCAATAACTATGATTTTAACACCGTTTTCAATTAGTTTATTCATTGCCTGCAGTATAGGACCTGCACCAATCATAACTGTTTTAAGTTCTATTAAACCGACTAACTCTCCAAGGTTTTCCCCAAGCTGCTGTTTTAAAAGTGTCGGCAGATGAGATTCCGATATTGGAGAATACGGATCTCTTGCCATTTCTGTTCTTTCTATAGGAACTCCGCGCAATAGATGGTACCCGCCAACCGTAATTCTTCCTTCTTGAGGAAATGCAGGCATAATAACCGCAGCATCCCATTCAAGAACTTCCAGCATAGACATGACTTCAACCGCGATATTTCCTCTTATTGTTGAATCGATTTTTTTATAGAAAAAGTCAGGATTAATCTTTTCTACAAAAAGCTGGGTGGCTTCTTTAACCTTTTCAAATGCTTCTTTTGGCGAAATGTTCCTTGATTCTGTAGATAAAGCCCAAGCTTGCTGAATATCAGCTGCAGCCGGTTCTATTTCAGCATTAAGCAGAATGTTAGTTTCAGCACCATTTAATTTGAATTGTAATGCGGTATCATTTGCACCTGTAAGATCGTCTGCAATAATACCGACGGTGTTTGAATTAATTATCATAATACAGCTTCTTCAGCATCCTTTTTAGAACCTAGTAATCTGATGGTGTTTGCTCTGATAAAGAAAGATTCTCTTTCATTATTAGTTGTTTTATCAACCCATCTGTTGTTAGCAATAGAACCGTCAACAGCAACTAATCTGCCTTTTTTTACGTATTCTGCTGCAAATTCAGCCTGTTTGTCCCAGATTTCAATATTAAACCAGTCTGTTACTTCTGATTTTGTTTTTGAATCCCATCTGTTTACGGCAACAGAGAAATTAGCTTTGGTTTTGCCTGAGTCAAATGACTTAAAGCCTTCTGATGCATCTCTGCCGACTCTGCCTACAACTGTAACTGTGTTCATATATCTTACCTCTTTCAATTTTAAATATTATACAAATTTTTTTTCTTACGTCAAATTAATACATTTTTATTAAACTTCTGACTTCTTTCAGAACGCTTTGAGCTTTTTCTCTGGCTTTGGCTGAACCATCTTTTATAATTTGTTCAACTTCATCAATATGTTCTTCGTAATATTTACGTTTTTCTCTGATTGGTGCAAGTTTTGCATTAATTCGTTCAGCAAGCTGGCGTTTACATTGGGCACAGCCTCTTAAACCTTTTTCACATTCACATTGAACCGTTGCAATTTCGTCTTCTGATCCGAAAATCTGCCAGTATTTGAATGCTACTTCACAATCCTGCGGGTGTCCCGGATCGTCTTTTCTGAGCCTTGAGCGGTCAGTTATTGCCGTCATAACCTTTTTAGCTGTTTCTTCTGCTGAATCTGATATTTTTATATCATTATGGAAAGATTTACCCATCTTGTTTCCGTCAAGCCCGCAGATTAAAGAGCAATTGTTAAGCAGCGGCTTTGCTTCGTGGAAAAATTCTCCGTAAAGGTTATTAAATCTTCTTGCAATATCTCTTGTAATTTCGATATGCGCCACCTGGTCAATTCCGACAGGTACATAGTCAGAATTAAACATCATAATATCTGAACTCATTAATACAGGATATCCCATAAGCCCGTAATTTATCTGAGAGCCCTGACCGTCTTTTGATTTAAGGATTTTTGCCATATCTTTAAGGCAAGGATCTCTTTCAACCCAGTTTTGCGGAGTAATCATACCAAGGTAAATATTGAGTTCTGCAATCTCCGGAACCAGTGATTGAACATATATGACAGACTTGTCCGGGTCAATTCCCGAAGCCAGCCAATCCATAACTACATCAAGTGTATTTTGTCTTAGATCTTCTGTTTTATCATATTTTGTAGTCAAAGCATGCCAGTCCGCAGCAAAGAAGTAACAATCGTATTTATCTTGCAGTTGAACCCAATTTTGAATAACCCCAAGATAATGACCCAGGTGTAATTTACCGGTGGGGCGCATGCCTGAAACTATAACTTCTTTCATAAAACAGTCCTTTCTATTACTTTAGACATTATATAACAAAAGAATTCTGCACTGTTTAAGATTGAAATATTGTAACAAATTTAATCAGATAAAAAGCATAAAAAAAAGACCTTGTTAATACCAAGGCCTATCCGTTTAAATAAGAAGAGAGAGCTTTATATATTTATATAAAGTATTCTCAATCGAAAAAATTGCTAAATTTGTAGTGGTAAATTTACATAACTTAATAATTGGTTATCCAGAGTTGAGATTGATACGGTTGCATTGCAACTTCGCATTTATGCAATATAAAACACAAGGTTAATCAAAAAGTCTGCAACAAGCATATAAATCGTTGAAAGGATTGCTGCTTGAGTTGTTGAAGTTCCGACTTCTTTAGCACCGCCTTTTGTTTGATAGCCTTTTGTTGCGCAGACTAAAGCTATAAGTGCTCCAAAGATACAGGCTTTTAGCAAACTTATATAGATATCTTTTGTTGACATCCAGGCCCAGGCAGAAGCCATATATCTTGACGGGTTAAGATTAATTGTACCCAATGATACAAACATTCCGCCAAGTATTCCGATAAATTCAGCGATTAGTACAACCATAGGAACAGTAAGTGCTGCTGCAATTATTCTTGGGGTGAAATAGTAACCAACGGGATTGATTTTAAGGGTTTTAATCGCATCAACTTGAGAGGTAACCTGCATATTTGCAATTTCTGCAGAAATTGCGGTGCCTGCTCTTGCACCTATGGCTAAGGCGACAAACCCCGGAGCAATTTCTCTTATCATAACAACCGCAATAGTGCCGCCAATATAGGTTTCAGCACCTGTTAAAAGAAATTCTTTAGAAACCTGGATAGCGATAACTGCCGCTGATATGAATGCAATAACAAGTGATATCGGTAATGAATCGTAACTTATGGCAGCAGCTTGCGAGACTACTGTTCTAAATTTAACGTTTCCTCCGAAAAGATATTTAAAACATTCTATAAGGTTTTGAACGCATAATCCTAAAAATTTAATCAAGTTTTTGCCCCTTCATCTTATTCCATGAATATATCATAAAAAAGATTTTAGTGCCTGAATTAAATCCGGATTATTTTCTTTTTTGAGTTTGTGAAATTTTATTTTTATCAACTGTTGCGATAAATTTTATAGCTTCATTAGAAGGAATGGCAAAGCCTATACCTATATTTGAAATATTATGATCAGGATTGTAGATAGATTGGCTAATTCCGATAACCTGCCCTGTTGAATTT